>NZ_CP084580.1:3736052-4047390 GCF_021869765.1 Chryseobacterium sp. MEBOG06 | reverse complement strand
GATAAGCATGAGAATCATCAGTTTTAGTAACAAGCTCAGCTAATGTTAAATGATAATTTTCATCACTGTTGACGTTGAGAAATTTGGGAATCATCTCTGTGAGTACATCATTCCAATTTTCATCAGTTTCATATTTATAGGGAAAAAAATACTCCACATAATTCCAGTATCTGAATAATTCTAATAAACCGACTGCTTTGGAGGTAAATGTTGAACCGTAGGAATTCTCGTTTCTGAAATAGATCTGTTTTCCCGATTTTCCTAGATAATAATTGTTTCCGGTATTCCTGTTATTCTCAATATAATGAAGTTTCTGAGCAGTATCTTCAGAGAAAATATTGGAATTGTTGATCCAGTTCAGATCAAAGTTTTTAAGAAAATAGATCTTGTTATCTGTCTTTGTGCAGTCTTTACAAGGATCAGTTTTCCCCAAACTTTCAATCCAGTTCATGTATAAACGATTTAATGAGGCCTTATTGTCAATCTTTTCAAGCTCCCCGATTTTTTGGATAAGCTGCTCATTCCAGTCTGTATTTCCTTTTGCTATAGTAGGATGGTAGTATTTTAAAAATCCCCAGACCCTGCATAGAGATTCCAGTTTTTGTGTTTCAGATAAAACCTGTGCGGAAAAATTTAAACTTAAAAAGAATAAAATGAAAAGAAAGTACTTCCTCATTAAAGGCTATTGTGTTTCTCTCTCAAAGATAAATTTTTAATGTAACAGGTGCAAAAAAGTTTTAGAAAATTGAAAAATTAAGTAAAAAGCTATAAAACTCGGATATAGAAGTTTTCAGAGATTGTAACGGTTATTTAATAAAACCCTCAAATTTAAAATCCCTAACTTTGTTTACTAATATTGACCTTTCAATGCAGAACAAGCTAAAAATCATCAACGATCCTGTTCATGGATTTATTAAAATTCCACACGAAATTTTATTTGACATTGTTGAACATCCCTATTTTCAGAGATTAAGACGAATCGGACAGACCGGACTTTTAAACTTGATTTTCCCGGGGGCTACCCATACAAGGTTTCATCATGCTTTGGGAGCAATGCACCTTATGTTTACTGCCCTGGAGACTCTGAAACAGAAAGGAGTTGATATTTCTGAAGAAGAAGAAAAAGGAGCTATGCTGGCTATTTTACTACATGATATTGGTCATGGACCCTTTTCTCATGCACTGGAAAGTATGCTGATGGATGACTGGCATCATGAAAATCTTTCGCTTTTATTAATGCATAAACTGAATGAGAAATTCCAGGGGCAACTGTCGATGGCTATTGAAATGTTTCAGGGGAAATATCATAGGAAATTTTTCAATCAGCTTATTTCTTCTCAATTGGATGTGGACAGATTGGATTATCTGAAGAGAGACAGCTTTTTTACAGGAGTTTCCGAAGGGAATATTAATACCCAGAGAATTATTTCAATGATGAATGTCTGCGAAGAAGGAGAACTGGTAGTTGATGCAAAAGGAATTTATTCCATTGAAAATTTTCTGACAGCAAGAATGTTTATGTACTGGCAGGTATACTATCATAAGACATCAGCACTGGCAGAATTTCTTTTAGTTAAAATCCTGGAAAGAGCAAAATATCTGGTTGCTGAGGGGAAAGAGCTTCCTGCAACAGAAAATTTAAAATACTTTTTATACCGTGAGAAAAGTGCAGCAACAGATGAAGATGTAGAAAGATTTACCCAGCTTGATGATAATGATGTCATTCAGGCAATGAAAGAATGGCAGAATTCAGATGATTTTATCCTGTCATATTGGTGTAAATGTGTTATCCAAAGAAATTTACCCAAAACTATTATCTCGTCACATCCTTTCAGCCAGGAAATCATTGATGAAAAAGTAGAAAATACCAATCGATTTTTCGGAATTGATAACGGAAAAGAATTGGTACACGAGATAAAAAGAAAACTTCTGCCGTATCATGCAGAGAAGCAACCTATCTATCTGTTGCAGAAAAATGGGAAGAGAACAAGACTTCATGAGTCTGAAGATCAGCTTTTATCGGGTCTTATGGTAAATAAAACAACACGCTATATTCTTATGTTTCCGAGAGATATCCCTCAGTCAGATTCTTAAATAATATTAAAATTTACGATCTGAAACCAAAAAATGTTTGCAAATTATAGAATTTCTTATCTTTGCAGAATATGGAATTTACAGCTTCGCAAATTGCAAGTTTTATTGACGGAAAAATAATAGGTGACGAGAATGCACTTATTACGGGAGTTTCACCAATTGAAAATGGGGAATCAGGGCATCTTTCTTTTATAGCACAAGATCGATTTTCTCATTTTTTAGATACCTCTAAATGTTCTGTTATCATCATTTCAGAAAAACTTCTGAATGAAAATAATTATATCCCTACCTTAATCGTAGTAAAAGATGCTTATCTTTCTTTTCAGGTCCTGATGAATTTATATCAGGAAATGAGAGGAAGAAAAGAAGGAATAGAAGATGGCTCATCCATCCATGATACAGCTGTGATAGGTGATAATGCCTATATCGGAGCATTTACATATGTTTCGGAAAAGGCTAAAATTGGTGACGGATCGCAGATCTATCCGCATGTGTACATAGGAAAAGGCGTAAAGATTGGTAAAAACTGTAAAATAGACAGTGGAGCCAGAATTTATGATTACTGTATCATCGGAGACAATTGTGTGATTCATTCCAATACGGTAGTAGGAGGTGATGGTTTTGGTTTTCAGCCGACCGCTGAAGGATTCAAAAAAATTCCGCAGCTTGGAAATGTAATTATTGAAGATGATGTAGAAATTGGTTCAAACTGTAGTATCGACAGAGCTACAATAGGATCTACCATCATTGGAAAAGGAACAAAAATAGATAATCTGATTCAGATTGCTCACAATGTGAAAATTGGTCAGAACAATGTAATTGCGGCACAAGCCGGAATTGCAGGCTCTACCACAATCGGTGACTGGAATCAAATTGGAGGTCAGGTTGGAATTGTTGGACATATTAAAATCGGTAACCAGGTGAAAATTCAGGCGCAGAGCGGCGTGAATTCCAGTGTTAATGATAAAGAGACATTGTATGGCTCACCAGCCATCAGTTACAATGACTATTTGAGAAGTTATGTTCATTTCAGAAATTTCACTGAAATAGTAAACAGAATAAATAATCTTGAGAATAACTCAAAAGATAATCCTAATGAGTGATATGCAAAAAACGCTTCAGGAAGAGGTAACCCTTTCCGGAATTGGACTTCACACAGGTAAAGAAGTAAAACTTACCATTAAACCTGCTAAAGAAAATACAGGTTTTGTGTTCGTAAGAACAGACTTGGAGGGTCACCCTCAGGTAGAAGCAGATGTCAATTATGTTGTAGCAACAGAGAGAGGAACGACATTGGAAAAATTAGGAGTGAAAATTACCACTTGCGAACATCTTTTAGCAGCCTTGGTAGGTTGTGATATTGACAATGCAATGTTGGAAATGGACGCTTCTGAGCCACCTATTTTGGATGGATCTTCAAAATATTTTGTTGAAGCTATTGAAAGTGTTGGAGTCGTAGAACAAAATATTCCCAGAGAATATCTGGTAGTAAAAGAAGTTCTTACATACAGTGATCCGGCTACAGGTTCGGAAATTACTATTATTCCTTCAGATACCTACGAGGTAACCACTATGGTAGATTTTGGTACTAAAGTATTAGGAACTCAAAATGCCACTCTTAAAAATATCTCAGAATTTAAAGACGAAATCTCATCAGCAAGAACTTTCAGCTTCCTGCATGAATTGGAGATGCTTTTAGATCACGGATTGATCAAAGGAGGTGATATTTCTAATGCTATCGTATACGTAGACAAAGATCTTACTCCTGAAACAACAGAAAAATTAAAGAAAGCCTTTGGAAAAGACCACGTGTCTATAAGACCAAACGGAATTCTTGACAATCTTAATTTAAATTATCCTAACGAAGCTGCTAGACACAAATTACTGGATGTAATCGGTGACTTAGCTTTGGCAGGTGTAAAAATCAAAGGTAAAGTTATTGCCAACAAACCGGGACATTTTGTAAATACCCAGTTTGCGAAAAAACTGAACCGCCAATGGAAATTGCAGAAAAAGAAAAACGTTCCTGACTTTGATCTAACCAAAGAACCAGTATTTGACATCAACGGAATTATGAAGTTGATGCCGCACAGACCACCATTCTTATTGATTGATAAGGTTCTTGAGCTTTCAGACTCTCATGTAGTAGGGTTGAAAAATGTAACAATGAATGAACCGTTCTTTGTAGGACACTTCCCTAAGGAGCCTGTAATGCCGGGAGTTCTTCAGGTTGAAGCCCTTGCACAGACCGGAGGTATTCTTGTATTGGCAAGTGTTCCGGATCCTGAAAACTATTCCACTTATTTCATCAAAATTGATAAAGTAAAGTTCAAAAAAAAGGTAGTTCCCGGAGATACTATTATTTTCAAAATTGAATTGATAGAGCCCATAAGAAGAGGTATCGTTCATATGCAGGGATACGGATATGTGGGTGATTCAGTGGTAGTAGAAGCAGAGCTTATGGCTCAAGTTGCAAAAAATAAAGTTGATTAAATGATTCATCAATTAGCAGCCGTAGATAAACGTGCGAAAATCAGCAAAAATGTAATTGTAGAACCTTTTACTACAATTGCTGGGGATGTAGAAATTGGAGAAGGAACCTGGATTGGTCCCAACGTTACTATTATGGAAGGTGCAAGAATCGGAAAAGACTGTAAGATCTTTCCAGGCACTGTAATTTCTGCAATCCCTCAGGATTTGAAGTTTGATGGTGAAGACACGCAGACGATCATTGGAGATAACACTACCTTAAGAGAATGTGTAACCGTAAACAGAGGAACCAAAGCCCTAGGGTTTACGAAAGTGGGAAGTAACTGCCTTATCATGGCTACTTCACACGTAGCGCATGACTGTATCATAGGTGATAATGTAATTATTGCCAACGGATGTGGTATCGCAGGACACGTGGAGATCGGTGATTTTACGGTAATGGGCGGTCTGTCAGCTGTACAGCAGTTTGGTAAGATTGGTAAACATACCATGATTTCCGGTGGATCGTTGATCAGAAAAGATATCCCTCCTTATGTAAAAGTAGCAAGAGACCCTATTTCTTATGCAGGAATAAACTCTGTTGGACTTAGAAGAAGAGGATTCTCCAACGAAAAGATTTTCGAAATTCAAAAAATCTACAGAGCAATCTTCCAGATGAAGATGAACGTTTCTCAAGCGTTGGCATATATTGAAAAAGAAATGCTTCCTACTGCAGAAAGAGACGAAATTCTACAGTTTATCCAAAACTCACCAAGAGGTATTGTGAAAGGCTACGGAACAAGCAAAGATAGCAACTAAGCAGAGTTGAAAAGCAAATTCGCTTACTGTCAATAAAGATTTAAGTAAAAAAAGATAATATATAGTAATGGCAACAAGTAACGATATAAGAAAAGGTCTTTGCATCGAATATAGCAATGATATTTTTAAAGTAATCGAGTTCCTTCACGTAAAGCCAGGGAAAGGACCTGCTTTCGTAAGAACAAAATTAAAGTCAGTGACTAACGGTAAAGTAATTGATAATACTTTCTCTGCAGGACACAAAATTGACGAAGTAAAAGTGATCACAAGAAAATTCCAATATCTTTACGATGATGAGAACGGATTCCACTTCATGAATAATGATGACTTCTCTCAATTATACATCAACAAAGAGATGATTGAAAACTCTCAGTTTATGAAAGCTGGTGAAGAAGTGACAATCATTTTGAAAGAAGCTGACGAAACACCTCTTTCTGCTGAACTTCCACAATCAGTATATCTGGATGTTATTGAAGCTGATCCCGGAGTAAAAGGAAATACAGCAACAAATGCTCTTAAAAACGCGATCGTTGAAACAGGTGCAAGAGTAATGGTTCCTTTGTTCATTGAACCTGGAGACAGAATTAAAGTAAGTACTGAAGACGGTAGCTACTTAGAAAGAGTGAAATAATAAATAAAATTTACATAAATTCGGTTTGCACTAGCATTCCGAATTTTGTTTTATAAGAAAATCTATTGTTATGAGATTCCATTCTCCGCAAAAGCTTAAAACGATTGCCGATTTAATAGGCTCTAGATTTATTGGCCCTGAAGATTTTGAAGTATTGGGTACCAATGAAATTCATATGGTAAAACCTGGAGATATCGTATTTGTGAACCATCCCAAATACTACGATAAAGCACTAAACTCTGCAGCTACCATTATTTTGATTGATAAAGAAGTGGACTGTCCGGAAGGAAAGGCTCTTTTAGTATCTGAAGATCCTTTCAGAGACTTCAATAAGATCAATACGCATTTTACAAGAATCTATAACTTCACAGAAGAACTTCACGATGCTGAAATAGGAGAGGGTACAAAGATCCATCGTTCCGCAGTTATTGGAAATAATGTGAAAATCGGAAAAAACAGCCTTATTTTCCCTAATGTTGTCATTGGTGACAGAACGGTGATAGGTGATAATGTCATTATACAGTCCAACACCGTTTTAGGTGGTGACGCATTTTATTACAGAAAATTGGATGGTCACTTTGACCGTTTAATTTCAGTGGGAAATGTAGTGATCGAAAATAATGTGGAAATCGGAAATGGCTGTACCATTGACAGAGGAGTTACAGACTCTACGATCATAGGAGAAGGCTCTGTTTTGGATAATCAGATCCAGATTGGACATGACACCGTCATTGGGAAAAAATGCCTGATTGCCTCGCAGGTAGGAATCGCCGGATGCTGCATCATTGGTGACGAAGTTACATTATGGGGTCAGGTGGGTATCGCTTCTGGCAATAAAGTAGAAAGCGGAACTGTGCTCCTTGGGAAAACAGGAGTAAACAGAGATCTGGAAAAAGGAACCTATATTGGGATGTTTGCAGAGGATTTTAAAACGTATCTGAAAAAAGAAGTAAAACTGAGAAATCTCAAATAAACAATTCAAAAGGTTTTACCCAATATCAAAGAAATTTGAGTAAATTTGTGATCATTAATAAAATAATAAATAAATTAAAACAACAATAAAATGTCAATTTTAGTAAACAAAGATTCTAAAGTAATTGTACAAGGATTTACAGGGAACGAGGGTACTTTCCACGCTAGCCAGATGATTGAATACGGAACCAACGTAGTAGGTGGTGTTACTCCAGGAAAAGGAGGTAGCGAGCACTTGGGGAAGCCGGTATTTAATACAGTGGCTGATGCAGTAGAAAAAGCTGGAGCAAACGTAAGTATTATTTTCGTACCACCGGCATTTGCAGCAGATGCTATTATGGAAGCTGCTGAAGCAGGGATCAAAGTAATTGTATGTATTACTGAAGGTATTCCTGTAGCTGATATGGTGAAAGTGAAATCTTATATCGCAGACAGAGACTGCAGATTAATCGGACCAAACTGCCCTGGGATCATTACTTCTGAAGAAGCTAAAATTGGTATTATGCCAGGTTTCGTTTTCAAAAAAGGTAAAGTAGGTATCGTTTCAAAATCAGGTACCCTTACTTATGAAGCTGCTGATCAGGTTGTAAGAGCTGGTTACGGTATTTCTACAGCAATCGGAATCGGTGGTGACCCAATCATTGGAACTACAACAAGAGAAGCTTTGGAATTATTCATCAACGACCCGGAAACTGAAGCTGTTGTAATGATCGGTGAAATTGGTGGAGGTCTTGAAGCAGAAGCAGCAAGATGGTACAAATCAAGCGGATCTACTAAGCCGGTTGTAGGATTTATCGCTGGACAAACAGCTCCAAAAGGAAGAACAATGGGACACGCCGGTGCTATTGTAGGTGGTGCAGAAGATACAGCTCAGGCAAAAATGGAGATCATGAGAGAAAATGGTATCAACGTAGTTGATTCTCCTGCTGATATTGGTGCTACTGTAGCAAAAATTCTAGGATAATATAAAACCCAAATCATATGAAAAAACTTTTATTGGCCTCTGCTCTCGCTCTGTCTGCTTTATCTTTTGCACAAGTGCAATGGAAAAGTACAAGATTCGGAGTTACAGGAGGTTTAAACTACTCTCGAGTATCCAATGCCCATAATCCTTCCGGCCCAAGGTACACTTTTCAAGGTGGAGCTTTGGCGCTGATTCCCGTAGGAAAGGCAAACCAGTTCTTTATTCAACCTGAAGTTGAGTATTACGGTGCAGGAGAAACAGGGAAAGACAAAGATGCTAAAGGAGTAGATGGTTATAACGCAGTATATGGCAATAACTACCTGAGTGTACCTCTTTATTTCAAAGGATACTTTTCTGAAGCAGAATCAGAATTCTTTGGATTGATAGGACCAAGATTTAACTTTTTATTAAACCAAAATGTTAAAAATGCACCTGCCAACAGACCCTACTATGATCCGGATGTTACCGATCCTAAACAGCCGGCGGGCGTCAATGGAAAGGCAAACAGCTTTAACTGGGGATTAGGACTGGGAATAGGATATAGCTACAAGAGACAACTCGAAGTAGCTATAAAATATGATTTAGGTCTTGCTGATACTTACCCTGGCCTTGCAAAAGAGACAAAGGGTACTGATAAGAAAAAATCAGAACAGGTTCTGGCACTTACCTTAAGCTACATATTCAAATAAAATATTTATTCAGAATATAAAAAATCCCGGAAATTTTAATTTCCGGGATTTTTGTTTTTTATAAAGTTAGTATTTATAGAATTACAAAAAGCAATTTACTCTTTTGTAGTACTATCCTTTAATCCACTTCCAAATCTCTTTTAAAGTCGCTTTATTGCCATACATAAGAATACCTACACGGTAGATTTTTCCAGCCAGGAAGATCATGAAAATCGTTGTTCCCAATAACAAAGCAATTGATAAGGCAATCTGCCATGCAGGAACCCCAAACGGAATTCTTGCAATCATCGCAACAGGAGACGTAAATGGAATAATTGAGAGCCAGAAGCCTAACGGGCCATCAGGATTGTTCATGATTGTAAAACTTCCATACATTCCCAGCATCAAAGGTAAAACGGCAAATAAAGTGAACTGTTGGGTTTCTGTTTCATTATCCACAGCGGAACCGATAGCTGCATAGATAGAACTGTAGAAAATATATCCTAACAGGAAAAAAACAATGAATACAAAAATGATCAATGGGAAATTCAGTTCCAGTAAACTGTGAGAAATCTGAGTGGCAAGCTGGCTCATATCAAGCTTACTCGCGATCTCGTTATTCCCACCGGGCATCCCTTTTTGAAGAGTTGAGAAACCGGTATTCAGAACCAATGCCCCAATAACAGACATCGTGATCCAGATGATAAACTGAGTGAGTGCAACCAGAGTTACCCCCAGAATTTTTCCCATCATCAGTTCAAATGGTTTTACAGAGGAAATGATAATTTCCACCACGCGGTTGTTCTTTTCTTCAAGTACACTTCGCATTACTCTTACCCCATAAATAATGATAAACATAAAAGTAACATACATCAGAACCATACTAAGCCCAGATTTTACTCCAAAAGAAAGATCAGAATCCTCTTTATTGTTATTCGTAACATTAATGGTTTTTAGGCTGAAACTTTTATCAAGATCATCCAGCTGAACCTCCTGAATACCCAGTTGTTTGATTTTTTCTTTTTTAACAACATTGGTAATGTCAGAAACGATTCTTTGTTTGGTATCAAAACCTATTTTAGTATTAATAACCAGTCGGGTTTCTTTTTCAAGCTCGTCAAAATTGTTGTTTTTCAACTCCGGTAATATCAGAATACCATCCAGAGATTCATTGCCTTTTAAATTGTTAATCTTAGACTTTTCGTCGGCAGCAGAAACAATTACATAATTTAACTTATCGTTCGACTTCAGCTGATTCATGAAAAGTCCGCTTTTGTCTACTACTTCTATAATGCTGTGCGATTCATTAGCTTTAAACATTAAACCGATCACGGCTCCGAAAGCAATGATCAGGATAGGGGCTAATAAGGTCAGTATAATGAATGATTTTTTCTTAACCTGCGTAAGAAATTCTCTTTTTGTAATTAAAAAAATGTTTTTCATAAAATTAAGAATGGTTACTTACGGCATTAATAAATACTTCATTCATACTCGGAATTCTCTCGTCGAATGATCTCACTTTGCCTACATGTACCAGGTCAAGAAGAATATTATTCTGGCTGGCCTCATTTTTCAGATCAAAAGAAATAAGATTATTCTCATTTGAAAAATTAAAAATCTCGTACTTGTTTTTAAAACTTTCAAGTTCATCACTATTTACTTCAGAAAGTGTAATTCCAAAAATGTTTTTCTTGAATCTTTCCCTTACATCAAAAACCTTCCCGTCAATGATTTTCTTGGAATTGTTGATCAAAGCAACATAATCACACATTTCCTCCACACTTTCCATTCTGTGGGTAGAAAGAATAATCGTTGTACCATTATTTTTAAGATCAATAATCTGATCTTTGATTAAGTTGGCATTTACAGGGTCAAAACCTGAGAAAGGCTCATCCAGAATTAAAAGATGAGGTCGGTGGAGTACTGTGACCACAAACTGAATTTTTTGGGCCATCCCTTTTGAAAGCTCAGAAAGCTTCTTTTTCCACCATTGATCGATGTTAAGTTTATCAAACCATTTTTTAGCTTCATTCAGAGCATCATTCTTACTCATGCCTTTCAGTTCTCCGAAATAAAGAATCTGATCACCTACACTCATATTCTTATACAGCCCTCTTTCTTCGGGCATATATCCGATATCTCTGATATGGTTGGGATTCAGTTTCTCTCCATTGATGAAGATTTCTCCTGAGTCGGCTTGGGTAATTTGGTTGATGATCCGGATGAAAGAAGTTTTTCCAGCCCCATTGGGTCCTAAAAGGCCATAAATACTGCCTTGTGGAACATGGATACTAAAATCATCCAGTGCCACTTTTTTCCCGGCATTATAGGTCTTTTTAATATGTTCAGCTTTTAGCATTAAATTGTCTTTTTACAATTAGTATAAAAAAGTGCTGAAAGTTACGGAAATATTAAAATAGAATGAAGTAAAAGAAAAAATCCTGATGATTATCAGGATTCTAATTTATTGTTTTACGATTTGAGTAACTTTTTGCATGTTGTCACTTAAAAGATATCGGATCATATATTTTCCGGGTTTTAATTTTTCAATATTAATCTCGCCGGAGTTCATATTTACGGTATAGCTGGCAACCTGCATACCCAAAATAGAATAGAAAGTCACACTTTTGATTCTTAAAGAAGAATCTTTTGCCTTAACGATAAGAAAATCCTTTGCGGGATTTGGATAGGCAAGCAACACTCCATCATCAGCTTTTTGAGTGATGGAACCGGGCTCTCTCAGTTGAGCTTTTAAATTGTTGGAAAATCCAACAAAAGTGCCTGTAAGTAGAATTAAAAGTAAAAGTTTTTTCATCAAATTTATAATTTCTCGAATATATATAACAAATATAATAAATTCTGCAATTTCTTACAATAGTTTTTTGTAGAACTTATATTAAATTTGTAGAAACTTATTCAAAAAGTATTCCAAAATGATACATTCAAGAAATAGAAGACTTAGAGTTAATGAATCTATCAGAAGTTTGGTAAGAGAAAATGTGCTTACAACTGATGATTTTGTAATGCCGATCTTCGTAATGGAGGGCGAAAACAAGCAGGAAGCGATCCCGTCGATGCCGGGAATTTTTAGGCGGAGTATAGATTTAACAGTGAAGGAATGTAAGGAATTATTTTCTTTGGGTGTAAAAGCTGTCAATTTGTACATGAAAGTGTCAGAACACTTAAAAGACAACACCGGAAAAGAAGCCTGGAACAAAGACGGATTAATGCAGAACACGATCAAAGCGATCAAAGATGCCGTTCCGGGAATGATTATTATGCCGGATGTGGCATTAGATCCTTATTCAATCTATGGTCATGACGGAATTATTGAAAACGGTAAAGTTTTAAATGATGCTACCAATGATGCATTGGCCAGAATGTCAGTATCTCACGCAGAAGCAGGAGCAGACCTTGTGGCACCTAGTGATATGATGGACGGCAGAGTAATGGTGATTCGTGAAGCATTGGAAGAAAGCGGATTTGCTGATGTAGGAATCGTAAGCTATGCTGCCAAATATGCAAGTTCTTTCTATGGACCTTTCAGAAGCGCTTTAGACAGTGCTCCTAAGGATGATATGGAAATTCCGAAAGATAAAAAAACATATCAGATGGATTTCCACAATTCGCGTGAGGCATTAAACGAAGTGTATAAAGATATTGAAGAAGGGGCTGATGTTATCATGATCAAACCGGGACTTCCGTACCTGGACATCGTTTCCAAAGTGCGCGAAGCTATTGATCTTCCTATTGCGGTATATAACGTAAGCGGAGAATATGCAATGGTAAAAGCGGCTGCACAGAACGGCTGGCTGGATAATGATAAAACGATCATTGAAAGTCTTACGTGCTTCAAAAGAGCCGGTGCTGATATGATCTTTACTTACTTTGCAAAAGAAGCTGCAATTTTGTTGAATAAATAATGAACTGCTGAATCAGGATACGAACGTTAATGACGAGTTGATAATCTGTTTTTTAAAACCTCATCTCCATAAAAAATAGATGTGGTTCAACCTATTTCAAGAAGAAATAATAAAGATCAAAAGCCATGTGTTGTAGAGCATTTAGCGTGTCCTGATTAATCCAGTATTAAATATGAAACCGGCTGTTCTTATAGAACGGCCGGTTTTTTATGATCCATGTCAGAGGTGAAAGAATACATATTGATTACATAATATTGAAATCTTTTCCTTTCGTAAATTTTGCTGCAAAAGGGGCCTGATTTCCGGAATATTTTAATACGAAATGTTTTTCAGTTTCTGTATCAGTCCTGGTTTCCACTTCTACATTCTGAGTCTGAAAACTTAAGTCTAAGCCGACAGCAGATTCTTTTTCCAGAAAAATTTCCACACTTTCCGCATAGAATAACGAAGTACTCAGATAATTAAACTTGATATTTCTCCTGTAGGTTTTAGAGCTTTCCTGTGTGAAAAGTGAATAGTTCTTCAGAATTTCAATACCGGGAGAATCAATATTGGTGATTCTGGATTTGGTAACATTATTGACCCTTACAGAAAAGCTTTTAGCTTCTTTAATATTCCCGTTGATACCGATATTGAATAACGATGGTAATGCCAGACCATATTCAATCATGCTGTCTTTGGTAAACTCAAAGTCAGGGATGAGAGCAGGATGCTTGGGCGTATTGATTAGCTGTGCTTTGACGGTTCTTAAAGCCTCATCAGAGAATAAATAGCCGATAAGATTATTTCCCGTTGTTCTCCAGTTCCGGCCATTCCATTCAAAGATTTCACAAAGCAGCGTATCAGCAGAAGAATGTGGAAGGAGGTCGATATCCTGCCATTTAAATACTTCTTTGGCATAGGGCCTTCGGTTGGTAATATTAAGACCCAGATCTAATGCAAGCAGATCTGTCAGTTCCTGATTGTTTTCCATAATAATTTAATTCTTGATTTGAAGCCGGTAAAATTATGGAAATTAAATAGTAAACCATCATTAATCCTTGAGCTAATAAAGGGATTGTCAGAATTCGATCTTGCTGATCAGCTTTCAGAGAAGGTGTCATTTTATAACCAGCCTTTTCTTCCGTAAACATAGGTGTCATCAAATTGCCTATCATTCATAAACAGGTACAGAATGCCTTCAATAAAAGGGATAACAGAAGCAGCACCTAAAGTAACAATATTAAGCACCAGCTGAATAATACCTTCTTTGGTGTATCCCAGATAAAACTTGTTTAAGGCCAGCCAGCCTACGAGAATACCTAATAATGCCGCAGGAATTTTCTTTTCCGAGCGGTAAGGAGCATTATTTTGGTAGCTCTGCCTATTTTCCGTTTTTGTATAACCGTAATTTTCCATTTTTTATTATTTGTAATAGGTTGATTGATTATATGATAAGTAGTCTTAATTAAGAAAAAGTTACAATAAGGTAAAAACCAGACAGGTTTATATTTTCAGATAATAAAGTTGATATTGCTGTAAAAGAGAATTTATATTTTTGATATATTTGCCCTATGATTTTACGAGGAGAAAACTTAATCAAAGAATACGGTCCTAAAAAAGTTGTAAAAGGCGTTTCTGTACAGGTTCAACAGGGGGAAATTGTAGGTTTGCTGGGTCCGAATGGAGCAGGGAAAACCACATCGTTTTATATGATCGTAGGGTTGGTTAAGCCCACTTCAGGGAAAATTTTCCTGGATAAACAGGAAATTACTACAGATGCAATGTATCGTAGAGCCCAAAAAGGAATCGGTTATCTTGCTCAGGAAGCTTCCGTTTTCAGAAAGCTGTCTGTAGAAGAGAATATTATGGGAGTATTACAGCTGACTAAGCTTTCAAAGCGAGAGCAGCAGATCAAATGTGATGAACTGATTGAAGAATTTTCTTTACAGCATGTTCGTAAAAACAGAGGAGATCTTCTTTCCGGAGGAGAGAGACGTAGAACAGAAATTGCACGTTGTCTTGCCACAAGCCCGAATTTTATCCTGTTGGATGAACCTTTTGCAGGAGTAGACCCTATTGCAGTAGAAGATATCCAGAAAATTGTAAGAAGCTTAGTGGATAAGAATATCGGAATCCTGATTACCGACCACAACGTACAGCAGACTTTGGCAATTACCAACAAAACTTATATTATGTTTGAAGGAAAGATCCTGAAAGAAGGACTTCCGGAAGACCTGGCTAATGATCCGCAGGTAAGAGAAGCATATCTTGGTGAAAACTTCGTGTACCAAAGTATTTTGGATAAGCCTAAAAAGAAAAAATATGCCTACAACATCTGGGCAGGTAATTTTGATTCCAAGGCTCATTTACAAGGATTTGTAAACGATAACTTTAAACAGTTTGACGATCTGAGGCTGATGTATGGCTTCGAAGATATAAGTTTTGCTTCATTAGCGAATTCCGAAATAGAACATATCTTTAATGATGTGGTGGATAAGAATGCTAATAACTCTTTTGTATTCCAGAAAAAAGAAATCAATACCCAGTATTCACTGGAACAGGCAAAAGAAGAGTCGAAAGAAGCAAGCAAATCTGAACTGCATTATCTGACGACGTATATGTATGAAGGATAAGACAAATTTTATAGCAAAAACTTTTTAATGGATTTGTTCAGTTTTTTCTCATGAATTTACAATTGGGAAAAATAAGAATATTGAATGTTAAAGTTATCGTCAGTGCAATAGACCATGCCTCTAACCAGTCATACATAAAATATTCGTCATCAATCTTTTCACTATTGTGTAATGAGCTTAATGTAAAAGTGATGATAGCCGTAATAAACAGGCTTTTAATTACTGTTTGTAGCATTTTTCTGATTGGCAAAGATAATTTCCCAATGGTTAAAAGCGAGGTCAGATAAATGATGCTGGTTCATACTGTCAATAAAAGCTTGATAAGCGGTGTCTAAAAATGATTTTAGTTTACAATCATAGGAGACAAACACACAAGATTTTGCAAAACAATTAATGATGGGGGTATCATCTTGTTCCAATAAATGGATGAGACTTCCTAATCCAGTCTTATTAGCTTTTTCAGAAATGGTAATTCCACCATTTTTTCCTCTTTTCGTTATGACTAGGTCTTTTTGAGCTAGAAACTGAACCACTTTAATAAGATGATTACGGAGTATATTCAGTTTTCCGGATAATTCATCCAAAGAACATGAAGAAGCCTTATCGTTTTGATTTAGATAAATTAATACTCGTAAACTATAGTCGGTAAAATGGTTCAGTTTCATTGATTTTTAATTTAGATGAAGCAGTTGAGGCCCAAACTCCTCATAGAGAATATCTTCTTTGGCAATACCTAGCTGTAGTAAAGAGTCATATTGAGCTTTAATAAATGCTTCGGGTCCACAAATGTAATACTTTGCTTTATCAATAAGAATTTCCTCTTTAATTTCATGTAAGTTTATTCTTCCTTTTCTGACAAAATGAGACTCATTTTCAATAGTTTCATAAAAAACATGAGTAGTAAGCCATTGATTATTAGTGTTTAGTTGATTTACATGGTCTTTAAATGCGTGTACATTTTCATCTCTACAGCTATGAAGCCAGACTACCGTGTTATTCTGTAGCGTATTTTTTTTAGTTTCCAGCATGCTTAACAATGGAGTTACGCCTACGCCGCCGCTTATTAGTACCAACGGATCTTCAGATATTGGATTGGCATAAAAAACACCGGCAGGAGCGCTGACCCATATTTCATCACCTAATATTTTTTGATGCAATACATTTGAAACAACCCCATCAGGCAAATTCTGAATGTTTTTTTCTCTCTTCACGGATATTCTGTAATGATCTGGGTTGAAGGCTGATGATAAACTATACTGTCTTGGCTGTTCATGTCCTAATGCAGGAACAAATGTCTTCACCGAAATATACTGTCCTGGAAGATAGTTGGCAATGGCTTGATTATCTTTAGGACTTAGGTAGAATGATTTAATTTCACTGCTTTCCTCCACAATATCTGCAATTACAAACGCTCTCCATCCTTTCCATCCTCCATCCTTTTGTAAGGTAGATTGATAAAGTTCGTGTTCAATAGAAATCATAATTTGAGCCAATTCATTATAGGCTTGTGTCCATGCTTCTACGAGTTGATCATGTGCTGCTTCCCCAAGAACCTCTTTTATTGAAGAAATCAAGTGAAGTCCAACAATATCATATTGCTCGGGGCTAATATTTAAGCTTACATGCTTATTTCCGATAGATCTTAAAACATTGATAAGAACTTCAGGATTTTCAATGTGCTCAGCATAGGCTAATACAGCTCCAGCTAAAGCATTCTGCTGTTTTCCGCTGGCCTGGTTACTCATATTGAAAATGTTTTTCAGTTCAGGGTTATGCGTAAACATCCTTGTATAAAAATGTTTTGTTAAATCGGTTCCATTCGTTTTTAAAACTGGTACTGTTGCTTTTACAAGTGCTTTTTGATCGTTATTCATCTGGTCTTTTTTTATGTGATGGTACAAATGTACAAAAATTATTAATTGTTGTATTTTAAATACAACAATTAATAATAATGCGTAATTTCAAAAAAAGTAGGGTAGAATAAACTTCCGGAACTAGGAAAGTCATTTTGAATACAGGGAGATTAAATGGTTTTGGTCCGGATGAGAAAATAAGCAGGTATTAAGCCTGGTTTTTCTATGAATTGTTTTAAAAAAGGTTTAATTTTACTAAGACCTATACTATGATTCATGGCAAAACCTTTTAACAGAACAGTTACTTTATTCGGAATTTATAAGCAGCTTGTCCCATTCATCAGACCTTACCGCTTAATGATTTATGGAACGCTTTTTCTTACTTTCCTGGGAGCACTTGCAGCACAGGTAAACCCAATCGTTTTAAAATATACTGTAGATGAGGTGACAAAGCTTACCCATCTTCCGAACCCTATGGCAGAAGGAATTCATATCCTCACCATCATTTCCGTTATTTTACTGGGAAAAGAGCTGTTGAATATCTTCATCAACTTTGGTCAGAAATTTTATGGCGAAAAAATCAGGATTAATGTAAGTTCTATTCTGGCTCAGTCAGCGATTGATAAAATTCTGACTTACCGAGTAGCTTATTTTAACGATGAAAATCATGAGTCCGGAAAATTACAGATCAGAATAGACCGTGGAATAGAAAGTCTGACAAAACTGGTACAGAACTTTTTCATCGATATTCTTCCTTTGTTTTCCAACGCCATCATTGCTCTGATCATTATGTATATGCAGAATGTATATGTGGGAGCTGTTTCTACGATTATTGTTCCCATCTATTTTTATATAAGTTCTTTACAGGCAAAAAAACTCGGCGGAGTACGCCGGCAGCTTAGAAACCAAAGAGAAAAAAAGACATCCGGACTTCTGAATCTGATCAATTCTATTATGGTGATTAAAAGTTTTGTCCGTGAAAAATTTGAAGGCAAAAAACAATATGATCTTCAGATGGAACTGATGGAAAGCCAGATGTTCACAAGAAAAACAAACTTTATATATGACGGTTTGAAAACTTTTATCGAACAGTTTGGAGTGGTTTTAATAATCCTTTTGACCGTTTATCTGGTCCTTGATCAGCAGATGACCATTGGGGCAATCATGCTTCACATTATGCTTTTTAACAATGTTTCTGCCCCTATCCGGCAGCTGCACAGGATTTATGATGATATGAACGATGCCATGATCTATGCCGAAGGCTACTTTGATATTCTGAATGCAGATAACGAAGCAGAACCCAATGGAAACTTTATAGAAAAAAAGATCAAAGGAACTTTTGAATTAAAAAATGTTGATTTTACCTATCCCAACGGAACAAAAGCACTTCATGATGTTTCCATGAAAATTGAAAATGGAAAGACGACAGCCTTAGTAGGATTGAGTGGAGCAGGAAAATCAACAGTTATTAACCTTTTATGTAAATTTTACCTTCCGGATTCCGGAGAGATTCTGTTGGATGATATAAACCTCAATGATTTCGAGAATACTTTTCTGCGGAGTGATCTTGGTCTGGTGCTTCAGAAGAATCATATTTTCCAGGGAAGTATAGAAGACAATATCCGTTATGGAGATATGAATGCCAGTTTTGAACAAATTGAAGAAGCTGCTAAAAAAGCCTACCTTCATGATCAGATTATGGATCTTCCTGATCAGTACCGGCATGATGCCACGCAGCTTTCAGGAGGCCAGCAGCAGAGAATAGCCATTGCAAGATTGTTTTTAAAAAATCCACCCATTATCTTTTTAGATGAACCAACTGCCAGCCTGGATGCCATTGCCACGGAGCAGATCAAAAATTCTTTGGATGCCATAAAAGAAGGAAGAACCGTAGTTATCATTTCTCATTCATTGTCACAGATTTTAGATTCAGATACAATCTATGTAATGAAAAAGGGAAGGGTGGTTGAAAATGGAACCCATAATGAACTTTATGACAAAGACGGTACTTACCGGGAAATTTTTGATGCTTCGGCCCGCAGCTTAAATCTGGACAAGCTGGTCAATACGTATAAAGAAAATTAATAAAAAAGCTGTTGCATTTATCATTAGTACCTCGAAAAAGAATTTTAGCTTTGCAGGAGCAATATGAATGACCACTATCTTAAAAAATTGGACAGGGTAACTGCTATTCTTACCCAATTACAGTCTAAACCTGTTGTGAGAGCACAGGATTTGGCTGAGAAATTTGATGTAAGTATCAGAACCATTTACAGGGATATAAAAACTCTGGAGAATGCGGGTATCCCTATCGTGGGAGAAGCAGGGAACGGCTATTCTTTAATGGAAGGATATAAACTTCCTCCCATCATGTTTACCAAAGAAGAAGTGCTGAGCTTTATTACTGCTGAAAAACTGATGCAGAAGTTTTCCCACCAGAGTTTGGGAAACCATTATCAGGCTGCAATGGAAAAAGTGAGGTCAGTTTTGCGGCATTCTGATAAAAGTTTAATTCAGAATATAGAGAATCAGATTGATGTCTTTAGTTTTCATACCGATTCCGGAGACTCCCTGAAAAATGTTATTCCTATTATTTTAGAAAGTATTGCAGAGAAAACTCAGCTCAATATACGATATCAGACCGTGGATGGAAGAGTGATGAACAGAACTATTGAAACGGTGGGGATGTTCTTTGAGTTTAATTTCTGGTATATCATGGCTTTCTGCACTTTGAGAAAAGACTTCAGACAATTTCGGATTGACAGAATTATGGAGATTATAAAAACTCAGAACCCTTTTCTTCAGGAGTATGGACAGGTGAATGATTACCGGAAAAAATCCAACGGAAGTAAAGTTGTCGTTAAACTTTTAGTAGACAAAGAAATCATGACCTACCTGGTGAATTCCAAAAAATATTACGGACTGACTGATGAAGTGGAAACGGAGGATGGTGTAGAACTTACTTTTGAAACAGAATGGATTGATGGCGGATTCCCACGCTGGCTGATTACCTTTGCAGATTATGCCACAGTTCTGGAACCGGTAAGCCTTCGCACAAAACTCAATGAATTACTTGTAAAAATGACCAAAAGGCATCAATAAAAACCCCAACAGAGTAATTGTTGAGGTTTGAGTTTAATAAAGACAAAAAGATGAAATGGCCGAAAACTAAAGAAAGCTGACAAAAAAAATCGGGCAGTCGATTTTTTTTGAACCCTTAGCTTCCTTTACATTATTAAAATCTCTCCCAGAAGAAAGGAGGTTCAATTCCTAAAGCTCTCAGGTAAACATATCCTTGTCCACGGTGATGAATTTCGTTATCTATAAAATAAAGAATATTCTGATATACCGGAAATTCATATTCTCCGAATAAATTGAAAGTCTCCTGGAAACGTTCCTCAGAAATCTGATTAAAATAATGATTGATGAACTCTGTTTCTTCGTCCCATTTTTTTAGGATATCTTCTTTGGTTTTTGGGTTGAATCCTTCCTCGCTGTAGGCTTCCATGTTCCCTTCAACAATTCCTTTTAAAGCAGGCCCGCCAATACCAATCAGTTCTCCTGCCATTTTTGAAAATGGTCTCATGCCACCTATTGAAAATTCAAATAAATCTTTTTCCGGAAAAGCTTCAATGACTCTTCTTGTTAAATTTCTATGTCCCTGCCAATCGTTTAATAACTGTTCAGAAGTCATAAATTGTTTTGTAGCTGTGGCTGTAGTTGCCATAATTGTATGGTTTTTGTTTGTTATTGATACAAAGGTAAGAGGAGACTATGACAACAGTTTGTCAGCAGGTTTTTTTAAGTTTAAAAAAATATTCTTTACTTGCTAAAATATCCGGACCTACTTTTCCGTTAGAAGAAAGTATATTAATAAAAAGAAATTGTTTTATTAAAATTATGAAGAAGTATATTTTGCCCGTTATCACCACTTTTTTATTAGTATCATGTAATAAAATTGAAGAAAAAATTGACCAGACTGTTCAGAAAACAACAGAAAAAGTACAGCAAAAAACGCAGCAGGTTGTAGAAGAAACAGTAAAAAACACAGTCAATGAATCTATAAATTCTTTAACGAATTCTCAGAACGTTAAGTTTAATGAAGTTTTTCCGGATGCCGGAGCTATTGTTTCCGAAGAAAAAGGGAAAAAAATAAAAATCCCGGGAAGGCCGGAAGGATATGTTTTCAAATATAAAGCAGACATTGCTGTATTGCTTCCATTTTTAGAAAATCAGCCTACTTCTGATGAAAGCAAGTCAGAAAAGAAAGCCCGAAAAATTGACGGACAAAACATTATTGACAAAATAAGTTTTATGTCCAAATTTCTTCCTGAAAATACTTTTGATACAAGCCTTCTGGAAGATATTAAAAGTGATAAAAATATTCAGTATTATAAGCTGAAGAGATTTCCCAAGAGTAGTACAATTATCTACAACCCAAAAAATCAGACCATCATACAGTATGTAGAGGTAAATAAATAATTTGGATATGGCTGGTTTTTATACCGGCCATTTTTTTATGCAGAAATCTGACAGTCAACTGTAACAGAATCATTCCTACATTTTACTTTTTACATTGTACAAAATACATTATTTTAGTAGTATGAAAATTTATACAAAAACAGGAGATAAAGGGCAAACTGCACTATATGGAGGGACACGAGTTTCCAAAGCCAGTGCAAGAGTTGACAGCTATGGAAATATAGATGAGCTGAATTCATTCATTGGAATTGCCAAAAGCCATATTGAAGATCAGGAAGTTCTGAAGCAACTGAAGAAAATACAGTTTGATTTATTCACGGTAGGTTCAGAAGCCGCTACCCCAGCAGACAAGCTGATGCTGGCAAATGGTAAATCACGTCTTCCAATCGTTATTTCAGAAACGGAGATTGAAGAACTTGAACAGTGGATGGATGCTTTTGAAGAAAAACTGGAACCGCTTCAGTATTTTATACTCCCCGGAGGTGGAAAATCTGCTACCTTTTTACACGCTGCAAGAACCATCTGCAGAAGGGCAGAACGTTCATTGGTATTTTTAAATGAAGCAGAAGAAGTACGTCCGGAACTGATCAAATATTTAAACAGACTTTCAGATTATCTTTTTGTTCTGGCAAGATATATTTCAAAACTAAATAACGAACCGGAAGAATACTGGAACCCGAATGAAAGATAAAGCATTACTTTTCATCAACGGAGATGCTCCGAAATCTTTACCCAATCCGGAAAATTATGGTTTGATTGCCTGTACAGACGGGGCTTTCCATTATTTAAAGCGGATGGGCTTTCCATTGGATAAACTTGATTTTATTTCAGGGGATTTTGACTCCCACTCCGGAACGGATGAAGATATGTATCAGGATAAATTTATCCTTACCTTAGATCAGGATAAAACAGATTTTCATAAAGCCCTGGAAATTATTCTGGAAAAAGGCTTTTCAGAGATTGATGTATTCGGAGGCAGTGGAGGAGAACAGGATCATTTTCTGGGAAACCTTACCGTTGCCTATGCGTTTAAGGACCAAATGGAAATTAAGTTTTATGATGAATTTTCAGAATATTATTTTATTCCAAATGATTTTAAACTGAAAGGAGTAAAAAACAGAATGATCTCTCTGTATCCTTTTCCATCGGTCAATAATATAACTACCAAAGGACTTAACTGGCCTTTGACTAATGGGAGTTTAAGCATTACCTCAAGGATAGGAACCCGGAATTTCGCTGTTGAAGATGAGGTTACAGTAGAATATGAATCAGGAGATGTGCTATTTTTTGTAGGCATCCATGAAATAGAATATCCAGGTATATATTAAGATATATTATTAAATGCAATTTTGTCTTTGCAAAGGCAGTGATGAATAGAAACGGGCTTTAGCCCGTTTAATAAAAACAGAAAAATTCCACTGGCTTTAGCCAAACCTAATAAGAATATGAAACTCTTTAGTGTCATAATTAGGGGATAAATCAGAAGATTCGACGGAGTAGTTTTAAATATTGCAAAAATCGGTTAAATAAAAACGTTTGAATAAATTAATCAAAATATCAATTCTCAGCATTTCATTATACAGTGTTTTATCCTGCAAAACACAGCATTTTGAAACCCCTCAATATGGTAGAAATGAAACGGAAAAAGTCATTGATATCAAAAAGGTGGCCAATTTCCGGGCAGTGGGAAATATTAAAAATACAGAAGGAAGAACTTTGAAAGAAGGTAAACTCTACAGAAGTGCCCATCTGTATAAACTGAGAAATAAATCTTTTAATTCTATTGAAAAACTGGGAATAAAAGAAATCATTGACCTTAGAAATTCCAAAGAAATAGCAGAAAAACCGGATCAGCTTCCTGCAGGAATAATTTACAAAAAATATTCAGCTTTTGAAGATGAAGGAGATCAGTTGGCTCAGGCTAGAAAATTAGTTCTCAAAGGGAAAGTGAATGCTTCAGATGCCGATAAAAGAATGATTGATTTTTATCGTGAATACGTTACAGAAAATCCGGAAATTATAAAGTCCATCATCAATGAGGTTCTGGAATCTAAAGAACCGGTTCTATATCACTGTACGGCAGGTAAAGACCGAACCGGAATTATTACTGCTTTAGTTTTAACCATTCTGAAATTTGATAAAGAGACTATTTATAATGAATATCTTTTGTCTAACAATTACAGAAAAGATCTTGTTCAGAAAAGACTCCGTTTGGCAAATACCTTACATTTCCTTTACCCAAAGATGGATTTGCAGGTGCTGGAAAAACTAAGCTGGGTAGAAAAAAGATATCTGGATGCTGCTTTTGATGAGATCAATAAAAAGTATGGGTCAACGGATGCCTACATTCAGCAGGTACTGGGGGTTTCTGAAAGTAAAAGGGAGGAGTATATTAAAAAGTTTACCTATTGATTATCAGAGATAAATTTTTGTAAGATATGATATTGGGGGATAATTTAAAATTATAATAATTTTAACACCCAAAAATCAAACTTTTTTAGCAATTTTGCATTTCTTAATTCACTTGTTTAGAAATGAAAATAAAGTACTCGGAACTTATTGATCAGACGTTATATTTCCCTACAGAGGAGTTTAATGTTTCTGAGAACAATTTGTTGTTTCACGATGTTCCATTGATGGACGTTGTTGAGCAATTTGGCACTCCGCTAAAGATTAGCTATTTGCCGAGAATTTCTCAAAATATTCAGAAAGCCAAAAGCTGGTTTAAAGAAGCTTTTGAAAAAACCGGATATAAAAAGAATTATACCTACTGCTACTGTACAAAATCCAGTCATTTTAATTTTGTATTGGAAGAAGCTTTGAAAAACGAAATTTCAATAGAAACTTCTTCTGCTTATGACATGGATATTGTAAAATCTCTTTACGGGAAAGGTAAGGTAGATAAGAATATTGAGGTAATCTGTAATGGTTTTAAAACAGATGATTATCTGATGAAAATCTCAGATATGATCAATAATGGGTTTGAAAATATTACTCCGATTCTGGATAACTACCGCGAGCTGGATAAACTTACGGAAAGTATAGATTCAACCTTTAATATCGGAATAAGAATCGCTTCGGAAGAAGAACCTAAGTTTGAATTTTATACCTCAAGATTAGGGATCGGATATAAAGATATTATCCCTTACTACAGTCAGAAGATCGCTGAACACCCGAATGCAAGATTGAAAATGCTTCACTTCTTCATCAATACGGGGATTAAAGATACTTCTTATTACTGGAATGAGTTGTACAAATGTCTTCGTGTGTACGCACGTTTGAAGAAAATTGCTCCTGAAGTAGATTCACTGAACATTGGTGGAGGTTTCCCAATCAAAACTTCTTTGAATTTTGATTATGATTACCAATATATGGTAGAAGAGATTGTTTCTCAGATCAAAAAATTCTGTGAAGAAGAAGGAGTAGAAGAACCAAACATCTATACCGAATTCGGAAGTTTTACTGTTGGAGAAAGTGGAGCGAACCTCTATAAAATTATTTCTCAGAAACGTCAGAACGACAGAGAAAAATGGAATATGATCGATTCTTCTTTCATGACAACACTTCCTGATACATGGGCAATTTCAAGGCACTTCATCATGCTTCCGCTAAACCGTTGGGAAGATACTTATGAAAGAGTATTTTTAGGAGGATTGACTTGTGACTCAGATGATTATTACAACTCTGAGCAGCATACCAATGCTATTTATCTACCGGTTTTCAGTGATACAAAACCTTTGTATATCGGATTTTTCCATACAGGGGCTTATCAGGAAACAATCGGAGGTTACGGTGGAGTTCATCACTGTCTGATGCCTCAGCCAAGACATGTCCTGATCCAGAAAGATGAAAATGGTGAATTACACTACGAAATTTTCCGTGAAAAGCAGGAGCCTGAAGATATTTTGAAAATTTTAGGTTACAAATAATAAATTGACTTTAGTCAAAACGTATACAAAACGAAAGCTCTCATCACTGAGAGCTTTTTTATTTAGAAATAATTTGAAATTTTATCAAGTTCGAGATCATCATAATCAGAAACTACGGTGTCTGCTAACGTATAGTCCTGATTTTTTGAATGTGGACTTCTGTAGGCAGCACAGAATATTTCAGCTCTGTGAGCTGCTAAAATTCCATTCGTAGAGTCTTCTATAACCATACAGTTTTCAACTGGTTCACCTGCCATTTCGGCTGCTAAGAGAAAAACTTCAGGATGAGGTTTGGATTCTTTTAAATCCGCTCCACTTATTTTTCCACTGAAATATTTCTCAAGACCGAATTTTTCAAAAACCATATTAATAGTGGTCATTGTTGCGGAAGAAGCCAATATCAGTTTGATATTATTTTCATGATAATGCTCGATCAGTTTTTTTACCCCCGGAATTAAGTCAAATTCATCATCATTATGAAAATAGTCTTTGAAATGAGATCTTTTGATTCCGGAAATAGCTTCGTGAGTATAATCCAGATTAAATTGATTGATCAAAGTTTCACAAACCCTCTTGGTAGAAGCCCCTGTGAAAGAGGTATATAAATCTTCGGAAACTGTAATTTCCAATTCATCAAACGTTTTGAAATAAGCTTTTCTGTGAAGAGGTTCCGTATCTACAATCACCCCGTCCATATCGAAAAGAACAGCTTTTAAAGACATATTGAAAGTTTTACGTAAAAATAGCTATTTGAATTGAAAGATGAAAATTGAAAATGGAGATTTCATAGTGAAAAGCCTGAATTTATAATACGGAAAAGTACAATGATGCCTGAAATATCACCTCTGAAATTGAGTATCTTTGCCCTTTCAATTTTCAATTTTCATTTTTTCGTTTTCAACTCTTAACTTCTTCGTATCTTTGTTACCGACATTTCAATAGTAAAACATTAAAATTTTTAAATAAAGCATGAGAACATACGCAGGAATTCCCGAAGAAAACGCAACGTTAGAGAATTCGAAAGTAATGTTGGTAACTGTTCCTTATGATGGAACTTCAACATGGGGTAAAGGAGCTGACAAAGGTCCGGAATTATTCTTAGACGCTTCTGAAAACATGGAGCTTTATGATATTGAAACACAAACTGAGCCTTATCTTCAGGGAGTGTATTTGGCAGGAGAAGTTTCTGAAAACTCTACTCCAGAAGCAATGACAGAAGCTGTTTATCAGAAAACTAAAGAGCTTTTGAACAACGAAGGGAAGGTATTTACTTTATTTGGTGGTGAGCACTCTGTTTCTATCGGTTCTATCCGTGCAGTAGGAGAAAAATTTGAAAATCTTACCGTTCTTCAGTTGGATGCTCACACAGATTTACGTCCTGAATTTCATGGTTCTACATCTAACCACGCTTGTGCTGTGTTTGAAGCTAACCAGAAACATAATTTAGTACAGGTGGGAATCCGTTCTATGGATGCTGAAGAAGCTCAGTATTTACCGGAAGGAAGAGTATTCTTTGCTCATGAGATTGCTAATAACGAGAACTGGGTGAATGATGTATTGGAGAAAGTTTCAGGAAACGTATATATTACAATTGACCTTGATGCTTTCGATCCTTCTATTGCTCCTTCTACAGGTACTCCTGAGCCAGGTGGATTACAATGGTATCCAACATTGGAATTATTAAGAAAAGTATTCGAAAAATGTAACGTAGTGGCATTTGATATTGTAGAATTAATGGATTCTCCAATGGCTAAGCCAACAGCTTTCCTTGCGGCTAAGTTATATTATAAAATGCTTGCTTATAACGATATTTATAACAACGATAACTAATATTCCGCAAGAATCGGATTTTTTCTGCCGTATATTCTTTGGAAATTTGTGAGGTAAAAACAATACGAAATGTCCACACAAAGTCAAATAGATTACAACAGAATTGCCAAAGCGATAGAGTATATCCAGAGCAATTTCAGGCTTCAGCCAAGTTTGGAGGAAGTGGCAGAAAATATTCACTTGAGTCCGGCCCATTTTCAGAAGATATTTACTGAATGGGCAGGAACAAGTCCCAAGAAATTTTTACAGTTCATTAGTCTTGAACATGCTAAAAATTTATTGAAGGAGGAAAAGGCAAGTATTTTTGATACCGCTTATGAAACGGGACTTTCCAGTACAAGCAGATTACATGATATGTTTGTAAAAATAGAAGGAATGTCTCCGGCAGAATATAAAAACGGGGGAAAAAGTCTTGTCATCAATTATAGTTTTTCAGAAAGTCCGTTTGGAAATATCCTGGTCGCTTCTACAGAAAAAGGAATTTGCCATATGGCTTTTGAAAACGATAAAGAAACAGCATTAGGGGAGCTGGAAAAGAAGTTCCCCAATGCTTCTTTTATTGAAAAACAAGATGCACTTCAAAAGAACGCATTGTCCATATTCGATAAAGACTGGACGAAACTTAATACCATAAAACTTCATTTAAAAGGAACAGATTTTCAGCTTAAAGTCTGGGAAAGCCTACTGACTATTCCCATGGGAAAACTATCTACCTATGGAAATCTTGCTGAAAAAATTGGAAATCCAAAAGCATCAAGAGCAGTGGGAACAGCTATCGGAAGCAATCCGGTCGCATTTCTTATTCCATGCCATCGCGTGATTCAGTCTACAGGGCATCTTGGTGGTTATCGATGGGGTATTGATAGAAAACAACTGATGATGGGCTGGGAGAGTTCACAGATTTACACATAAACAAATCTTTATTTTAACCGTAAAAACTACAAAAGGCTTTTAGAAAAAGGTAAGACTGAGTTTAATTTGTATAAAGTTCACACAATGAAAATCAAAGATTTGCAAAACTTAAGTGGTCTTCGTATACATCAGGTTTCTTACTTAAATTAAATGTTTAAACTTTTGTGGAAACAGGTTTTGGCTAAAGCTGATTGACTTTCTTATCCTTTATTAAACACGTTAAAGTCTATTTCTCTTGATGAAAATTACCGTGCTATTGTGGAAAATATTATGGTAATTTATAAATCATTACCAAAATGTAACGGTTGTAAAAGAACATCACTCTGCTTAACCTCAAAATCATAAATACATTTTTCAAATTAAATAATTATGATGAGTCTCTTCGAAGAAATATCCGACTATCCTCTCAGTATACTTCCGTATGACGGAACCGTTCATTATTACGGAAAAGTTTTTTCTAAAGAAAAGTCTGATCTGTACTATGACTATTTATTCAATCAAATACCGTGGGAGAATGATGAAGCGGTAATATTTGGAAAGCTCATTTTAACTAAACGAAAAGTAGCCTGGTTTGGAGATAAACCTTTTGAATATACCTATTCAAAAAGAACAAAATATGCCAGAATATGGACTCCTGAATTATTGGAATTGAAGAAGAAATGTGAAGAAGTTTCAGGAGAAACTTACAATTCGTGTCTGCTCAATTTATACCATGACGGAAGCGAAGGAATGGCCTATCACAGCGATGGTGAAACAGATCTTAAAAAACATGGTGCAATTGCCTCACTGACCTTCGGAGCGGAAAGAAAATTTCTTTTTAAGCATAAGACGACAAAAGAAAAGGTTGAAATACTTCTGGAGTCCGGAAGTTTATTAATCATGAAAGGAACTACACAGGACAACTGGCTTCACAGGCTTCCTCCGACTACAAAAGTAAAAACACCGAGAGTGAATCTGACTTTCAGAACGATTGAAGATTAATTATAGATTATTAGATATTAGATAATCACTAAACTTCTATTGATAAAAAATCAAATTCATCCGGCTTTAGCTGAAACCTAAAAACAAGCAAATGCTTTTCATTACCCTATTCATCTAAAAATAAAAAAGCTGTTCAAACGAACAGCTTTTCTAAGTTATTTTAAAATTTCAGCTTCAATAGAGCTGTCATCATATACTTTGATAAACGCTTTTGTATAATCTTCTTTCGTTGCAAAATTCGGATTATCCATAAACTTCTGTGGATTGACCGCAAACAATGGGAACCAAGTGCTGCTGATCTGAATCTGGATTTTGTGTCCTTTTTTGAAAGTATGAACTACATCCTGAAGTCTGAAGTTAACAGCCGTTTTCTGATTGGTAACCAGAGCTTCTCCCTTTTCTCTCGAATTTCGGAATCTTGCAGGCATGATTTCACTTCTTACCATCTGATGGTAGTTTCCGTAGATCACACCATCTTTCTTTTCTGCAGGTTTAAAATCTTCAGGATAAACGTCAATCAGTTTTACTGCAAAGTCAGCATCTGTAGAAGAAGAGGCAATATTCAGTTTAGCCATGATTTCTCCGGCAAAAGCCATGTCTTCAGTCAAAACATCAGTAGTGAAAGTCAGAACATCAGGTCTTCCTACTGCAAATCTCTGATCTTCCGACATATAATTTTTGGGAGTAAAGCCATTAAAGTCTTTTAAATGATCTGAACTTAAAACAGGGTTGTCAGGATCACTGTAATATTCAGAATATCCATTTCCTGAAGTTTTTTTCAAAGTTTTATCAGACAGATAGAAGTTTACTTTCTGTGCATTTTTAGGGGGATAAGAAGCAAATTCTTTCCATTCTTTTGCTCCGGTATCATACATAAGAGCTTCCGGAAGTCCTGCATCTTCTTTGGTATTGCCCTTCAGGTAATGGTTGAAGAATTTTGTTTCAACATTTTTCTGATAATAGGTAGCAATGCTGTCTCCAAAATAAGTTTCACTGTGGAAATGTTTTCCCTGTTCCTGTGACCAGCCGCCATGGGAAAATGGCCCCATTACGATTGTATTTTTAGCTTTTGGGCTTGTTTTTTCAATCGTTTTATAAATATTCAAAGGGCCGGAAAGGTCTTCTGCATCAAACCATCCTCCTACAGTCATTACCGCATGGTTGATATTCTTCAGGTGAGGAAGTAGGCTTCTTTTTTGCCAGAATTCATCATAGTTGGTATGATCCATAATCTCCGTCATGAAGAAGTTATTTTTATAATACTTTTCATAAGCATCCTTTAGAGTACCAAGTTCTCTGTAGAATTTTAATCCATCTTCAGAGGTTTGTTTAATGAAAGAATCCATATACCATGCTTTTGTTTCTGGTTTTACTTTCTGAACTCCAAAAACCGGAAATGTTCTGAAATATCCCAGCATAAATCTTCCGTTGTGAAGGAAATCATCATTCCAGAAATCAGAAATAGGAGCCTGAGGAGAAGAGGCTACCAAAGCGGGATGCTGCGACAATGTTCCTACAGCAGTATAGAAACCAGGATAAGAGGTCCCAAACTGTCCTACCTTACCGTTGTTGTCCTTAACATTTTTCAAAAGCCATTCAATAGTGTCATAGGTATCTGTACTTTCGTCAACATCTTTTTTCGTTTTGTGTTCCACCTGTGGTGTCATATTGGTAAAAGTCCCTTCACTCATATATCTGCCACGTACATCCTGGTAGACAAAAATATATTTGTCCTTCATAAGATACGTGTTAGGGCCTACTTTTGCTTTGTATTCATTTTCTCCGTACGGAGCAATACTGTAGCAGGTTCTCTGCATCAGGAAAGGATATTTATTCTTATTGGAAATATCTTTCGGGATATATACGGCTGTGAAAAGCTTCACACCATCGCGCATCGGAACATAAAATTCTTTCTTGGTGAAATTGTCTTTAACGAAATTGTCTTTTTGTTCCGTTGTCTGAGCTTTTCCAAGAATGAAAAAAAGAATAAGTAAAACTGAAATATGGATTTTCATAAAAAAAATTTGTTGCTAATTTAAAAATAAAAAGACTTTCAGCGATGAATCTTCTTTAAAAAGGTTTTGGGGTTTGACTTTTGTTAAATCATTCCGTCAAATGCCCCTTGTGAAAAACGGGAATTGTTATACATCCATTTGTACAATTTGTGAAAAATAGAATAGAAAAAAAGTTAATTATAATTCCTGTACCTTAAGTGTATTAAAATGTTTGATGATAAAAACAGAAATCAGAAATAAAAAACAGCCGGAAATGTCCGGCTGATCATTAAAAAATATATAAAAGTATGGTGTTTATTATTTTTTACCTTTGAATGTATTCAGTTTCATACTGATAGAAAACATAATGTATCTTTTCAGAATAAGGTCTTCGCGGTCCTCAAAATAGGTGTCTGTAATTGTTCTTCTGACACTTTGGTTTTGATTTAATACGTCGTAAATTTTGATTTTTGCTGTAAACTGTTTCTTATAGAATGCATATCCAAGACTGGTGTTCCAGAAGTAAAAATCTTTTTTAAAGCCCGGTGCAATATTGGAATTGGTATTGTATTCAAAGTCATTACCAAAAACAAATCTGCTTTGGAAAAGATAATTCGTTAGTTCCAGTTTTAATGACTGGCTGGTTGTATTTATGCTGTTGATATCAGAATTAGAATATTTGGAAAAATTATAATTCAGGCTGTATGATGGTTTTATACTGAGCTTGTCTTTGATATCAAAATTAAAGTTTAAGGAAGGACTGATGCTGTATGAATTGCTTTTGATCAGCTGACCGTTGATGGAGCTGTTATTGTACATGTAGCTCATAAGAAACCTTGGGCTTATGATGAGTTTTTTATCCTGCCATTTAAACGTTTTGTTTAAACTTGAACTTATATTAAAGCTTTTATTTCCGCTGATATTATCATAAGTGACAATTTGCTTCCCGGTATCATCATATCGGGTATAATTAATGACATCATTGTTTCTGTAAATAAAACCTGCATTGATATAGTAATTGATACCGGAAACAATATTATAGCTGTTAAAAGAGATCATGCTGGTGGACATCCATGAATTTTTCAGATCCGGATTTCCGGTATAGGTGGCCAGAGGATCCGATTCATCCTTATAAGGAATTAATTTTTCAGCACTTGGAACAGTGAATCCTGAAGAGTTTGACACTATTAATCTTTGGCGTTCAGAAAGAACATATTGAACATTTACCATGTATCTTGGAAGAGCAAAGTTTTTCTTAAGCTCATATTGCTGGCCTTTAAAGACAGAATTCACCTTCATGTCCGAAATATCAAGATTCACAGTGGCCCACGTACTTATTTTCTTTTTTGTAAGATAAAAAGAAAGCTCAGGGGAGAACTGATTGATTCTTTGTTCCATACTGTTTGACAAAAGAATATTGTATTTGGAATATTGTCCCGTAGTATTATCGAAATCATTAAAGTCCCTGAAATCCCTGGATAATTTTGAAGTGTAGTTCATTTCCATACTTATGGTTGCAGAATCGGAGATCGGTTCTGTGTATCCTGCATTGAAGCTATAGTCATTACCCTGGCTTCTGTTTTTTTGCAGCTGGTTTCTGTTATCTGTTGTAATTCCGGATTCTCCGTAAAATGTATTTTGGGAGAGGTTAATAGTATTGGTCTTGGATTCGGAAATTGAAGTGTTGACCCTTGCAGAGATTACACGTCCTTTTTTCTTCAGATTTTTAGAAAAATTGATGTTGGGACTGAAAGTATTATTTTCGCTGTCTGTAGTATTAGAAGACTGGCTTTCATTCAGAAGCTGGTCATTTTTTGATGTTGAAGATTTTGATCTTCCTGAGCTGAAGCCTTCTGATCTTGAAAAAGAGGGTGATATATAAATATTGGTTTCAGGATCTAGTTTTATTCTGGTAGAATTATCAAAACTATATTGCCTCGACTCATTTTTATTACTGTTTTCAGAATTTGTTTTTAGAATATTATCCGGAAGAAGAGTTGTTCTGGATACTTTTGATGCCGTTTCTCTGTTAGACACGGAGTATTTTAAGCTGAGGTTGTCCAGATCTGCATCTTCTGAAAGTTTGTCATTGTAATTAAGCCCAATGGTTGAAGATCTCAGAATCCCGCCGCCACTGCTTTGTGTTCCGCCACCTCTGATACTTCCCATATTATCAAAAACATTATCACCGGAAACACTTCTTGAATTGATATTATTTGACGAAAGCATCAGGCTTACTTTAGTATTTCCTTTAAAATAACTTACCATTCCGCTTCCCTCATATCGTTTATCTGAACCATAGCCAACGATTGCTCTTGTAATCAGGCCTTTGTTTTTCTTTTCATCAATATTAAAATTGATAGTGGCATTTTGAGACTTAGGAGTTTTTTTGCCGAATTCTTCCTGTTTTGTTTTGGTAGTGGTAACCTGAATATTTTTAATAATGTCTGCCGGAAGATTTTGAAGAGCCATTTTTCCGTCTTTATCGAAAAAAGGTTTTCCATTGACCATAATCTGGTCAACATTCTTGCCGTTGACCGTGATTTTATCATCATTGCTGACTTCAACTCCGGGAACCTGTTTCAGCAGTTCCAGAATATTGCTGTCAGGGCGCACTTTAAGTGCAGACGCGCTGAATTCTACTGTATCATTTTTTATTTTTACAGGAGAAACAGTGATCTTTACCTCATCAATATTGATTATTTTTTTTTGTTCAAGAATTATATCATCCAAAGATAAGGGTTGATCAATTTTTTCAAATCTCTTAGAATAAGACAGCTTTTCGTTATCAATTTTCAGAATGGAGGGCTCTTCCTGATTGTCTATTTTCAATGAAAATTTCCCTTCGTTGTTGGTTGCTGTATAATTGACAATAGATGAATCTTTTGCCTTAATCAAATAGACGGTAATATTTTCTACCGGCTTTTTCCCAGAGTCAGACACTTTTCCGTTAATATAAAGTTTTTGTGCAGGCACTATCAGCATACCACATACCAGCAACATCAAAAACAAGAATCTCTTCATTTGGCTTTTCAAAGCGGTAAAAATAGAAAAAACATCTCCATATAGAGATGTTTCTTAAAAATATTTAGTGAAAATTATTTTTTATGAAATTATGCCTTCAAATATCTTGAATACGCATAGCCTTCCTGACCGTCAGTAGTTTTTACTTTCCACCAGTCATCAGAAGTTTGTTCAATTAAAGTTACAGAAGAACCTTTAGCAGCTTTACCTACTACTGCAGCTTCAGTAGAAGGCTCCTGTCTGATATTCAGATTAGAATCTTCCGTTGCAACAGTTAATGAAGCTCCGGAAGCAAGACCTGCAACCTGTACGTCAATATTAATATCTGAAGAAGAATAGGTAGAATCAATAGCTCCTAAAGCATTCCATACTGCGTCTTTTGCTGCTGTATTGGAAGCATTACCGGAAACATAAAGAATACCGTCCTGCTCCTGAACCTGAAGGTTTGAAATTCCAGCTGATTGTGCTGCTGAAACTACGCTTGAATATTTATCTTGTAATTCGCCCATTTTAAATTATTTTACAATTAGGTTGTTGTTATATTTTCCGATTTTCAAAGCATCTACAGATTCTTTAATCTTTCTAGCCTGTAGGCTGGAAACATTTCCTGTAAGAGTAAGCTGTCCGTTTACAATTTCTACTTTTACAGAAGGGAAATCTTTTACCGCATCCTGAACTTTTTTCTGAACAGCAGGATCTACAGCAGATGTAGTCTCAACAGCCGGAGCCGGAGCTGCAGCTACAGTACTCATATCCATTACTTCTTTTATTCCGTTAATGGCTTTTAATTTTGTAACCATTGCATCTTTAGACTGAGCGTCAGCGAAAGTTCCGCTTAAGTGAGCTACACCATCTTTTACTTCTACAGAAGCACCGGGATTTGAAGTTACTACAGTTGTAGCCTGAGTCTGAAGATCGGCATCAGAAATTTTCTTTTTACAAGAAACTGCCCCGAAGGATACAGCTACAGCTAATGCAGCCATTGCGATAGTTTTTTTCATATTGTATATTTATTTAATGTTGTTATACTATCAAATGTAACAATAAAATTTGTACCAAAAGAATAAAAATTCAATAAATGTTTCTTAATTTTTTTGCAATATTTTCTAAACCAGAGTTTTAATTTTTAAGGATTAAAAACTTAATGTAAAATTAACAGGCATTGAAGAAAATCTTCTGCCAATTGAAAAACCATTATATTTGCGCAAATTGAACTATATATATGAAAGGACAGAATAAACTTTTTATAGCAATTATCATTGCACTTACCCTTGGAGTAGGAATTGGAGGGATAGTACATGTGAAGTATCCGGAAAGTGCAGAACCTTTTTCCAAGAATATAAAACTTTTGGGAACTGTTTTTATCAGATTGGTACAGATGATTATTGCTCCCCTGGTTTTTACAACTTTGGTAGTAGGAATTGCCAAAATGAGTGATATCAAAATGATCGGAAGAGTAGGAACAAAAGCAATGCTTTGGTTTATCTCCGCTTCTTTGATTTCTCTTTTCATAGGATTGATACTTGTTAACTGGCTGGAGCCGGGGCATGTAACGAAACTGCCAATTCAGGATGTTGCATCTGCGGACGAGCTTCTTAAAAGCAGTAAGAGCTTTTCTATGGAAGACTTTGTAAAACACATGATTCCTAAAAGTTTATTTGAGGCATTTGCTACCAATGAAGTGTTGCAGATCGTTATATTTGCCGTAATGTTTGGAGTTGCACTGGCTAATTTAGGGGAAGACTATTCTAAACCTGTAGTGAAACTTTTTGATATTATTGCCCATGCTATTCTTAAAATGGTAGGGTATATCATGTGGTTTGCTCCATTAGGAGTATTGGGAGCCATTGCAGCAGTAGTTTCGACTAATGGTTTTGAAATCTTTAAAGTATATGCAATTTATTTAAGGGACTTCTTTTTTGCAATAGGAGTACTGTGGCTTGTACTTTTATTAGTAGGGTATTTAATTTTAGGAAATCGTCTTTTTGATCTTTTAAAAAGAATTAAAGAACCATTATTGATCGCTTTCTCTACTACGAGTTCGGAAGCGGTATTTCCAAAATTGGTGGAAGAACTTGAAAAATTCGGATGCAACAGCAGGGTAGTATCTTTTATCTTACCGCTGGGATATTCTTTCAATCTGGATGGAAGCATGATGTATATGACCTTTGCTTCAATATTTATTGCTCAGATCTATGGTATCGAAATGACTCTTGGACAGCAGATCACCATGCTTTTGGTGCTGATGCTTACTTCAAAAGGAATTGCAGGAGTTCCGAGAGCTTCACTGGTTATTATTGTGGCAACATGCTCTATGTTTGGAATTCCGCCGGAAGGGATCGCTTTAATCTTACCAATTGACCATTTCTGTGATATGGGAAGAAGTATGACAAACGTATTAGGAAATACATTAGCAACTTCTGCTGTTTCGAAATGGGAAGGGCAATTAACAGAGCCATTGGACAAAATCTAAATATCAGTCAATGAGTTTAAAAAGCTTAGAAACCTGTAAAAGCCATATTTTTGAATATGGCTTTACTGTTATAAATAATGTGTTCTTACAGACAGAAATTGAAGCAATAGAACAAATTTTAAGGAATATAGATACTTCAAAAGAGAATTTCAGGAAATCTGAAGACCTTTTTGCGATAAGACAGTTTTTAAAAGAAGTTCCGGAAATTAAAGATCTTGTTTTTAACGACAATATTAAAATAGTGATTAAGGAAATCTTCGGAGATAAATATTTCGTCGTAAAAAGTATTTATTTTGATAAGCCCGAAACCTCCAACTGGTACGTAGCATATCATCAGGATCTGACTATTTCTGTGGATAAAAAGATAGATTTGCCAAATTTCGGTCCGTGGACAACGAAGCAGAATCAGTTTGCTGTGCAGCCTCCGTTGAAGATTTTGGAAAACATTTATACCATCAGAATCCATCTGGATGATACGGATGAAAACAACGGGGCATTAAAAGTAGTTCCAAAATCCCATGCCAAAGGAATTTACAGACCGGAAACCATTGACTGGACAGTAGAAACGGAAGAAATCTGTAACGTAGAGAAAGGCGGAATCATGATTATGAAACCTCTTACCCTTCATGGTTCAAACAGAACAACTAATGGTAGGAAGAGAAGAGTGATTCACATCGAATTTTCAGACATGCAGCTTCCGGAAGTCTTACAGTGGTCAGAAAAAATGAATTAAATTTTTTTTAAAATAATAAAACCCTTCAATTCTGAAGGGTTTGCTTTTGTTACCAGGAATTGGATATCATTTCTTTGTCCTGGGCTTTTATATTTTCTTTATGGTAGAAGAGTAATAACAAAAATTCTTTTTGTACTGAATTGCCAGAGACTATGGGAGCAGAAACTGCAATTTGCCTTCTCAATGCAGTCTCTATAGTTTTATCTTTACTTCCAAAGCTGATGACAGGTGTCATTTCTTTAATCCGTGACAGACCATTTATTTTTACTTTGTATATCGCAAAAGGCTGTTTAGGCTTGAAACCGCTGATTTTTGACAAACCGGATTTACCGCTGCTTTGGCTGTCATCATAGTAAGATGCAAACTGCAGACCTTTTAACTTGTCTTTATTTTTGTCTAAATAAGAAAAAACTTCGCTTAAAGTTTCAAGTTGAGAGCTCTCATTTTTAGTATGCGCTTTTTTTAATCTGGATCTGGGAGTACAGGATGAAATAGAATAGCCATTACCGGATTTATTTAAAAATATCAGATACCTGTCATTGGGTTCTACATCTATTTCACATGCTGCGGATGAAGACCTGCCGATCAGCCCTCTCACATTTAATGTTTTGAATGTTGTCCCTTTGTAGGCTTTTTCAAATTCAACGTCTGCTTTATAGGTTCTTTGTGCGGTATTTTCACCGTATACTTTCAAAATCTTTATAACACCCACTACATCAGCATCCAAATAATTCTTGGCTAAAGTTTCTGTCACACATTTACAAGCCGATACTTTTATGATACTTAAAAGTAAAAAGAGGAATAACGATATTTTTTTCATTGGTAATAATATTGTTTTATTTTACAGAAATCTCATCGATAAAGATATAAGCTTCTCCACCGGCTCCCTGATGCCATTCCGGAAGTTTTCCGAAGTAGTAGGCTTTTATTTTTATATATCTTGCTTCAGTAGGAAGAATATCAGTATAAAAATCTTTGATCTGTACCTTCTCATCCTTAGCATCAATATCGTTGGCAATGGTCTTCAGAAGAATAAAATCTTTTCCGTTCATAGAAGCGTAATATTCCACTTTTTTAGGCATCAGAATCCATGCTCTGCTGTCCTGAAGATAACTGGAAGATAAAGATGTAATCTGCTGTGGAGATTTAAAATCGACAATTGCTTCAAAATTTTGACCCTGATAGCCCTGCCACTCGCCCTTCCTCCAATTAATATCACCTCTTATCCCATCAATAAGAGCCAGTTTCCCGCTGGCACTATATTGTGGAGTGGCCTTGGACAGGATCGTAATGTCCCAGTAATTGGGTCTTCTGTTAAAATGAGCCGTCGTAACAGAACTTTTTTCCCCGTTTCTTTCAGCATAAGCCTGAACCTGTGTCGTTTTGCTGATAGAAAACGGGCCTTTATAAGCTGTAAAGGTCTTCCTTTTATTGCTGTCACTTTCATCCAGAGTCATGTAGTATACCTTGTCTCCCGGATTAATTGGAGTGATCTCAACTTTGGTATTGAAGTCAAAGATCCGTTCTGCTGCAATAACCGGTGAGGCTGTCTGCTGAGTATATTTAAAATCTTTGACCGGTTTTATATTTTCAAATCCCAGTTTTTTAAGCTCTGCTTTACCCGCATTTTTAGTAATAGTTCTGGTAGTTCCATCTTCAAGATGAATTTTAATCTCATCAAAATAAGGAGTAGTGGTTTCCCATTCAGGCAATCCCGGAGTTACAGAATAAATACCCATTGAACTTAAAACATACCACGCACTCATTTGGCCACAGTCTTCATTTCCAATCAGTCCGTCCGGAGTATTTTTGTAGAAATTATCAAGGATATATTTTATTTTAGAATCTGTTTTTTCGGGTTTATCTACATAATTATAGAGGTATGCGATATGATGGCTTGGCTCATTTCCCTGGGCATACTGGCCCATCAGTCCGGTGATATCCACCTGTTCTCTCCCTGTTGTCTGATCTGAAGCTGTAAAGATAGCATCGATAAACTGTTCAAATTTTTCTTTCCCCCCATGTGCTGCAATAAGTCCCGGAATATCCTGTTGTACAGAATAAGAATAATGCCAGGAATTTCCTTCCGTATAATTGTTGTTGACTTCCCTCGGGTCAAAAGGTTCATACCAGTTTCCATTCTTTCTGGGCTGTATAAAACCTGTTTTAGGGTTGTAAAGGTTTTTCCAGTTTTGAGAACGTTTCATGAAATACTGATAGTCTTCTTTCTTGCCTAAAATCTTTGCCATCTGGGCAATACACCAGTCATCATAGGCATATTCTACTGTTTTCGAAACGCTTTCATGCTCATCATCTATGCTGATATAATTATTTTGTTTATAGGCATTCAATCCGAAAATATCCTGCATTGCTGAGCTTTTGGAAGCCTGATAGGCTTTTTCATAATCAAATCCCTGAATTCCTTTGGCCATGGCATCAGCAATTACAGAAACAGAATGGTAACCAATCATACATTCCGTTTCATTGGATGCGAGTTCCCAAACCGGAAGTTTGCCGCCCTGTTCATATTGTCTGATAAAAGTATTGATGAAATCAGCAGTTCTTTTTCTGTCGATTAAAGTCATCAGAGGATGTACTCCTCTGAAAGTATCCCAAAGTGAGAATACCGTATAATAATCAAAACCGTTTGCTGTGTAAAGCTTATTATCACGCCCTCTGTATCTACCGTCCACGTCCATATTGATGTTGGGCTGGGTAAAAACATGATAGAGGGCTGTATAGAATATAGAGAGTTTATTTTTATCTTCAGACTTCACTTCAATTTTTGAGAGTTCCTGATCCCAGTTGGTTTCGGCCTGCTTTTTTACTGCTTCAAAATCAAGATTTTGAGCTTCAGCCAGCATGTTTTTTTCAGAGCCTTCATAACCTGTGGGCGAAAGTGATACTTTGATACTGATCTTTTCTCCTTTTTTAACATCAGTTGAAAATGCAAGAGCAAGCCTTGTTCCTGTAAAAAGAGTATTTTCCTGTTTTCCGTTGACCTCCTTTTTAGAAATTTTCATAGGTTTTGAAAATTCAATTCTGGCATAGATATACTGGTTGGTAGCCCATGCCTCACTTCTTCTGAATACTTCAATGGTTTTATCATCAATGATCTTTACCTCACCTTCCAGAAGCTTGTCTCGGTGGTTGAGGTCTAAAATGATATTGGCATTCCCTGCATTATTGAAAGTATATTCATGACAACCCACTCTCTTTGTTGTCGTAAGGCGGACACCGATGTTATTTTTATCCAGCTTTACAGCATAATATCCGGCTGTGGCTTTTTCATTTTTGTGCGAAAATTTTGAAGAATAATCCTTAATGTTCAGGCTTGGATTTCCCATCGTGGGCATCAGCATAATATCTCCATAATCCGAAACTCCGGTTCCGTTCAGGTGGGTGTGAGAAAATCCATAGATGACAGAATCTGAATAATGATATCCGCTGCATCCATCCCAGCTGCCATCAATTCTGGTATCCGGAGAAAGCTGTACCATCCCGAAAGGAACTATAGCCCCCGGAAAAGTATGGCCATGGCCGCCTGTTCCGATAAACGGATTGACATATTGCGAATAGTTCTGAGCGGAAATAATCTGAGTCATAAACAAAGAAAACGCAATCAGCCTTTTTTTCATATTCAAATTTTATAATAGCGAATATATTGAAAAACAGTAGAACAGATGTAATAAAAGACGAGGGCTGTTTGTCTTATAACAAAACTATTACAATTTAAACTATGAAAAAAACATTACTTTCTGTAATCTTTCTACTGCCAGTAGCTGCATTTTCTCAAAGTATAACTGGCAGGATTACCGAAACAGGAAATGGGGTTTCCTATGTTGAAGTGGTAGCTATAAAAGATCAAAAAAAACAGACTGCCCTTTCAGACGAAAAGGGAAATTATTCATTGAAACTTTTTGAAAATGGAAATTATAATATAAAGCTTATCCAGGACGGTGTTGAAATATCCAACAAAGATATACAGATCAATGGATCAGTAAAACAGGATTTTTTAATAGAGAAAAAGAAAGAAAAACAAATTGAAGGAGTAACCCTTACTTCCAGAAAAAAGCTGATTGAAAGAAAAGCAGACAGGCTTGTTTTTAATGTTGCCAACTCTGTAGCTTCACAGGGAATGGATGGGGCAGATGCTCTTGCAACAACACCATTGGTGAAAGTGGATGACAATACAGGAGTTTCAATTGTTGGTAAAAGCGGGGTAGCAGTAATGATTAATGACAGGATGCTGAACCTTTCGCCTGCTGAACTGGTTACTTATCTGAAAAGTCTCAGATCCGAAAACATAGAAAAAATTGAAGTGATCACCGCTCCGCCTGCAAAATACGAGGCACAGGGAAATAGCGGTCTTATCAATATCGTACTGAAGAAAAATCAGAATCTTGGATGGAGTGGAAGTCTTACAACGAGTCTTCAGCAGCAGACGTACACAGGAACCTCAAACAGTGCGACCATCAATTATCAGAACGAAAAGCTTCGTTCGTCATTAAAACTGAGACAGAACAAATATGCAAAGCATTCCTACGAAAACTATTGGATAGAAGGTGCTGACGGGCTTAAAAGCAATGATAACAGAAGAGATTTCGGTGACGGATTGGGAGCGAACTTAAGCATTGATTATCAGTTGGGAAGCAAGTCTAGTATAGGTTTTATTTATGATTACGGATTTGGGCATTCCAATATGGATATTGTGAATACTTCTAACTATTTTCAGAATAGCAGTTACACAAATACACTATTTACCGATGCCGCACACAGGGGGACAAGCATGCAGCATACGGCAAGCGCTTATTATGATCTTAAATTCGGGAAACAGGATAATAAATTGAGTATTACCGGAAATTATTTTTCCAATGTACCCGATACGACTATTAATTTTACAACAACAGAGAGTTCAGGAGATCGTTTCGTCGTAAAATCCCCGTCTATGGTAGATTATAAAATTTATTCCGGGCAGGCAGATCTTACTTTACCCTATCAGTTTGCAAAAACAGAAACAGGAGTGAAGTTCACTAATTTTGATAATAACTCGAAAATAGCCTACCAGAACCTTACCAATGGAAGTTATGTCACAGATCCTTTGAAAAGCAATGAATTTGATTATAATGAGAAAAACTATGCCGCTTATATCAGTTTCGAAAAATCCTTCAATGAAAAATGGTCAGCAAAAGCAGGTCTTCGCTATGAATACTCCGTTGTTAGCGGAAATTCTTTAACTTCCGGACAGCAGACTGAAAACTCCTACGGGAATTTTTTTCCTACAGCTTATATCAGTTATAAAAGCAATGAAAATAATACTTTTAACCTGAATTATTCAAAAAGAATCAACAGACCCGGATTCCGTGCGATCAATCCTTACCGCTGGTATATAAATATTAATTCATATTTCACAGGAAACCCTTTTCTGAAACCTTCAATTAATCATAATATTGAATTTTCCTATATCTATAAAGGCAAACTGTCTGCATCAGCCTACTTTCAAAGAACTGTGGAAGGATTTGGACAGCTGGCAACCCTTAAAAACGAAAACAGGATCAGTACTTTTGAAAACTATTACAATCAAAACAGTATGGGGGTCTCCCTCAATTATTCGGATACTTTTTTCAAAAAGTGGGAAGCCAATTATTCAGCCAATTATTCTTATATGAACACGGATGTTTTTGCTACGGATGCCGAATCCCGTAAAGGAAGCAGTTATGACTTTGATATTCAGAATAATATATCGCTCAATAAAAGTAAAACCATTCAGCTGATACTCAATTATTGGTTCAGGCTGCCTTCCAATTCACGGAATGTTTATATGGATTTTGCCGGAAGTTTTACATCAGGCCTGAAAATAAGTCTGATGGAAAGAAACCTTCAGATGAATGTCATGGTTTCCGATATCTTTAAACAGGGGAAAAGTGTCGGCAAAATTTATTATACGACAGGAATACACTCTTATAATAATTATTATGATGCCAGAAGGCTTAATCTATCAGTTACTTATACTTTTGGAAATAGAAAAATAAAAGGAGAAAGCCGTAATGTGAATTTTGAGGAAAAGTCGAGAGCGAACTAGCTATTGTGATTTGCAATAGAGTGATCCAATAGTGAAAATTTCTTTTGTTAATGCATATTTAACGGATAAAGATGAGGTTTTCTATCAGTTGCTTTCTGTAATAATGGAAGGAGGCAGGATGAAAATATATAAGTAAGAGATTTTTAACGATCTGATTTATCACCTGATATTATAGATTTTATTGATTCTAAATTACCGAAAAAATCCGTAAATTTGTGAACAATTTATATTTATATGTTGACGAAAGAAAAGGTTCAAGATTTCCTTAAAGAAATAGAAGTAGACGATTTGGTGAATAATCTTCAGATTGTGGGTAATGATGTTTATATTGATATGACTGCTCATTCGCCGGCAATGCATGAAAAGAAAAAACTGGAGGCTGCCATGAAACAGGCTTTTGCCAGTGAGTTTGGAGAAGATGTTCATTTAAAACTTAAAATCGTTTCTCCGGAGCCTAGTGAAATTCAGCAAAGTCAGATCAAAGGAAAACAAATTCCGGGAATTCAAAATATTATCGCTATTGCTTCCGGTAAGGGAGGAGTAGGTAAGTCTACTGTTTCTGCAAATATGGCAGTAACATTAGCTAAAATGGGCTTTAAAGTAGGATTATTGGATGCCGATATTTATGGGCCGTCTGTTCCTACTATGTTTGATACAGAAGGTGAAAAGCCGATTTCTGTAGAAGTTAATGGGAAAAACATGATGAAGCCTGTTGAGAATTATGGTGTGAAAATGCTTTCAATAGGATATTTCTCAGGAGCAAATCAGGCGGTAGTATGGAGAGGTCCTATGGCATCAAAAGCATTAAACCAGATGATCAGAGATGCTGCATGGGGAGAATTGGATTTCCTGTTAATAGATCTTCCTCCGGGTACCGGTGATATTCACCTGTCAATTATCCAGGAAGTACCTGTAACAGGAGCAGTGATTGTAAGTACGCCTCAGCATGTAGCCTTGGCAGACGTTAGAAAAGGTATTGCAATGTTCCAGATGGAAAGCATCAATATCCCTGTTCTTGGATTGATCGAAAATATGGCTTATTTTACACCGGATGAACTTCCTGAAAATAAATATTATATCTTTGGTAACCAGGGAGCTCAATATTTAGCAGAAGATCTTGGAATTCCTGTATTAGGAGAAATTCCGTTGATTCAAAGCATCAGAGAAGCAGGAGATGTAGGAAGACCGGCAGCGCTTCAGGAAGGATCTAAAATTGCAGATATCTATACAGAAACTGCCAGAAAAATGGTAGAAAGCTTGGTGGAAAGAAATAAAAGTCTTCCTCCAACTGAAGCTGTGAAGATTTCAACAATGGCTGGATGCTCACCAAAAGCAAAATAATAATAACTTTCAATAGAATTTGAAAAACCGAATTGAACTGAAAAAAATATGGAAACAAACATAACGCACGAAGATACAGTAACAAGAGTAATGGAAGCTCTGGAAAGCATCAGACCGTTTTTGAATAAGGACGGAGGTGACATTGAGCTTATTGATGTGAAAGACAACCAGGTTTTTGTGAAACTTTTAGGTAACTGTTCCGGATGTTCATTGAATTTTTCAACCCTGAAATTGGGTGTTGAAAATACCATCAAACAACATGCTCCGGAAATCGAAAAAGTAATCAACGTAGAGTAAAAACTACTTCTGAGATATTTTTAAAAGACAGGCCTTTTTAAGACCTGTCTTTTTTTTTATTTAAATTAAGATGTTGATTTTCAAAAGTTAATTCAATAAAACCTTAACAGAGCATATAATTAGTTAAAGATTGATAATTGATTGGTTTCTATAAAAAAATAAAATAGAAAGAAGAGGAATTTTTAGAATTAAATCATAGAACAAGCAGACAGTTTTTGAAATTTTATTTCGTTTTATCTGCGGATTATATTTTCTAATTGAATTACTTTTAATTTATAGATTTTCCATCAATAAAAAGAGCTCCGAAATATTCCGGAGCTCTTCAATCAACTAAATATATTTTACTTTACAATTACTCTTTTTATTTGTGCTTCCGAAGTTTTTACAAAATAAACTCCGGTAGAAAGATGAGCCGTATCTACTGTTAAAGCATTCTTTTCTTTGCCGATCAGTTTTCCGGACATATCATACAGTTCATAATCCTGTTTTCTATTGAAATAAAGTATATTTCCTTTGTTGACGGGATTTGGGAATACAGTAAAGGTTGCCTGCTCAGAGGTAGTCTCACCGGTTCCCAAAGTAGGAGGCATTGCCACTTCATACATAGATAAGGTTCCGCTGATTTCGTTGGCGATAATCACATATCCCTTATTGGTTGTCGTATTCTCCGGAGCAATATAAATAATCCCTTCAGGACCATTGTCGCCTCCGTATGCTGAGGTGGATCGGGAGTGTTTATAGTCCGTAAAAGTAGGATTGTTAGGATCTGTAATATTATAAACCATTACACCTCCTGTTCTTTCTAAAGTAATGAATGCGTAAGTCTGTCCGTTAATTGTACCCAAAGCAACACCTTCCGGCTCCGGACCCTTTGCACGGCTTCTGCTTTTAATAGCATTGGATTCATTATCCGCATTGAAAATTAATGGATGATTGTCCGCAATGTATCTTTCAAACTGATCTCCACTGTCGTACACGATCTGCCGGGTATCAGCATTAAAGATCGAGAACGAGCGGGCTCCTAAAGCAGCCATTTCTTCAAAATCTGCATCCCCGTCTGTATTTCCGGTGGCAGAAGAAACTCTGAATCTTCCCAGGTTATAAGAAGCTTTTAATATTGCTGAATTCGGGAAAATACCAGGATCTAAAATATAATTGTTGGCTCCAACGGTTGTTCTTTCACTGTATCCGGAAAGATCTTTTTCATCTCCTTCATTGGCAGTTACAATATAATGGGTATTCCCGACTTTATAGTTCTGTACTGCATCCGGAACATAATACGCCTTTACAGGCCAGTTGGCAATCAAAACTTCCCCGTTGTTATCCGAAGCATCAAAACCATTGCCCGGAAGGCTCATATCTTTTTTACCCAGTCCCCACACTCCTGTGATTGTTTTTGTGGCAAGGTTAACCTCAGCAATAGCGTTATTTTCCTGAAGAGTTACCCATGCTTTCTGGCTGTCAGCACTTATGGTTACATATTCAGGCTCCAAATCCTGAGAAAGCGTGTTATTGGTTCTTACCTTTCTAAGGCCTGTAGCTGTTAGAGCATCAAGCTGGGAATCAAAATTATTGAAATTAAGAGTAGCTACGTTACTTTGGTTAAGACTTCCGATACCGCCTGAAATATCAATGATACTGATTGTTCCCTCCGGATCTACAGTATAAGCATCATTAGGCTCTCCTTCATTGGCTGTGACCACTTTAGTTCCGTCCGGGGTGAAGGTTATCATATCTGGTAAAGCTCCTACAGTCACCTGTTTCAGGAAATTTCCGTTAATATCAAAGAATACTACAGATCCATTTTGCTGAGGATCTGTATTAGGTGAAGCCGCAGCGATAATTCCGTTTTTCACAGCAATACTTGTGATGCCGCCATATGCCGCCATATTTACAGTTTTTATCACAGCTGGTGTTGCCGGATTACTAAAATCAATAATATCAAAAACATCCGTAATGGAACTGATTGTAAATAGCCTTTGCGTTGATGGATCATGTACTACAATTTCGGTAGAGCTGTTATTATTTCCTGAAGGGTCAAAACTTCCGACATAGTTGAGCTGGATCTGCCCGGAAGGTACCGGAGCCGGCTTATCATTATCTACAATATATACTGTTGCAGAATTATCACCGGAAATAGTAGCTCCTACAGGATTTTCAAGACTTACTACAAAATATTCTGCCTGCTGTTCAGCAAGAGTGTCATCAATAATAGGGATATTGACTGTATAACTGGTTGTAGAAGGGGTAATATTAATGGTCTGATTGGCTAATGTGAAATCATTGCTGTCTGCAGTACTGAATGGTGCGGGTTTTACAACAAGATTGACCGTAGAAGTGGATGGATTTGTAATATTGATCTTTAATGCAAGAGTTCCTGCATTTTCATTCACTTTAATAAAATTCTTTTCCAGTGAAATTGAAGTACCCGTGGTACTGAAGGTTGTAGACGTTGATGCTGTTAACGCATTATCACTGAAATCCTCAATAGTATTAGGTTTTAGAGCAAGATAATAGGTTTGTCCTGCTGCCAAAACGGAATTCGGAATGATTGTAATCATATTATTACTGAAAGTAGTAGTAAAAGGAACCTGCGTACCGGCTGCACTGCCCATCCTGAAATCAACGATATTTTGTGCATTAGCATTATTGATTACAGAATTATCTATTAACCTGATGTTTTCATTAAAAGTTAAGGTTGGGTTTACAGCAGTTGATACATTATTTGTATTGTTGCCAGGGAGATAAGTGACCGTGGGTGGAGTAGTATCAGTTCCTGTTGCAGGACTGGCGTCTACCGTGAAGTTATCAAACCGGTTATTGCCTCCGGTACCTCCTCCGGCTGCTGTAAATTCAACTTTTAATTTAAAATTGGGGTTGTTTGAGGCTCCCTGTACAGTAGAAAAATCGAAAGTAATCAGCTGTGGATTGGCATCTTGAGGGCTCACCGTCTGATACTGAACAAAAGTAGTTCCGTCTGTAGAATAAGACCATATCTGTGTTCCTGCTCCCTGTGTAGATTTTCTTGTGGTGAATTTAACAATGACGTTATTATAACCTGTGGTGGGCAGGTTGAATTGTAATGCCCCTCCAATCGGATTGTTGAATCTTAAATGAGTCCCGGATGCATCTCCGTTTCTGGCATTTAGATTATCTATATTAAAATTCTGTCCGGTACCGCCGGCAAAATCTATCACACTCGTACCTCCAGATACAGCCATAAGTGAGCCATTGACTAGTGTAGAGGAGGGAGTAGTGACTGAAGTTGCAGAAGAATTATCGTTAAAATTCCAGTAATGAAGGAAGGTCTGTCCGAAAAGTCCGCTCTGAAAAAAGAATGCGGCGATGACAGACCCTTTAAATAAGTAGTTGTTGATCATTTTTTGCTTCAATTAGATAAATACAAAAATGAACTTTATGTTTCGCAACTATTTTAATGGAATTTTAAGAAATGTTTAAAAAATAGGTTTGTTTCTGATAAAATATAGAATCTTTATTCCAGTGATATACATTTAGAATTCAACTATTTGGAAGATTTACCGGAAAAGTTTAGCATTGTTCCTGACCTGCCACCTTCCAGAGGATGCTTTTGCATATAGAAATATCCTGAAACTGCAGTCAGAAGCAAGAGTACAAAAATAACCAGAACAATTCTTTTTAACATGTCTCTCATATAGCTAAATTTTTAATATCTCTAATTTCTAATGTTGATGTAGGGTACCCTTTCTGTGTGACATTGATCATTGCTCTCCCCACTTCGTGTAAAGTTAATGATTTTGTTGGTAAAAAAACAGGAAAAATCCAAATTAAAGGTTTAAAAAACCATTTTACATTCAACTGTCCTTCAACAGGTTTCATAAATCCGGGTCTGAAGTTGTAGGCGTCTTTAAAACCCATTTTTTTTAATGTATTTTCTATTTTTCCTTTTACCCTTGCCCACATGATCTTTCCACTCTCTGTACTGTCTGTTTGAGCTCCTGATACATAATTGAATACCATTCCCGGGTTTTGATGTAAAACTGCTTGTGCAAAATGGAGGGTAGTGTCGTACGTAATTTTAGTATAATCTTCTTCGTTCATTCCGACACTGCTGATTCCGGCACAGAAAAAACAGGCATCATAGCCTTTGAGGTTTTCATCATTCAGGTCAATTGATAAAAAGTCAGATACCAGGTATTCTTTAAGTTTAGGATGCTTTTTTCCGGAAGGTTTTCTGCTGACACTCAGGATTTCAGAAACATTAGGGTTTTCCAGACATTCCATTAAAACGCCTTCGCCTACCATTCCTGTGGCTCCTGTAAGTATTATTTTGATTGAGTTCATTGCTTTGCTATTGATAATGGTTAAGACGAATGAGAGAGGGTTTTTACTTTAAAAAAATGGAAAAAAGATAAAAATTAATTTATGATTATTCAGTTTTTAATTCATTAGATTCCTTTTTGAAATTAGGCAGAATGAGATTGCTCTGCTGCCTCAATGATGTTAAATAATTTAAGAAAAAACCGGACAAGAAGCTGGCCGGTTTTGAAGTATGTTTTTAGAACTATTTTTTTTGTTGCAACTGGCTGTAGATATTCTGAATTAAACCATCTGCTACAGAAATTTTAGGAACAAATATTTTATTGATTTCCGACCATGTCATAACATTATTGAAAATGTTAAGAGCATGAGCCACCACATCAGCTCTGTCTTCTCTAAGGCTGTGTTTTGTCATTCTTTCCTCTACTGAAAGCTCACTGAATTCTTTATAGACTTTCTTAAGGTGAGCTAAAGACATGGGTTTGCCATCTTTGGTTTTGCTCATAGAAAATACTTTATTGATATTTCCTCCAGATCCTATGGCGACAATCGGTTTATTACTGACAATATTTTTCTTTATTTCGTCTTTCATTTCTTTCCAGTTATCTGCAGTAACCAGATCGTTGAGAAGCCGGATTGTTCCGATGTTGAAAGATCTTTCATATATCATTTTACCATTTTCATAGAAGGTAAGTTCAGTAGAACCTCCGCCTACATCAATGTATAGATAGGCATAATCTTTATCAAGTCCTTCTGCTACGTGGTTTTCATAAATCAAAGTGGCCTCTTCATCTCCTGAAATAATCTCTATATTAATTCCGGATGCTTCCAGAACTTTGCTGATAATTTCATCTCCGTTGGCAGCATCACGCATGGCGCTGGTTGCACAGGCTCTGTAATGGTCTACTTTGTAGATCTTCATAAGGTCACTAAAGATTTTCATGGAATCGATGACCATTACTTCTCTTTCGGGACCTATTTTTCCCATGGTGAAAACATCCATCCCTAATCTTAGAGGGATTCTCAACAGATTGAGTTTAATGAATTCAGGTTTTTCATTATTTATTTTTACTTCATTGATAAGAAGTCGGGCTGCATTACTCCCTATGTCTATCGCTGCGATCTTCATTTTTTGCTTGTTTTAGCTTTTAAATATTTATAGGTTTCTATTTGTGAGCGGCATTCTTTTTTATCATTTCTTATATATTCATTGCTCAGTCTTTTATCTAAAATTCTTGCTTTCACATTATCCCTAAGCTGAATGTCCAGAATATCTTTTAATTCTTTCTTAAGGTTCTTATCAGTGATTTTAGCTGCGGCTTCGATCCGGTAATCCAGGTTTCTGGTCATCCAGTCTGCAGAAGAAATGTACATATCTTCTACTCCTTTATTGTAGAAATACATGACTCTGGCATGTTCCAGATATTCATCTACAATACTTATGGCTTTTATCTTTTCTTTAAATTCTTTTTGGTTGACAGGACAGTAAATTCCTCGTACTATTAATCTGATTACTACTCCTGCTTTGGCTGCATCGTATAATTTCTCAATCAGTAATCTGTCACTCAAAGAATTTGCTTTTACAATAATCTCCGCTCTTCTTCCTGCTTTTGCTTCTTCGATTTCTTTATCAATATGATGAACAATCTTTTCACGCATGAACTGTGGGCAAACTAATAAATTTTTGCAAGTTTTCAAAACGGGAATAAAGTCGTCTTTTGGTTTTTTGAGGACATTAAAGACTTTATTAATGTCTGCCATAATGCCCCGGTCAGCGGTCAGCAATAAGTGATCACCATAGATTCTTGCTGTTTTTTCATTGAAATTTCCGGTGCTTACAAACCCATACTGAATCGTTTTGTTGTGGGCTCTTTTTTTGATCACACAAAGCTTGGCATGAACCTTTTTGTTGGGAATCCCTACAAGAACGGTGATTCCTTCCGGCTCCAGCATTTCTTTCCATTTCAGATTGGATTCTTCATCAAACCTTGCCTGAAGTTCCAGCATTACGGTAACTTCCTTGCCGTTTCTCGCCGCATAGATCAGTGCATTGCTTATTTTTGAACTGCTTGCCAGACGGTAGGCTGTGATTTGTATTGATTTTACATCCGGATCCATTGCCGCCTCACGCAGCAAATCAATGACCGGGTTATATTTATGGTAAGGAAAGCTTAGTAATATATCTTCTTTGAGAATAACATCTGTGACTCTTTCCCCATGTTCAAATGCCTGATGGGTAAATGAAGTTCTTTCTTCGGGCCTTTCATATGTTTCAAAAACATCAGGAAAATCCATGAAATGCTTGAAATTATGTATTTTACCTCCGGGAATAATGCTGTCTTTTTTTGTTAAATTTAATTTTCGGATAAGAAGCTCTAATAAGGCCTTATCCATATCTTTATCAAAAACAAAACGAGTAGGCTTTCCTTTTCTTCTGTTTTTGAGGCCCTTTTCTATTTTTTCTGCAAAGTTGGTTCTGATATCATTATCAAGATCCAGTTCTGCATCTTTTGTTACTTTAAAAGCATTGGCCGCAAATTCATCATATCCGAAATAAGAGAAAATATGCGGAAGATTAAAGGTGATTACATCTTCAAGAAGCATGACATTTTTTTCTTCCGGATCTTCTGTAGGAAGCAGTACAAATCTTCCCACAAAACGGGAAGGTATTTCAATAATGGCATAATTGCTGGAATACTGCCAGTCTTTTTTTCTCATAGCAACCCCCAGATAAAGACTTTTGTCTCTCAGATAAGGCATTGGAGTATTTTCATGAAGCAGGATGGGGATCACATTGGACTCTACCACTTCATCAAAATAAGTTCTGACAAATTCTTTCTGTTGTGCAGTCAGGTTTTTAGAGTTTTTAATAAAAACTTTATGATCAGCCATTTCGGTCTGGATTTTTTTCCAGGTTTTATCAAAATTCAGCTGCTGTCTCATGACTATTTCATTGATTCGCTGAAGAATTTTGGAAGGAGGCTGATAAAAAGACTCAGCAATCACTTTTTCCTTAAAATCCATAGCACGCTTTAACCCGGCAACACGTACTCTGAAAAATTCATCCAGATTGTTGGAGAAAATTCCCAGGAAACGTATTCTTAAATGCAAAGGAACTTTTTCGTCCATGGCCTCCTGCAAAACTCTTTCATTAAAGGCAAGCCATGTGATATCTCGTGGATTAAAGTGTAATGACATTATTAATGGGTATATTTTATCAAAAATAACAATTAGTGGAGATTCCGTCTCTATTTCTTAGGTTAAACTTTGATTAATTTTTAAAGATTTGTAAATTGATCTATGGAAATAGTAGTAAATATATTGATAATCAATAATTTTTATGTTTAATATCATAATAGTTGGGTCATTTTATATAAAAAAATTCACAGTACATCATCTTGATAATGATTGCGGGCCGGAGTTATATGGTGAGTGGAAAGCAATGAAATTCTCTATTTTAAGATGCCTATACCTTTAGGATGATCATTTTTTGTTTGCACAATCATAATATATAGTTTTATATATCAGAGGTCGGAGAAAATTCCGGAAACTGGAAACAATACAAGGAAGATTGGTAAAGGATATGTGTCTAAAATTTCCAGATTATTCAATATTAAACTCCGATTTTATCAGGGTTTTAATTTTTATTATGTCATTTTGTCACAATTTTTTGAATGGTACAGATATTGAGAAATTGAGAATGTAAATAAAATTAAAAATTAGAAAAAATATAAAATATTATGAGTAAAATAATTGGAATTGACTTAGGAACAACCAACTCTTGTGTTGCTGTTATGGAGGGTAAAGACCCTGTTGTTATCCCGAATGCAGAAGGAAAAAGAACAACTCCTTCTATTGTAGCCTTTACAGAAGATGGTGAAAGAAAAGTAGGTGATCCTGCGAAAAGACAGGCTGTAACGAATCCAACAAAAACGGTTTACTCTATCAAAAGATTTATTGGAACGCACTTTAAAGATGATGCTTCTGAAGTTTCAAGAGTACCTTATAAAGTAGTTTCTGGTCCAAATGATACTGTAAAAGTAAAAATCGACGATAGAGAATATACACCACAGGAAATTTCTGCAATGACTCTTCAGAAAATGAAGAAAACTGCTGAAGATTATCTTGGACAAGAAGTGACAAGAGCGGTAATTACTGTTCCTGCATACTTCAACGATGCGCAAAGACAAGCGACTAAAGAAGCTGGAGAAATTGCAGGTCTTAAAGTAGAAAGAATTATCAACGAACCTACAGCTGCAGCATTAGCTTATGGTCTTGATAAGAGCCATAAAGATCAGAAAATCGCAGTATATGACCTTGGAGGTGGTACTTTCGATATCTCTATCCTTGATTTAGGAGATGGTGTATTTGAAGTATTGTCTACAAATGGTGATACACACTTAGGAGGTGATGACTTTGATGATGTGATCATCAACTGGATGGCTGATGAGTTCAAAGCTGAAGAAGGTGTAGATCTAAAAGCTGATGCTATTGCTCTTCAAAGATTGAAAGAAGCTGCTGAAAAAGCTAAAATCGAATTATCATCTTCTACTCAGACTGAGATCAATTTACCTTATATCACTGCTACGGCTACAGGTCCTAAGCACTTAGTAAAATCTTTAACAAAAGCTAAGTTCGAGCAATTATCTGCTGATCTTGTAAGAAGATCTATGGAGCCGGTTGCTAAAGCATTAAAAGATGCAGGTTTATCAACTTCTGATATTGACGAAGTAATCTTGGTAGGAGGTTCTACAAGAATCCCAATCATCCAGGAACAAGTAGAAAAATTCTTCGGTAAAAAACCATCTAAAGGAGTTAACCCGGATGAGGTTGTAGCCATTGGTGCAGCAATCCAGGGAGGTGTATTAACAGGTGATGTAAAAGATGTATTATTACTTGACGTTACTCCACTTTCTTTAGGTATCGAAACAATGGGATCTGTATTCACTAAATTAATTGAAGCAAACACTACGATCCCAACTAAAAAATCTGAGGTATTCTCTACAGCTTCTGACAACCAGCCAGCTGTAAGCATCAGAGTAGGACAGGGAGAAAGACCAATGTTCAATGATAACAAAGAAATCGGTAGATTCGATCTTGCAGATATCCCACCAGCACCAAGAGGAGTTCCTCAGATTGAAGTAACTTTCGATATTGATGCAAATGGTATCTTAAGTGTATCTGCTAAAGATAAAGGAACTGGTAAAGAGCAGACTATTAAAATTCAGGCTTCTTCAGGTCTTTCTGACGAAGAAATCGAAAGAATGAAGAAAGAAGCTCAGGAAAACTCTGCAGCTGATGCTAAGAAAAAAGAAGAAGTTGAGGTTTTCAACAAAGCTGACGGATTGATCTTCCAGACTGAAAAACAATTGAAAGAATTCGGTGATAAACTTTCTGCTGACAAAAAAGCGGCAGTTGAAAGCGCAGCAGCTGAATTGAAAACAGCTTTCGAAGCTAAAAATACTGATGACGTAAAAGCTAAAACTGAAGCGTTAGATGCAGCATGGATGGCAGCTTCTGAAGAATTATATGCAGCTGGTCAACAGCCAGGTGCTGATGCAGGTGCTCAGAACCCTGGAGGAAATGCAGGATCTGAAGATGTACAGGATGCAGACTTCGAAGAAGTAAAATAATTATTGATTAATTTCAGTTATAAATAATAGAAAAACAGCAAACAATGTTTGCTGTTTTTTTATTCCTATTTCTTTTACAATACAGAATTCATCATTGTAAGTTATATCTGTGTTAAAGATTTAAGCTATACCTTCGTTAAGCTGAAAAATTTTTTATAGTATTTAAAGGAAAGGAATAAGCTGCTTTCATTAATTTTTTTTGATGAAAAGATTTGGCTTGTTTTATGCTATATCCACTAAGTTAATTTAAAAAAAATGACAATATGAAAAAGAAATTATTCACCTTATTAGCTTTTGGATTATTTGCAATAGCTATTAATGCTCAAGAAACTGTAAAACAGGACGAAAAAAATGTAGGTAATGCCATCCAGAAAGGAGCAAAGGCAACAGAAAAAGGAGTGAAAGACGGCGCTGAATGGGTTGGAGATAAAACTCAAAAAGGGGCAAAGGCTACAAAAAAAGGTGTTAAAAACAGTACAAAATGGGTTGGAAAAACGGCTACCAAAGGTGCGAAAAATGTTAAGAATGTTGCTGTAAAAGGAGCAGATGCAGTTTCAGATGGTTATAAAGATGTAAAAGCAGATTTAAAAAAATAATTTTTCTGAATAAAAAAAGAAACGACTCTAATAATAGGAGTCGTTTTTTTATTAATATGATTTGGGTTAAAAATATCATACAGTTTGATTTTATGATCAAGAGCTATTTACTGCAATGTTACAAATGAGGCAATACAATGTTTTTGGTAACAGCTTTACCAATAAAAAGTCTAGTGTTTTTTAACATTAAACATAATTATATTACTTATTCAGATTAAATAAAGCCACTTTCAAACCATAGAAGGTGGTTTTTATTTATAGAATATATTTAGGAAGGAAAGTTAAGTTTATTAATATGGTATATCTTAAAAGGAACTATTAAAGGGTGCTTTACTTTATTATTTTATTCTTTACATGGGGATTTATGTGTAAATATTCTTTTATTTTAAGTTAAAATAACTTTAATTATTTCGTAAATCTACTTTTTATTTAGAATAATTATAATTAATTTTGCGGTCTAAATATTCTAAGGTGAAAGTATCGTTATTAGTTGGTGCCGTTTTTTTAACGGCAGGCGGATTTCTGTCTGCTCAGAAAGTAGAGTTTTATCATAATGGGCAGCTTAAAAAAGGAGAACTGGTCAATGGTGGTTTGAAATATTGTAAAGAGTTGCATAAAAAAGATAACTCTATGGTTCTTAAAGGAAAATGCCAGATCACCTTCCTGAATGCCTATAACAAAGAGGAAACTATTATAGTGATAGAGGGAGAAGAACTGCAGATGCAGATTACCTCGCCTAAAAGCTCATCCCGGGAAAAATCAGAAATAAGAATCGAAGGCGTACAGCTTACCGCAAGAAAAAAACAGTTTTCAGAAATTTCTATTCAGCAGGAGGCACTTCAAAATCTCCAGTCCTTTTCTATCGGAGATGTTTTGCAGCAATTACCAGGTCAATATGTACAGCAGTTTGACAATACCCAGTTTAAAAATATTGTGTTCAGAACAGCAAGCGGATCATCTATAACAGGTTCCGGTAATATTCCTGGTGGAGATGATTTTGGAAACAGAGCGTTTGGGGTACAATTGATGGTGAATGATATCGCTTTATCCAACAACGAGAATATGCAGAGCTATGATTCTGCCAACAGCAGCCCCTTTGGGATTAGCTTTAGTAGTTCAGGCCGTGGAGGTAACTTAACTCCCGGGCAACCAAACTATGGTGTTGATTTAAGAGAAATTCCAACAGAAAGTATTGAGAGTATTGAAGTAATACAGGGAATTCCGGATGCCAAATATGGGGATTTAACGTCTGGTCTTATCAAGGTAAATACAATAGCAAAGGCTTCTCCTCTGAGACTTGATGCATCTTTAAGAGAAGGAACTTATCAGATTGGTCTAAACAAAGGTTTCGGGCTTAATAAGAACAATGCGCTTAATGTCTCGGCAGATTATATGAATTCACTTTCTGATCCAAGAACAGATTTGGTGGGATATGATAGAACTAATTTTAATATTCTTTGGTCGTCGAAGGGAAAAAGCGGTTTATCTAATAAACTTTCTGCATCATTTTCTACCAATACCAGTAAAGGAAAGAAAGATCCGGATGACCTGAATGGGATGGTTATCAATGTAGATAATAAAAGCTTTTCATTAGGGAATAATATTTCTTACAATTTTGCCCGAAATGGGAGAAAGCCTTTTTTCAGAATGGTAAGTGCAGATATTGGAATGAGTTATGCAACACAACTTACAGAAAGAAGATATTGGCTGAATCAGGGTGCCCGTCCTTATGGAAATTCTTCGGGAAACAGTGTTTACTATGCTCCCTATACTCCCCCAAGCTACGAAAATCAGGCCTTTTCAGATGGGAAACCTCTTAATATTTATACCAATTTCAGCATCAATGGAAATAAAGTAACCGCTTCCAAGTGGGTTCATGCCTATAGCTTCGGATTCAATTTCAGATATGGAGATAACTTTGGAAAAGGGAGATATGGAACGGCAGGACAATTTGCCTCACTGAAAGCAAGCGGACAGAGTACAAATGGGATGAGGGATTATAACTATCGTGATAATGTACTTTCCAGCAAGCAGTATGCTTTTTATGCCCAGGATAATATTACCAAAGCTTTTGCTAACAAACATATTTTAAGAGCCAATTTAGGATTACGTTACGATCTTCAGAATTCTTATTCCACTTACTCTCCAAGGGTCAATACTTCTTATCAGATGGGAAATCTTTCTGTAAGAGGAGGGGTAGGATTGACCTCTAAAGCACCATCATTGAATCAGTTGTATACTGCACCAAGGTATTTTGACTTCCTGTTGGGAGATTACCGTTTGCCAGGTTATTATTCAGCGGCGATTATGCAGACGGTTGTTACTCCGGGAGATAATTCAGATCTGAAACCTTCACGAAGCTGGAAAACAGAAATAGGAGTGGATTACAGATTTCCCTTTGGAACTGTTAACCTTACCGGTTACTATAATACGTTATTTGATGGATTTACTACCATGAGTGTACTGAAGACAATGGATAAGGCTAAAGTAAATGTTAATATCGTAGGAACACAAGTTCCAACTTTTGAAATTGTGGGCACGGAAAAGTTCCATTACCTCCAGAACCGCATTGTTAATGGATATGAATCTGTGGATAAAGGACTGGAGCTTATGGCTAATTTCAAAAAAATCGAAGCCCTTAACCTTGTGATTGGTTTTAATGCCAGTTATGTAGAAACTTCAGGACGTAAAGATGATGGTCTTTACACATTCACAGCTCCTACCATTACAGATAAGAATTTTGAATACGGAATTTATAACGATACCCGAAATAAGAGCACCATGGCCAGAGCGAGTTTCAGCTTTGACTATCACCTTGCTAAGGCAGGATTAATTATAGGATTGAGAACAGATCATTTCCTTTTAGACAAGAAATTGTCAGGTGCCAACGATATTTATCCTGTAGGGTATCTTAAATACGGTGGAGAGATAGAGATGATTCCGGAAAATGACAGAACTAATCCTTTATATCAGAACCTATTCCTGAAACCTACGGATGAGAAGCTTTCAGGTTTATATAACAAAACTCTGCATAATGTTCATTTAAGGGTAACAAAAGATTTCTTAAGCGGTTTCAGACTCTCGGTATATGTAAGTAATGTTTTCAATTTAAAAGCATATAACGAACAAGGATATCTGTATCCCAACTTTACTTCTACATCATTTGGAGCTAATATTTCCTATAAATTTTAATAATAATACTAAAAATAAAAACAATGAAACGATTAATAATATTGCTGATCATACCAGTTCTGGCCCTTGTAGGATGTAACAGAGATGAGGACTTCGGCGGAAATAACGAGATTAAGCCTGTTCCGTTTACTGTAAATATTAAATATGATGCTTCTAAATATCCTTCCGTTGCAGACAAAGCGGTAGCCAACGTAACCGTTACTATGGAAAATGCAGCCACTGGTGATAAAATTACAGGAAAAACCGATGCTAATGGAGATTTAAAATTAACGGCTTTACTACCGGGAACTTACAGCATTCGGGCTGAACTGCAGTTGAAGAAAAGCGAATATGAGCAGCAGCTGGGGCAGGAAACGAGCTATGAAATCGTACATTTCGGAGGATTCCAGGAAAAAGTAACTGTTAATGCCAATATCTCGTCTACATTGGTAAGAATTTCCAGTGGAAATCTTGGAGATCTTGTGATCAAACAATATTATTATGCAGGTTCAGATAATAAGCTGGGCGCTAATTTCAGAGATCAGTTTATTGAGATTCACAACAATTCTGACCAGACTATTTATGCTGATGGTTTATACCTTGTTTTTCTGGAAGGAAATGTGAATAATAATGTAACCAGTTATACTTTACCTAATGGACAGTATGACTGGAGCCAGACAGCAGGGGGAGGAACAGCCGCCAATACGGACTATGTATATTCCAATATATTAATTAAAGTTCCCGGAAGTGGAAGCCAATATCCTATTTTACCAGGAAAAAGTATCATTGTAGCCCAAACAGCCATTAATCATAAAATGCCTTTTAATGATATTAATGGTGTAGGGGTAGCCATACAGGACCCTTCTAAAACCGTTGATCTGAGCAATGCTGACTTTGAAACCTATATGGGAGACTATAACATAAGCAATGGTAAAAAACCTTTCGCATGGGATATTCAGAATATTATGGTACCGGATATGCTGGTGAACTATTGGAGTATTGCTTCTAATGACCTTATCCTGAATGTTAATTCTATGCTTGGAGTAGGGATTTTGAGAGCTACGGATGCTGAAATTGCAAGCTGGAAAAAAGTTGCCGCTCCTAAAGCACCTATCGGAACACTGTTTTTACAGGTTCCTAAGAAATTTATCATAGACGGTATAGATATTACAGATAAGGAGCAAAAAGCACCTAAGGATTTCCCGTCTGATATTGATGCATCAAGAACTTTCATTGTTAATAATACTAACGGATTGGCAGAGGGTACTTTTACGGGACTTTCTGTAATTCGTAAAACGAAAGAAATCATTAATGGCCGTGTAGTATTGCAGGATACCAATAATTCTGCCAATGATTTTGTAACCATTAAAGCAAACCCTAGAGGATATGCACAATAAAAGAAAAAAAATAAGAAAAGTTTTTCAATACAGTATGTTGGGATTGGCTGCTTTAAGCAGTCAGTTCTTTCATGCTCAGACTACGCATTTAGATAGTATTAATATAAGTTCTGTAGAAAAGGATATCAGAATAAATGATCCTTATATCTCTTTTTTTCAGCCTTTAGATTTTTCTCAGACAAGCTTTCAGTTTTCTACAACGAAACAGAACTTTAAAAGAGTTCAGACTGCTGATAAAATTGGCAGCTTTACTTTTCAATCCGAAGGAGTTTATAAACTGAATGATAAAATTGCATTATCAGGAAAACTTCAGGCAGATAAAACTACTGAAGATAATGTTCCCTATATTCTGAATGATGAGAGAACTACCAATTCTTCCTTTATTTACAACCCTTCTTATTATTGGGCTCCCCGTTCGGCAAGATGGCAGAAGCAAAGCTACTTTATTAATGGGCAGTTTGCCTATAACCCTGTGAAACCGGTTATTTTACAGATAGGCGGAGAAGGAAGGTATGCCAAATCCTACAGGCAGAATGCCGATCCCAGACCAAAAGTGGATGATTATACTTATAAAGCCTTTGCCAAATTGGGATTGAAATGGAGACAGCATGCTATTTTTGGAAAATTGAGTTACATCAACCATTATAAAGGGAATGATATTATGTTTGTGAGTATTGGAGGAAATATCCCTGCCAATGACAGCATCTATATCCGTTACAATGAAGGTTATGGTAACCAGTATATAGGAAATACGATATTTAGAAATTCTGAATATAAAATGGGAGGTTATATCTGGGGTGGAGAATACGCTTTTAACACTGCCAGTACTCACTTTTCTGCCGGGTATGATTATACAAATGTGATAGAACGTTTTTATAAGATCTATGAATATCAGGATGCCAGCTATGCATATCATAAAGATTATACAAAATATTCCGGGCTGAAGACCGATCTGCATAGTTTCTACATTAATTTCTTAGGAAAGTATAACGGAAAAAAATGGGCTTCGGCGGTTACCTATAAGGATCAGCTGGATACCAATTACAACTACCCATTACAGTACAGAACATACCGTCTGGAGCAGAAAAACCTCTCATGGAAAAGTAGTGTAGTGTGGTTCAATCATAAAAATGAGGCATTTAAAATGCTCTTGGATGCAGGATATGGTGAAAATCATGTCAAAGATGTATCTGTAGTGATGGATAGAAAACTTTCTTTTTTTCAGTACCGTTTGGGGTTGGAAAGAGAATTTGCTCTGATGCCTTCCAATAAACTGGCTGTAGGAATTACTCAAAATCTTTACGTGCCGTTGCAAAAAGAATTCAACTATGCACCTTATCAAAGTTCTAAAGATAATATCTTTGTATCCAAAATAGCACAACCTGACTTTGCTTATGATACCACCCCTAAAATAGGGCTTAACCTGAATGCAAGTTACCGTTTGGATGAAGGTAAAATCAGATATGAACTGTTTGGAAGCTTTACTCAGGTCTGGCTGATGAACAGTACTTATAAAAATGGAGCAGATTATAATGGAAAAGCCAATCAGATTGCTGCTGTAGGGCTGAATGTTTATTACTAAAAAAGAAATGAAAGACAGATATCTCGCTTTTCTGGCCGTTGCCGGAATAGTATGTTTATTGAGTTATACTTCTAATGACCCTACGGGATATACCGTAGAAGAGCTGCGTACCTTATACAGCAGCGGAGACCAGTCTAAGTGGCCGGTTCCCCATTTATTTAATGAAGCTAAAGAAGGCTTTCAGGATATAGGACCTTTATCTGAAATGACCTATCCTAAAGACAATCCCTATTCTGAAGATAAAATGGAGCTGGGAAAAATGTTATTTTTTGATCCCAGATTATCTAAAAGCGGACAAATATCGTGTGCAAATTGCCATAATCCTGAGATTGGATGGTCAGACGGAAGCAGGGTTTCATTTGGTCATGACAGGCAGACGGGAACCAGAAATGCACCTACCCTGGTCAATATAGGATATGCAAAAACTTTCTTCTGGGACGGCCGCGCAGCGACACTGGAAGAGCAGGTAAAAGCACCTATTGAAAATCCCGTAGAAATGAATCTTCACATGTCAATGGCGACAAAGAATATCCGAAAAATTAAAGACTATAAAGCACTCTTTGCAAAAGCTTTCGGAAACGGAGATATTACAGAAGATAAAATTGCCAAAGCAATTGCTACTTTTGAGCGTTCCCTCATAAGCCCGCCTTCTAAGTTTGATAAATTTGTTTCCGGAAAGAAAGATGTGCTGACAGATGCCGAAGTGAACGGACTTCATTTATTCCGTACCAAAGCCAATTGCATCAATTGTCATAACACCCCTTATTTTTCTGATCAGAAATTCCATAATCTAGGGCTGACTTACTATGGAAGGAAATATGAGGATTTGGGAAGATATGTGGTTACCAATAAAAATGAAGATGTAGGAAAATTCAAAACACCTACCTTGAGGGAAGTTTCCGAAAACAAACCTTATATGCACAACGGACTTTTCCCAGAACTGGCTAATATTGTCATGATGTACAATGCCGGAATGGGCAGAGAAATCCCGAAAGGAGATCAGATCAATGATCCTAAATTTCCACATAAATCAGAAATGGTGGAAAAACTGAATTTAACGGATGAAGAAATTTTTGACATTGTAGCTTTTTTAAAAACTCTGAATAGCTACAAATACAAAATGCGCCCACCTGAATTACCCAAATCATAACAATTATAAAAAAAGAGAAACATGAAAAAACTATTATCATTAGGATTCTTTGCCTTAAGTATCATCGTTTTTGCACAACTGCCGGAAGGAAAAGCCAACGTTGGTGATTCTTATGGTGCAGGAGTTTCTGCAGATAAAGAAGCAAAAGCAGTTTCTATGCAGAATCTAAACGAGATCCTGAATACAAAACCTATTACAGAAGACGTTACCATTAAAGGAAAGGTAACCGATGTATGCCCTAAAAAAGGATGCTGGATCACGTTGGAAAACCCACAGAAAACAAAGGTTTTTGTAAAAATGAAAGACTATGCATTTTTCTTACCGGCAGCCATTAAAGGAAAAACAATTGTATTGGACGGAAAAGCCGAGCTGAAGAAAACTTCCGTAGAAGAGCTTCGTCACTATGCGGAAGATGCTAAAAAATCTCCCGAAGACATTGCAAAAATAACTGAACCTGCAACAGAGATCAGATTACTGGCATCAGGGATAAAAGTAGTTCAGTAACAAACTTTCTTATATTATTCAAAAAAGCTCTTCCGATGATGTTGGAAGAGCTTTTTTACTTCTGTACTTAATAGATTATTGTATGCCTTTTTTCAAACTGTAGAAAAATGATGGGCTGAGTTTCTTCATAAAAATTAATTTGCGCCAAAAAACATAGTCCTTTTTTTACAGAAAAATACTTACATTCGTGTAATATTAAAGCAAAATTCAGAATGAAATACTCTAAAATTATAGTCATTGCTGCCCTGTTGCTGTTTCAGTTAAATATGGCACAGGAAAAAGCAGATATAGTATTAAATAAAGCACTCAAAGAAGCTAAAGCAGAAAAGAAAAATGTCTTACTGATGTTCCACGCTTCATGGTGTAAATGGTGTAAGATGATGGAGAAAAATATGGATCTTCCGGAGGCCAAACCTATTTTTAATAAAAGATTTGTCACTGCTTATGTGGATGTTCAGGAAAGAGGAGAAAAGAAAAGCCTTGAAAACCCCGGTGGACAGGAGCTGATGAATAAATATAAAGGAGAAAATGCAGGATTGCCTTTCTGGGTGATCATCAACCCGAAAGGGGAGGTATTAACCAATTCTTTCAATGAAAAAGACGAAAACCTGGGATCTCCGGCAACTCCGGAAGAAGTAACCCTTTTTGTGACTAAGCTGGGAAAAGCTTCAAAGCTTAATAAAGAGGAAACTCAGATTATTCATAACGTATTTGGGAAGAAATAAGATCCCCGTATAACAAAAAAAAAATCCCCGGAATTAATACATTCCGGGGATTTGCTTTAATACTGTGTAACCAGTTATAATTCTTTATAAATATATTCAATATTACTCCACAGTACGGCATCTTCCGACTTTGTCATTTCTGATGGAGTGGTAAAAACAATTCCAAACATATTTTCATATTGAGTAGTGCCAAAAAATGTATTCAGAGCGATAGTCAGCCCGTCAGAACCGTTTCTTGGCTCACGTTTCATATATCTGAAAGTTCTCTTTAAAGTAAAGGTAGAAGTGTTTTTATCGAAATCACCGATATAATTCGGTTTATTGCTGTTGTCATCAATTAAAACAGAATCATTGATGATTTTAATACTGTAGGTTATATCTGCTGACGTACCGGATATTAGTTTTATTGAGCTTTTTTTCAGATCAAGCTCTATTTTGTTCCATGCCGGTTCCTTATATAAGCTCCAGTAATTGCTGAGATAAGACTCATCAGGATTAGATTTGCTTCCTGATGATCCTTTGTAAAGAACAGTACCCTTTACACGATAACTTTTAAACTCAAATTGGTAAGCCTGCTTATCTATAGGTCTTGGATCCTCAATCGTATTATCATTATTTCCACATGAGATCAGTGACAGCGAGATCAGCGCAGCATAAAATGGGTATTTCATCGGTACTTTTTACAAAAATAGGTGTTTTGCACGGACCTGTGAAATAGAAAAGAGAGAAAGTTGCTTCTGTAACGGGGAAAAAATCAAATATGTAAAGATAGTGAAAGAGTAAACAGGGGTATTTACTCTTTCAACTTCTTCAACTTGATTATACTATTTACCAAAATAGATCTGATCCTGCTTCTGCTGTTCATTATAAATGATCTGGAAGCTTACAGGCATATATTGGTAAAGCAATTTCCAGTGTTGGATTTTAGCATGTTTTTTAAAACTTTCGAAAGATCTTACAAAGAGGTTTTCGATCATCGTTTTCACGTATGAATCACCATTTCTGTAAAGCCAGTCCATCAGTTTGATGTGATGGGCAATAATGCTGATCTTCGATTCCTGTAAAAGATTCTTCAGATAATTGACAGTAGCCTGCATGATCCCAGCGAAATTGTCCTGTACAGACAACTGTGTGATTTCACTGCGAAGTGGAGCATAGAAAAATTTTAAGTATTCAACAGCTATTTTTTGATTAATAGTTTGCATTTGTACTTTCATCATAATTAAGAATTTTTCAAACACTTTTTATTGTAGCGAAATGTATACCAAAATTTAAAGGCATGCTGCAAAAATAAATACTCCTATGATCACTGCTATGTGAGTGAGTAATATCTCAGAATTATGTTTATTAGTGGTTGTTTTCCAGGTTTTCCAATCTGAAATTCTTCTGATTTTATTTTTCATAATCTATTGATTGTGAGTTATTTTTAATTTTGTTTAAATTAAACACTTTGTAATGAAACAGGTGAAAAATGTAACAAACCCTTTATATGCCATGACTGTAAATTTGTCTTGAATAGACCTGCTGCAGGTCTGAAGACATATGACTAAAGATCTTTTTCCGGTATTCTTCACTGCAAAATGCTGTAAAATTGTCCAGAGAATAGATAAAAGTAGTTTCAATGGCATTTTTTAAGACAGTATCTCCACTAGTGTAGATTTTGTCCATTTTCTGTAAACTCCTGAACAGTAGATTTGTGTCATTCTGACGGATCATGTTTTTAATACGTTCAGTGAATGTCCGGATTATGCTGTATGAATTCTGGATTTTGATTTCTTTTACTTCATTTCCAAAGTCAGGAACCACTTCAGTGATTTCATGTACGGCTTGTAGATAGTTCATATAATTATATTTTTAATGAGGATTTTGTTCAAGTATTTTGATAAAAGCTCCAAAGATCAAAATGACCAAAAATGCAAAGAAGAGCATATGATAAGGTTTCAGCCATGAGGGTGTTTTGGGGCCTCTGCTTTTTAATCTTCTTAGCTTATCTATCCTGTTTAATGTGTTTAAGTCCATTTTTAGATGTTTTGAGAATGAAGATGCCAAAGGTATTCCGTTGGAAGTGGTTTTTGTATAATGCGTTATTGGTTAGGTGGTTATGTGGGGATCGCTTTGCCATTGAAACATTACAAACATGTCAAAATGATAAGGCGTTTATCAAATTGAAAAGAAGGAACCGTTTTTCTGTGTAGGATTTAAGAGGAATCCCAACCATTAAATTCACAAAAGAATTATAACACTTAAGTTATTTTTAAGTAAAGAGCTTTATGTATTATATAAGAAGTACACATAGGTTTTGAAAATGTTAGATTTCGGCTTTAGTTAACTTTTTTGCAGTACTATTTTAATTTTCTAAAGTGAACTAAAGTGTTTTAAAATAAAGCTTTTGTGTCTTTTGTAGTTTAAAAATTCAGCACAAACCAAAAATAAAATCAATACTATTCTTAAGTTTCGCAGAAAGGATAAGAATGAATATCTTTGCAGTTCAAATATTCAGAAAAATGTTTTCAAAAATAATAGTACACAGAGTCGGAAATAAGATCAACGGAGAATCTTTAACGCTTTCCCAGGAAGAATTGAAGCTGGAAGAAGGAATGGCAGAAATGCTTGAAAATTACTTTTTAGGTTCTTTTAAATCAGAAGAAACTTTCCATTTTTACAGTGATACTTATCTGGTGAACAACCCTGTTTACAGTGCTGTATCTGAAATTTTTGAGGATCAGTCCAAATTTATCTGGGAGTCTGAAAATATCGCTAAGCACCTTTTCGAAGCTGCAGAAAATCCCAGAGTGCAGGGAGGGGAATTATTTATTGTATTTTTTGAAGAAGAAAGTGAGCGCCCGGACAGAGTACATAAGATAGGGATCTTTAAAACTGAAAAAAGAGAATCTTTCCTTAAAATCAATCCTTCAGAAGAAACATTTGATATCGAAAAAGATCAGGGAATTGGTTTATCTAAAATTGATAAAGCTGCATTGATCTACAACAATAATAAAGAAACCGGATATGTACTTTCTGTGGTTGACAACAACAAAAACGGGGATATGTACTACTGGTTTGAAGATTTCCTGAAAGTAAAACAGCGTGATGATGAGTATTTTCACACTCAGGAAGCTTTAATGGTCTATAAAGATTATATCACCAAACAGCTTCCACAGGAATTTGAAGTTTCCAAAGCAGACCAGGCAGATTTCCTGAATAAATCCATCAACTTCTTCAAAGAAAAAGAAGAATTTAAGTTAGACGAATTTGCTACCGAAGTTTTGGGAGATGAACATGTGATTGAGAGTTTCGTGAACTTTAAAACAGACTATGAACAGGATATGCAGGTGAATATCGCTGAAGAATTCCCAATCAGTGAAGCAGCAGTGAAAAAGACTCAGAGACATTTCAAAAGTATTATCAAACTGGATAAAAATTTCCATATCTATATTCATGGTGACCGTCAGAAGCTGGAAATGGGAGAGGACGATAAAGGAAAATATTACAGACTTTATTTTGAAAAAGAGGTATAATAAAGATGTCCATTTTGGCATTTTAAAAATAAAAAGGGCGGGTTTACCAATTGGTAAACCCGCTCTTTTATTATAGTCTGTATTTAAATTCATTTTTCAGCTTCCTTTGCTTTTTTGCAAATCTGCCATATTGCTTCTATTACTTCTTTCGGAAGAAAAGAGATCTGTTGTACTCAAAATTCATCCTGGCAATATTCAGTACAGAAATTCCCTGAGGACATTCTACCTGGCAGGCTTCTGTATTCGAACAGTGCCCGAATAATTCAGAATCCATTTGAGTAACCATGTCCAGGACACGTTTATTTCTTTCTTCTTTCCCCTGAGGCAATGATGCCATATGAGTGATCTTTGCGGAGGTAAATAAAGCGGCACTTCCGTTTTTGCAGGTAGCAACACAAGCTCCACATCCGATGCACGCAGCAGAATCAAAAGCTTCCTCTGCAGTTTGATGAGTAACCGGAATTGCTGTAGCATCAGGAGCCTGACCGGTATTCACTGACACGAAACCTCCTGAAGAGATAATTCTGTCAAAAGCAGAACGGTCTACTTTTAAATCTTTTTTCACAGGAAAAGCTTCTGCCCGGAATGGCTCAATAAGAATTGTTTCTCCATCTTGGAAGGATCTGAGGTGAAGCTGACAGGTTGTTGTATTTTTTAAAGGGCCATGGGCAATACCATTAATCATCATTCCACACTGCCCGCAGATACCTTCACGGCAATCGTGATCGAATTCCACAGGCTCATCACCTTCAATGATCAGCTTTTCATTTAAAGTATCCAGCATTTCAAGGAAAGACATATGGGAATTTAATCCTTTCAGGTCATAACTGACCAGTTTTCCATCACTTTCTCTGTCCTTCTGTCTCCATATCTTAAGATGTAAATCCATAATTTTCTGTTTTTTATTTGTAACTTCTTACCGTTGGCTGAATCTCTTCAAAGATTAAAGGTTCCCTGATCAGCTCAGGTTCTCCGTTTTCACCTTTCCAGGCCCACGCAGAGATAAATTGATACTCTGCATCATTTCTCATCGCTTCTCCGTCGGGCGTCTGATACTCTTCCCGGAAATGAGCACCGCAGGATTCATTGCGGGTTAGTGCATCATAGCACATCAGTTCCCCGATTTCGAAATAATCGGCAACACGGCCTGCTTTTTCCAGCTCGCTGTTCATTTTATCTCCCTGTCCGGAAACCCTTACGTCTTTGTAGAATTCCTGTTTCAGTTTTCTGATTTCCTGGATGGCATATTTTAATCCTTCTTCATTTCTGGCCAGACCACAATAGTCATATAGTAATTTTCCCAAAGTTTTGTGGAAATAGTCAACTGTTTTTGTTCCTTTGATATTGATAAAATCCCGGATCTGGTTTTTAACTGCATTTTCAGCCCGCTCAAATTCAGGAGTATCCGGTGAAATTTTTCCAGTGTGAATTTCATCAGCCAGATAGTTGGCAATGGTATAAGGAGCAATAAAATATCCATCTACAGAAGCCTGCAAAAGTGAGTTGGCTCCCAATCTGTTGGCTCCATGATCGGCAAAATTAGCTTCACCTAGTGCAAACAGCCCCGGGACAGTGGTCATCAGCTCATAATCTACCCAAAGTCCACCCATTGAAAAGTGGGCTGATGGTGAGATCATCATTGGCTCTTTATAGGCATCATATCCTGTGATTTTAAGATACATATCGAATAAGTTCCCGTATTTCTCTTTGATCTTATCTTTTCCCTGTTCTTTGATGGCTTTTGAAAAATCCAGATAGACTGCATTTTTCAAAGGTCCGATTCCAAAGCCTGCATCAATTCTTTCTTTTGCTGCACGGGAGGAGATGTCTCTTGGAGCAAGGTTTCCGAAAGCCGGATATCTTCTTTCCAGATAATAATCTCTTTCATTTTCAGGAATATCATTGGGAGGTCTGTTTTCACTTTCTTTTAACGGAACCCATATTCTTCCGTCGTTACGTAATGATTCGGACATCAGGGTCAGCTTAGACTGATAATCTCCGGACTGTGGAAGAGAAGTAGGGTGCACCTGAATCCAGCTTGGGGAAGCCATTAAAGCTCCTTTTTTATGGGCTCTCCAGATTGCAGAACCGTTACAGCCCATAGCGAGTGTAGAAAGGTAATAGATTTTTCCGTATCCTCCTGTTGCCAGTATTACGGCATGGGCGGCATGTCTTTCAATTTCTCCTGTGTCTAAATTTCTTACGATAATTCCTCTGGCTTTTCCGTCAACGGTAACCAGATCAAGCATTTCATGTCTTGAAAAAAGCTGTACAGAACCTTTTCCAACCTGTCTCATGAGAGCCTGATAAGCTCCCAGAAGCAGCTGCTGTCCGGTTTGTCCTCTTGCGTAGAAAGTACGGCTCACCTGAACCCCTCCAAATGACCGGTTGTTGAGATAACCTCCATATTCACGTCCGAAGGGAACGCCCTGTGCAACGGCCTGATCGATGAGGTTTAAAGAACATTCCGCCATACGGTAAACATTGGCTTCACGGGCTCTGAAATCCCCGCCTTTCAAAGTGTCAACAAACATTCTGTAAACGCTGTCACCATCATTTTTATAATTTTTAGCAGCGTTTACACCACCCTGTGCTGCCACGGAGTGAGCTCTTCTAGGGCTGTCCTGAAAACAGAAGGATTTTACGTTATATCCCATTTCTCCTAAAGAAGCCGCGACAGAACTTCCTGCCAGTCCTGTTCCTACAACAATAACGTCCAGTTTCTTGCGGTTGGCAGGGTTTACCAGTCTGGCCTTCTTTTTATAGTTAGCCCATTTATGTTCTAATGGACCTTGTGGTATTTTTGAATCTAAAATCATGATCGTTCTGTTTAATGATAAGTAAAAAATACATACACCGGCATCAATGCAAAACCTACACAGATAATGATTGAATAGGCAATTCCGATAGTTTTAAACCACTTTACGAACTTCGGATGATACAGTCCCAGTGTTCTTACGGCACTGTGTATCCCGTGTATCAGGTGATAGCATAGGGCGATCATCGAAATGATGTAAATGATCACGTACCACCATTCTTTGAAAACATTTACTACCAGAATGTACAGGTCTTTATTTCCGTTCTCATCCAAAGGCGGATTTCCGAATTTGTAGATATACCAGAAATTCTGAAAATGGATGACAAGGAAGATTAAAATTAATGTTCCGAGGATTCCCATGTTTCTGGAAGCCCAGTTGCTGGCTCTTCCGCGTCCGTCAGATTGATAGCTGCCACCTGATTTTTTATTTTTTAAAGTGATGATCAGCCCGTCTGCAGCATGTAAAATAATACTGGCATACAAAACATAAGAAACTATTTTGATAATAATATTTCCCGATAAAAAATGCGAATAGGCATTGAACTGCAGATGAGCCTGCTCCTGTGGGAGAAAAAGTTGAAGATTTCCAAGGAAATGAATCAACAGGAAGAAGCCCAAAAAGAGTCCTGTAAGGCACATCAGCATTTTTCTTGACAATGTTGATAACATATGTTTGATTTAATGATTAATAATATCCTAAGACTTTCATCCACAATCCTCCTACAACCATATAAATGATCAAGAGTACGACTCCTATTTCAAGACCTCTGACCCACCAGGATTTCAGATCTACATAGCCACTTCCGAAGAATACCGGAGCCGGACCGTGTCCGTAATGGGTAAGCACTCCATACACTGATCCCATGAAACCTAGCATCATGGCCAACAGCATAGGTGGAATTCCCAAAGAAACACCTACTCCCAGCAACGCAGCATACATCGCTGCTACATGGGCTGTGGCACTTGCAAAAATATAGTGACTGAAGAAGTAAACCACAATGATCACAGGGAATGCGACCTGCCAGCTTAATCCACCGATTTTTACCTTGATAAGATCACTGAACCAGCCAATGAAGCCTAATTCATTCAATGAACTTGCCATCATCACCAGAACGGCAAACCAAACGATCGTATCCCAGGCTCCTTTTTCACCTTTTACATCCTCCCAGGTTAATACTGATGTGAGTAATAATAATGTCAACCCAATGAAAGCCGTTGTAGTAGCATCAATAGAAAGTGCACCACCAAAAATCCAAAGACCTAAAAGAATAAAAAATGCCAGTAACATTAACCATTCGTTTCTTGAAATTGGCCCCATTTCTTTTAATTTCTGAGCCGCCATTTTAGGAGCATCACCTGTTTTTTTCAATTCAGGCGGATATAATTTGTAAAGTACCAGTGGAACAACAAAGAATGCTACTGCACCCGGTAAAAAACCTGCTGCTGCCCATGACATCCAGGTAATATCAATCCCGAGGTTGGCAGCAAATTTCTGACACATGGGGTTACTTGCTGTCCCTGTCAGAAACATAGAAGATGCGATAAGATTCATATAATAACTGTTCAATGTTAAAAATGAACCTAATTTTCTATGGGTTTCCGGTTTTTCAGGAACGGAATCAAAACTTATGGCCATAGATTTCATGATAGGGTAGATAATCCCTCCTCCTCTTGCGGTATTACTTGGAATGGCCGGAGCAAGACAAACGTCTGCAAGTCCCAGTCCATAGGCAAGCCCTAATGAACTTTTACCGAAAACTCTGATGAATAAAAAAGCGATACGGTTTCCAAGGCCTGTTTTGATAAATCCGCGGGCAATAAAGAATGAAATCCCGATCAGCCAGATTACTTTATCTCCAAATCCGGAAAGTGCTTTTGTAATTGATTTTCCGGCATCTCCGGGAGCCACTACCTGCGTCAGTGCAGTGAAGGCTATAGCCATCATACACATGGTTCCCATGGGAGCGGCTTTAAGAATGATTCCTAAAATGGTTGCTGCAAAAATGGCAAAAAGATGCCATGCATCCTGAGTAACACCGTCCGGTACAGGTATAAACCATATAATCAACGCAACAGCAAATGTGATGGCTACGTTTTTAATATTAATTTCTTTCATGATAGTAACTATTTATTAGGTTAGAATCTACTCTGTACCTGAACGATGAATAGATTGTTGTTATATTGTGAGGTGTTTTCAACCTGATGTTTGTAGCGGTCAAACTGTACACCCAGCTGAATTCTTGCTCCGTAGTTTTTCAGGAATTCCAATCCGAACATTGGGGTAATAGTCTGTCTTGGGTTGGAAGCCATTCTGAAGTTGGTATCAAGATATTCGTACCGGCAGGATAGTTCGAAGGCGCTGAGGTTTTTGTGGTTGATCTCATATCTTAAATTCGGAAGAAAATAAGCACCGCGAACCAGGTATTGGTCAGGATTTTCAGGCCTTAATTCAGGAGCGATAGAGTTGTAAAGAACGTGATTGGTTGCCTGTTTGGCTTCCAGCTGCATATCAAGGCTCCATTTCGGATCAAATTTTACGAGAGAGCTCAGATCTACCCCTACCGCATATACTTTTTTACTGAATACCTCTCCGATACCTCCATTAAGACCTACATTGAAGCTGTATTTCTGAGATAATCCAAAAACAAGACGGGTAGAATACTGCTTTCCATTATCATTATCATTTACCTGGTTTTTCCCGTTTCCATTCACTACAGAGACTGCATACTGAAAAGGTATTTCTCCCAGCTGAAGCTGTCCGGTGGCAGACATCCCGATCTGGAAACTCGTCCAGCCCAGTTTTCCGAATTCAGTATACTGGTTGGACCAGTCTAAAGACTTGATGATATCAATAGGATAGGTCTCTTCAATACCGAACCATGGTCTGAACTGTCCTACAGTAATGGCTAATTTGGGGTTGAAGGTGTACTTCAGATAAGCGTTTTCGAGAACTCTGCTTTTAGGATCATTTTTAAAATCGGCAAGGTTGGCCAGCACCACAACTTCTGTACGTTTACTGATCTGTGCCCGCAATTGTACCCTCATGTATTTGAGCATGAAATTATTATCAGTTCCGGAGCCGTCGGTGTGGTGAAGCCCGTTTACATCTACATCTTTACTCATCCCAACCAGATAGCGGGCCTGGAAAAGGCCTTTGATCTGAAGTTGTGGATATTTTACATTGTCTTCTTCCTGTTGAGGAGGCTGGGCTTTCAGAGAATCCTGAATCTGTGCAGTGGCTGATAACCCGCAGGCCAGCATACAGAGGATCAGGCTTTTCCTTTTGATTGAAAAAAAGTCCATATCTTTTTGTTTATTTTTTTAATGTTTTGAAGTCTGTTTTGCTGCATAAGTTTTTGTAAAATACTTATGAAGCTGTATTAAAAACTACCTCCTTCAGATCTTTGATCTAGCCACCTCTCCGGAAGAGGAGACATGTAATTCAAGTGATCCGGATGAACGTCTGGTTTTCAAAAACTACAGAATACTTTTGATAAGTTTAATGGGATGCTGAAATACGATATGTAGTTTATTATTTTATAAGTTTTGTAGTATATATGTTTAGTTTAATCCTAAGAAAGTGAACGGTGCAGATTCTTTAAAATTTGCGTTGGATTTACCGTTGTAAGTATGGTTATTGCTTAGATCCAGTTTCATTACTTTACCTTTCGGACTTAGGTCAAAATCATTAAGATCTACCCAGAAAGTATTGGGAGTAAAAACAGTTTCAAAATAATAGACCCTATTTTTCTGATCTGAAACCGAACGCCATCTTGTAGATGATATATTGGGCTCTGTAGCTGAGGTAATCCCGTAAGGTACAGAACAGTTTCTGATGACACCAAAAACACTGGCAACGGCTGTACGGATATCTGCGGTCTGCGGAATAGCATTGATATAGTAAGAAGCTCTTACAAAACGGTCTGCTGCACGGTTGGTTCCGGGGAGCATTACTGTACCAGGTATTCCTTTCCAGTAATTGTTAAGGGCAAGCTGTTCTTGAAAAATCGGAGAGTTGGTCATTACGGTGTAAGACGGATCATGATGAATGACCAGTTTTCCGTTGATGTATTCGAATACGGCATTATCACCTGAAGCATCTGAAATAGAAAGGTGAATGGTGGTAAATCTTTCTGTTCCCGGAATATAATCACTTACAATAACGAATGGTTCTTTGCTTGAAAATTCTACGGCTTCTTTTACGGTAGCAAAATTGTCAAGATAATACTGCGCCCACAATGAAATAGCAAGTCCCTTTTTACTTCCTTTTCCATCGAATTTCGGATACTGGGATTCTCCTAACCAGAGAAGGTTGGCAACCAGTCCTTTTTCATTCATTCCGTCTGCAGAGGCAATATCCCATGAAGAACTGATGATGCTTCCGTACTTAGAGGTCCATTTTACAGATTTTGGACCGGTTTGTCCGTTGCGGTCAATTCCTTTGGGAAAGACCCAGAGGTTGGCCGGGATTTCATCACGCCAGTCCATGGAGCGGGCTGTAAGAACAGTATTTTGGGGACCTTTGTAAACAACCCTTGTACAGGCTTCTGATGGATTCCATAATCCTATAGAGAGGACCAGAGAAAATAAAATTAATGGGAACTTTTTCATAATACTATTGTTTGGATTTAAATTTTTTATTGTAATTATTATGAATAATTCAATAGATTCATGTTAGATTCATTATTTGGTGATATAAATTTAGAAAAATTTGTTTGAATAACATAATTATTAAGGTTAATAATGCGTAATTTATGTTATGAATCATGGTTAAAAGGAAAAAAATTGATAGCTGTAGAAATTTTTGTATATTTTATAAATGCCATACTAAAAAGAGTTAAAAATGAAGAATATTTTAATACTTTTTTTTCTCTTTCCGATGTATAGAAACTTCCTTTGCAGTGCCGAAGGTCACACTTTAAATTTAAGCGTTACAAAATAGAAAATTATTTAAAAAAACGCTATATTTGATTGATAGACTGAAGAGATATATGAATTTTATAGAATGCCATGAAGAACCTATCCATATTCCGGGTTCTATACAAAGTTTTGGTTATTTGATTGGCATTGATGCGGAATCCCGTGCCATTACTTTTTTAAGCAGGAATATTTCGGATATATTTAATATCGGGAACTTGTATGAGCTTTTCGACAGGAAAATTACTGACTTTCCCGAAAGTTTTCAGGGCATTATTGATTCAGAGATCTATTCTTCACTGGATAAGTTTACCAGACGTAGAAATGAAACTTATTTTGACAAAATTTTTATCAGTGGTAAAGAATATCATTTCTCTGTTTTTAAGGGAGGAAATTCTATTTTTCTGGAATTTGAAGAGGTTCTTCTTAATCCTGACAAACGGATTTCTAATAAGTACGATAATTTTTACATCATTGATAATGAAAAGGAACTTTGGAATCATCTCTTGGAAACCCTTGCGAAAGTAGTGAACTACGACCGTATGATGGTCTATAAATTCATGATGGATGGCTCCGGAAAAGTGATTGCTGAAAAGAAACATGAAGAGATGGAAAGCTTTCTTGGCCTTCATTACCCCGAATCTGACATTCCGAAGCAGGCAAGAGATCTTTATCTTAAAAAGAGAAAAAGAATCTTCAGTAACGTATATGCTGATACCGTTCCGATTTTAAGTAAAGTCAACGAAAATATAGATCTTACTTTTTCAGCTTCAAGAGCAATGTCTCCTGTTCACGGGCAGTATCTTAAAAATTCGGGAGTGGCTTCCAGCTTTAGTGTGTCTATTATTATTGATGACCATCTTTGGGGACTGGTAACCTGCCAGAATATAGAGCCGAAGCATATTGATCTTGAAGATAGGGTACAGGCTGGGATTTTTACCACTTTGGCAGCGAACGCGTATTCGTCATTTAAATCCAAAAGTGAACTGAATTACCGTTTAGAGCTGAATGATAAAGTCTCACAGTTAAAGGCGGAGTTTTTAAAGCATAATCATTTGTTTGATTCTCTCAGAGAGAGTAAAACAGAGATCAAAAACTTACCGGAAGCCGATGGTCTGGCTATCATTTCTGATGATAGTATAACGATCACTGGAAATACACCAGGGCTTGAGAGTATTGCAAAGATCGTACAATGGGCACTAGAGAATACCAAAGACCGTATATATGTAAGCCGAAGCTTCCTTAAAAATCATAGAGAAGAGCTTGATCTGTCTGAAAATGCTGCCGGAATCATTATTTATTTTGTTGAAAGGGATAAAAATGAAATGCTGATCTGGTTCCGTAAAGAGTTTGATGAGCATATTAACTGGGCCGGAAATCCGGAAAAGAAGGTAGGAGTATTCTCACAAAACGGGGAAGAAAGAAAGATGATATCACCCAGAACCTCTTTCCGAATTTTCACAGAAAATATTAAAGGGTATTCTAAGAGATGGAATTCCCGGAATATTTCAGCAGTGCAGGCTGTAAGAGATTTAATTTTAGAAACTTCCCATAAAAACTATAATGCCATCAAAAGCCTTAATGATGAGCTTAAAAAAGTAAATGAAGAGCTTGACAGTTTTTCTTATACAATATCTCATGATCTTGGAACACCTCTTACAGTGATGAAACTTAATGCACAGATGCTGTTGGGAAATCTTGCAGGCGATTCTGAAAAAAGTAAAAATAAGATCAACACTATTATTGAAGAGATCGATAATATGGCTGAAATGATGCATGATGTACTGCAGCTCAGCAGAGCCAAGCACAGTGAAGTACAGCTTGAAAGCCTGAAAACGGTTCAAACGATTAAGAAAATCTCTGATAATGCAAAAATGACCTATGGAAGTCCTGCAAGTGAAGTTATTATTAAAGAATGTCCGGATGTTTTGGCGGATAAGACTATGCTTCATCAGGTGTTTTTAAATATCATCAACAATGCTGTAAAATATTCATCTCATAAAGAATTTCCAAAAGTAGAAATTGAAGGAACTGAAGAGGGACAGTCTATTATTTACCGGATTTCTGACAATGGAATTGGTATTCCTGAGGAAGAGAGAGATAAGATGTTTAAGATCTTCAACAGAATGGATAATGCAAAGAAATTCAAAGGAAATGGAGTAGGTCTGTCTATTGTGCACCGTATCATGACGAGAATAGGGGGGAGTGTAGATTATGAGAGCAATAAAGAGGGAACTTCTTTCATTTTAACGTTCAAAAAACCTTACATTTGAGAAACTTTTAAAATGTTATTTATGGTATCAGAATATCTTAAACAAAATACGGCAGACTATCACGATGCAGCAGAAAAACTTTTTAATTCTGAAAAGATTTTTAACAAAACATTTACTTTAGAAGACTATAAAAAGATCATCCATACCAATTATCTGATGCTTCTTCACAGTGAAGATAAAATATTCGGCAGCCTTTCTGATAAATATGCGGAGAAACTTCAGCTTGATGAAAGAAAGAAACTTTCTCTGATTGAAAAAGATCTGAAAAGTCTTTCGCTGGAAAATCAGCCCGCTTCTCATGACCTTCAGTTTGACAATGAGCATGAGGCTTTGGGAGCCCTGTATGTGATTGAAGGGTCTACACTGGGAGGGAATGTAATTGCCAAGCAGCTTTCCAAAACGGAAGGTTTTGATGAGGTGACTTTCAACTTTTTTGGCTGTTATCAGGAAAATACAGGCCCTATGTGGAAAAACTTTAAAGAGGTTCTGGATACTGAAGTGGCTGAAGAAAACTACAATGAAGTGCTTTCCGGAGCAAAAAAACTATATACGTTTTTACTGAACGTCAACTAATTTATTTTAATTCTAATTAAATTCCTGAAAAATTGCGCATTTTTTCAGGAATTGTTAAATTTGGGGAGTTTCAAATTTAAACTTAACTAACAAAAAATAATTTAAAAAAAGTAACAATATGAAAGTAACTGTAGTAGGTGCAGGCGCTGTAGGAGCAAGCTGTGCAGAATACATCGCAATGAAGAACTTCTGTTCAGAAGTAGTTTTGGTAGACATTAAAGAAGGATTTGCTGAAGGTAAAGCAATGGATTTGATGCAGACAGCGTCTCTTAACGGATTTGATACAAAAATTACCGGAACAACAGGAGATTACAGTAAAACGGCAGGTTCTCATGTAGCAGTAATTACTTCAGGGATCCCAAGAAAACCTGGAATGACAAGAGAAGAACTGATCGGAATCAATGCTGGTATTGTAAAAGAAGTTACTGAAAACCTGGTAAAACATTCTCCGGAAGTAATCATCATTGTAGTGTCTAATCCAATGGATACTATGGCTTATCTTGTTCATAAAACTTCGGGTCTTCCTAAGCACAAGATCATCGGAATGGGTGGTGCATTAGACTCTGCAAGATTCAAATACAGATTGGCTGAGGCATTAGAATCTCCAATATCTGATGTTGACGGAATGGTAATTGCCGCTCACAGTGACACGGGAATGCTTCCATTATTGAGCAAAGCGACAAGAAATGGTGTTCCTGTAACTGAGTTCTTAGATGAAGAGCAGCAAAAATATGTCATTGAAGAGACTAAAGTAGGAGGGGCTACTCTTACTAAGTTATTAGGAACTTCTGCCTGGTATGCACCAGGTGCAGCTGTTTCTGTAATGGTTCAGGCTATTGCATGTGACCAGAAGAAAATGATCCCTTGTTCTTTAATGCTTGAAGGTGAGTACGGTCAAAACGATATCTGTCTTGGTGTTCCTGCTATCATCGGAGCAAACGGGGTAGAAAAAATCGTAAACGTAACGCTTACAGCTGAAGAGCAGTTGAAATTTGCTGAAGCTGCTAACGCAGTAAGAGAAGTGAACGGAGATCTTAAGTTCTAATTACCAATCGGCTTACGCTGAGGTTAAATATAAAAACAGACTGTTTCATTAGAAACAGTCTGTTTTATTTTTTTATTGTAGAATGAAATGGGGAGCTTTATTCTATATTAAGGTTCAATGTATTACATAATGCAATAGTAAGGGAGTTGAAGATTTCTTTTGTTATTCTTCTATTTTAATATTTTTAATTGGTCCGAAAAATAGGGAAGTCTTCAAAAACAGGGAAGTTTACCGATGCTTTTATTGGAAAGAAAAAATTAAAAGATGCACTCTCGAATGTGCTACAAGATGTAAAATAACAAAAGCCAACTCAATTGAGTTGGCTTTTGTTTGTTAAGCTTACACACCTAATCAGGCTTTTATTTTTATAATTTTTTTCCAAGGGACAATAGATAAAATAAAAATTACGCCTATTATTAGTAACCTTCTTTTATCTCTTGTTAATCCATCTGGCTTATAAAAATAATCAAATTGTTTATTGTAATTAAGCTTTATTTCTGTCCCTACAGGATATTTTTCACATTCGGCTATCGCCAATCTTATATAATATACTTTATTATTGTATTTAATATGGACTGATGACCCACCTCTTGATTTTTTACAACCTTGTTCAATAACCGTGTACGCTTTTAATGTTTTAATACTTTCTAAGTTAGAGTTTTGATAATAAAAAAATAAAGTATATAAAAACCCTAATACGGCACAAATTGTTAAAATATATTGATTTTTATACATAGTTATTCTCTTATTATTCCGCCTGTTACTTCTCCAACTGTAATGGTTGGTTTTTTAGTTTCTTCTGGAGTCTTTTTGAATAAGTCAATATTCTGTAAAGCTTCAGCTCCTCCTGCTTTATATGCATCATTTACGACTTTAACACCAGCATAAGCTTTTGTGTAACTTTCGTAAGCTTTTTTGTTTTCAGCATATTTCCTGTTATTTCTCGCTCTTGTACTTCGGCTTCTATTAGCATCATTCTGCATTCTATTTTTAAAACGGGTCATGTTCTCTGCACTAATATTCATCTTCTTAGCAAGTTTACTCTCTAGTTTATCTACGTATTTTAATGGTATAAATTTACCAATACCTGCCTCAAGCAATCCACCAGTAATTGATTTCCATACATCAAATTCTCCTTTTTCCGCATAATCTGTTACTGCATTTTCTACAGTACCTACTAAAACATCTACGCCAAAATCTATGGTTTTTACTAAGGCTTGTTTTCCTATACCACTTGTAGCGGCTTTGGTTAATGTACTTATTCCTCCTGTTGCAAAACCAAAAGCGCCAGAAATAGCTAATGACCAGTAACTAACATCGGTTAAAGAAGTATTAAAACTTTTACCTTCTAAAAAATAGTTAACACCAACCTGTGTTATATAATCAGAGAAAACACCTATTATAGCGCCTACAGGACCGGGCATTTCTCCGTCATTGTCCACAAATCCGATTGGGTCATTAACAACGTAAGCATAAGGTGTAATATCTGGAAAATATTCTGCGGCTGGGTCAATAACTCCCCACCTTCCAATATCCGGCATCATCATTCTGGCTCCAAAGTCATACATCCCGGTCTCTTGTAATTCCTTTCCGTTGTACTTGTAGCCTTTATATCCTCCTAAACTGGATTTAGTTCCGCCTATGTGGTTTGCTCCAAAAGCGTAGTAGTTATTCGTATCTGTAATTTCAATGTTGCCTTCACTATTTTTAGCATAACTTACTCTTGCATTTCCTAAATGATCTTTATATTGGTAAATATAGCGATTTTCTGTAAAGCTATAAAAACCTTCTGAAGTTGGTACAAAATCAAGCAGTCATATAGGGGGTATGATTCCGGGATCAAAAATATTCTTATCTCTGTAAGCTTCTGCTTCATAGGCAACACTGGTTTTGCACCATAAACAAGGACCTGAGGTTTCGATATAATTATATTGAAATCCATCCAGATAGTCTGTCATCTTTGTCGTTTTGTTTTGTCCTTTCCCGCCTCCGGAGGTGTAAGTCTTACGTACTTTTGTGCCATCTGCCCTATAAAGATAGCTCAGTCCGAAACTGGTAAGCCCTCCTAAAGGATTATTCTGATTGATGGAGAACAGGTCCGGCAGGTTCAGATGATTATAAGCAATATTCTGTATCCCTTTATCCTTCATCGTGGTCACACTCCCGTTCAGGTCATAATCTATGATATTATTACTTCCTTCATAACCGGTATCGTTCATGGCAGATTCTATCACCTGATTAAGGCGGTTTCCGGTGTATTTATATTCAAGGTTATCTGTTAGAGCTACTCCTGAAAAATCCAGCTTGGGCTTTATAAGAACAAGCTGCGTTGAAAAGTAATCTTATATTTAATTTAGGTACGAACAAAATATTCGTACCAGCGGGGAGCGTGAGGAAGCAAAACCATCTATTGAGATGGCCACACAGCTGGTAGAAGCCCTGGAAGTGTCTCTGGATTATCTTGTAGGGTCTACAAATGTTCTTTTGGAAAAAAATATCATCTCCAAAATCCTTGATATCCAAAAACTAAAAGAGAACGACAGACAACACGTCTTCGCTCTCCTGGATGCCTTTCTCAAGCAAACTAAACTGCAAAGCATTTTATAAACAACAAAGCCACTCAAACGAGTGGCTTTGTTGTTTTTATTATGGAGTATTCCATACTTCATTCCAAGTTATAAAAAAATTATATACAACATAAATAATGAAAGAGAATAAAATAATTAGAGGTATTACAGAATATAATAAATTAGTTCTGTCATTCTTATATTTGAAAATATTACTTATAAAAAAATAAAAAACGTAACTATTCCTGGTATAAAAATAATCCAGTTTAATATCAAATCAATAAGAGATCTTCCATCTCCAATATTTCTAATTAGATAGAAAAATAAAGAAAATACTAAAAATATCAGTATTAAATTTTTAGGGTATTGAATCTTTTTTAGCATGTTAATATTTTCTTCCTTTTTTTATTGCATTTTGATCCGCTCCAGAATCTAAGCTGCCTTTTCTCAACTCATTTGCTTGTGAACCTGTCGAAACTTCTATATCTGTTAATCCAATTTCTTTTGTCCAATTTCCCCACATAAAATTCCCTGCATCATAAAGATTGTAAACATCATTTGTCCCTTCAAATTTAAAAAATGCTTCATCTTCTACATAGTGTGTTCTAAAAACTCCTCCATCTTCTGTTAAACCATTCTTTCCTCCTTCAACTTGATTTGTTAAAAAACTATGTGTAAAATCAGCATCATTATGAGATTCAAAGGCAATCATTGCATTTGCTATTCCATAAGCCGCCGCTTTCATTTCATTACTTGGCAATGCTACAACTGCTCCTCTAGCCTTTTTTATTTCATCATTTAACCCTACACTATTTACAGCTTTATCTACTTGCCCTGAGCTTATAGCATAATAAACCCTATCTCCTTTTTTAAATTCAGAGTTTAAGAATTTCTTATCAACACCTTTTGGGTCATTGAATTTAAGTTCATTTCCTTTCATGTCAAAAAATCTATTGGGTTGATTATTTTGTTTTACATATTGAACTTTGCCTGAATTATTAACCGTAATATCATCTTTAGGGGCTCTACCATCTGGATCAATAAACCTTATAGGATTATTAAACGCATAATTGTAAGGGCTATGTCTTGTCATCTTCTCCGCCAACGGATCTACTACTCCCCATCTTCCAATATCCGGCATATACATCCTTGCTCCATAATCATACATTCCAGTCTCCTGCAGCTCCTTGCCGTTGTACTTGTAATTTAAATACCCACCTAAAAGACTTTTCCCCTGACCTATATGGTTTAAGCCAAAAGCATAATAATTGTTGGTGTTAATAATTTCAAGAGCACTTGCGCTGTCCTTGGTAAAGCTTATTCTCGCATTTCCAAGGTGGTCTTTATACTGATAAATATAACGGTGAGAGCTTTACTCCATAGCGAAACAAAACAAGGAACATCAACTCAAAGTCATAGACTTTGCATAGCGGATTCTTTATTATTGCTTATGTGATTACAAATCCGCAAGATCGGACTAATTCTTATTAAATTTCTTAATACATTGTTCAATAAATTGTGCCTGTGTAAAAATTACTTTTTTGTCATTTACATACATAAATAATGAATCATTTTTAACCGTATTGGATTTTTTATCATGAACCTTTAAAAGAAAGATTGCCTGATAATTACCCGTTTTATCTTTTTTTGGCTCCAGATATCTTACACTTTCTCCAATTTTTATTTCGTGTTTTATACTGTCCTCTACTTTTTTATATTTTAATTCATTTGATTCAAAATCCTTTATCGTTTTAACATTTTCAAGCTCTTTTGTTAACTGTTGTTGTTGTTTATTTAAACGTATCAATTTCTGATTAGAATATTGCAATAAGAGGTCAGCTTCCTGCCATTCTTTTAAAGTATCAAATTTTACAAGTTGAATGGATTCTAAAGTAGAACTGTCCTGTTTAAGCTCTTGTGTAATTTTTTTCTGAATAGATTGGGTAAATTCTTCTTTAAAACTTTCAGCCTTATCTTTTTTACAGGAAAAAATAATGAATAAAATTAGTATACAAATTATTTTAGCTTTCATATTATCTTGATTTCATTATTCTTTTTAATACAGAGTCTTTTTGATTATTACGTTTTGTTTCATCAGCGTTAACTCTACTACTCACTGAGTCCCTTTGACTTCTGGATAGACCACTTAGATGAATATCCTGAGTTTTAACGCCGACACCGGTTATTCCGCCTCCAGATCCTCTATAAATATTAAGACTAACTGCTTGAAGGCCATTATAGCTAAACGTATCCGGCTCTTTTGTAAAAGCAGACTTATTAAGATCTATCGCTGCCTCTGAATCAAGACCAAATTGGACAAGACCTTCTTGAAAACCTGTACTGCCACCACTAAGTTTTGTATTTCTGCCATAAAACATAAATATCTGTTGAAACATATCGTTAGCTTCAATATTATCTCCCGGCCTAAGTTTATTCAATGTTTCTTTATCAGGATCATTTATTCCTCCTGAAAAACTGTAAAATGTCTCCTGTGTTGTTCCAATTAAGTCTCTAAACCAATTTGATAAGCCTAAGAGTCCAGTTGAACCATTGCTTTCATTTGTTGGTAGATAAGAAGCTTCACCGTTAAATCCTAAATATGTTTTCCCTGTATCTCCTCCTTCTTTTCCCTGTATAGGAGAGTTTTCAATTACGCTACCATCATCTTTATATTCAGTAAAGCCTCTTTTGGTATAATTATCAGCGGTAAGATCTTTTTGCCAACTCCAAACACCGTCTTTCAACCCCCAACCTAAACCTTCTCTACCATCCGGATCGATAAACATTATAGGATTATTAAATGCATAATTATATGAACTAAATCTTCGTGATTTCTCCGCCAATGGATCTACCACACCCCATCTTCCTAAATCCGCCATATACATCCTCGCTCCATAATCATACATACCTGTTTCCTGCAATTCGTTCCCATTGTACTTGTACTGATAAACTTAGGTATTATAGCTTACCAACCGTCATTATATTCCTCTTTAATCTTAGTACATTTTTTAAAAATTATTCTTTTCTGTGGATTATTATATGGAGCAGGTGGTAAAATTTTAAACTTTTCGTTCCTAGTCTTATTTTCAATATTTATCACACAATTATTCTCAATATTTTTAAAAAAGAAATAAAGTGTATAATTATTATAGACAGAAAATCCTTTCAAGTTCTCTATCTCCTTAGGCGTATCACTAGCCAAGAGAATATCCATATGATTCTCATTTTGATCTTTTAAATAAATAAGAATTGATTTTTTAGATTTTTTATCATGTCCGTTCTTTTCTAGCTTTTTTATAAAATCATTCAGTTCTCTTTCTAAAGGTTCTTTAATTGTAATAAGATTTAGTTTTACTCCAGAGTTTGTTTGAGATATTTCGTTCTTATTTGTTAGAATTTCTTTTTTTTGCGACGATGAATCACAAGCCAGATAAATAAATGAAAGAAAAATTAAGATATAGGATTTCATAGTTTTTTGATTTTTTTCATTACTTGATCATTATATTGAACAGTTGATTTTACCTTTGTACCATAAATATTAAAATATTGAGGTAATCCCGCACCATTACTTTCTTTTAAATATTTATAGTATTGTCTATCTCCAGTATAATCATTTGGAGTGCCATCTGAGTTGTAACCTGACGGTTTAAATTCTTTTAAATCTGTCGCATTGGGATGAGAATGCCAGTTATCCAATATTTTTAAATCTTTTCCTTTCCCATAGAATGAATAATTAAACCAAGCTTGAGCAGTATCTACATTGGATTCGTGATTTGTGGATATTATAGAAGCTTTTCCTTCCTTAAATTGATATTCATTTAAACCAAACTCTACATTGGTGTTTCTAGCCATAAATTTAAATATCGTTTGAGCGTCTTTTTTATTTGATTCAATCAAGAATGTGGCTGTCCCACCATACATCTTATTTTCTCCTTCAACTTTTTTATCAATAAGATCCTTATTAACAACTAAAGCTTCTGATGAGTCAGAATTGTAAATTGTGTGAGTTCCTTTTGTTTCGTCACTATTTGTTTTTCTGATCAAGTCAAGGGAGCCATCTTTATTAAGTCTAAAATCATCTTTAGGTGCCATACCATCAGGATCAATAAACCTTATTGGATTATTGAACGCATAATTGTAAGGGCTATGACGACGCATTTGTTCCGCCAATGAATCCACAACTCCCCATCTTCCGATATCCGGCATATAAAATCTTGCCCCATAATCATACATTCCCTGTTTCCTGAAGTTCCTTGCCGTTATACTTGTAGTTGTAATAACTTCCAGATCCTCCAACATGGTTTAATCCAAACGGATAATAATTATTGGTATCTGTTATTTCAAGAGTGCCTGCGCTGTCTTTGGCAAAGCTTACTCTTGCATTTCCAAGGTGATCTTTATACTGATAAATATAGCGGTTTTCTATGAAACTGTAAAATCCTTCTGCAGTGGGGACAAAATCAAGCAGCCATATAGGGGATATGATTCCGGGATCAAAAATGTTCTTATCTCTGTAAGCTTCTGCTTCATAGGCAACACTGGTTTTGCACCATAAACAAGGACCTGAGGTTTCGATATAATTATATTGAAATCCATCCAGATAGTCTGTCATCTTTGTCGTTTTGTTTTGTCCTTTCCCGCCTCCGGAGGTGTAAGTCTTACGTACTTTTGTGCCATCTGCCCTATAAAGATAGCTCAGTCCGAAACTGGTAAGCCCTCCTAAAGGATTATTCTGATTGATGGAGAACAGGTCCGGCAGGTTCAGATGATTATAAGCAATATTCTGTATCCCTTTATCCTTCATGGTGGTCATACTTCCGTTCAGGTCATAATCTATGATATTATTACCTCCTTCATAACCGGTATCATTCATGGCATTTTCTATCACTTGGGTCAGGCGGTTGCCATTATAGATATAATCAAGATTATCTACCAAAGTAGCAGTGTTTCCTGGCATAGCTGCCGCTGTACGTTTGAGATTACTGATGTTTCCATTCAGGTCATAGGTCAGGTATTCGTCAAAATTACCGCTGACTCAGGTGGTGGGTTTGAAGACTTTTTTGCTAAAAATGCTGCTGCTTTGTAAAACCATAAACCCTCGCAAAAGCGAGGGTTTATGGTTATCAGTGTAAAGTCAGAAGACTTTGCCAGCGGGATACAATAAAAAAAGAAGGCATAGCACACTCAATTACAAAACAATCGAAGAATTTAATAATTAAAAAAACATTTACAAAAATGTAGCTTAACTTATACTGGAGTTTTTATTTGCATATCCACGATGCCTATTCAAAATTGGGGTATTGTCCTAAACCAATTTATTCTTATTTTTGAAAAAAGGCTCAGATTATAAAATCTAAGCCCTAACTTTTTAACTTACACACTTCGTGGGATAGTGTCCTTTTCCATCATGATTTTTTATTCATTACCACAAATATAAAAAATTCAGCCCTTTTATTCTAGCCCTAAACACTATCCCAAAGATTTATTTCTATTGTTCTGTTTTTTATCAGTGCAAAGTCAAAGATCTTGCATAGCAGAATCTCTATTCATATCTTCAATTATAACTTTTGTGAAGTCTACGATTTCTTTCCATTTTGGATCATCAAGAATAATATTATCATCATAATTTTCCTCATAAGAAGAAGGCTCTTGATACTCCTCTAACATTTCTTTTAATTTAAAAAGATTTTGCTTTAAATTATGATCGTCTATATCTTCTATTTCATAATCAAAATCAAAATCACCCAATAAAGTATTAAACAATTCCGAATAAGAAGATACTAACCCAGTAGTATTATCAATATTCAACCACAATTTCCTTTGCAGATTTATATCTGACAATTCCACTAATCTTTCTTTAAATTCTTTATACATAATATTATTTATTAATCAAAAGGCGGCATTTTAGTTTGATCAAATTCTGTTTTTGGAATATGGGATTCTGGTGTTCTTCCTCCATTTGTTGGTTGCCCATTTTTATCATAAAGTACTCCATCCTTTTGATATTTTATATAATCCTTTTGTTGTAAAGGGTTGGGACTATCTTCGTTCCCTTTCATTTCACGAACATTATTACGTGGATTATTTGGATCTTTATGCTGTACACCAGGACTTTTAGTCTGTTTCGTTTCCCAACCCTCAGGTTTTGTAAATTCGTTGCTATTTTCCGGTTTGACTTGTTCAGTAATACTTTCAGGTTTTACCTGTTCTACAGTTTTATCCATAGTGCTGGTAGTTTCAGGCTTGTTATTACCCGTAAGAGAGTCCCAACCTTTGCTGATAGCATTTCCAATTCTTTCTAAAAATCCCATTTGAGGTGGTGGGGTCGCTCTCCCAGTTAATGTAATTCCTTCAATCTGGGTTTCCCGTATCATCGTTTCCGCAATAGGAGTAGTTGGTCTTACCGCAGAATTAGACATCATCAGAAATTCGAAAGGAACTAACTCAAGACCTTCAAACTCTCTTCCCATTCCTAATTTATTTTCTTGGAAAGCGTATGTAGAATTATATGGAAATTTTTCACTTAATGGGTCTACTGAGGTAAATCGTCCAACATCTGGCATGTAATTTCTCCACTTAAACGAGTACATACCCGTTTCCTGCAATTCTTGCCCCTGATACTTATAATTCTTATAAGTCCCCTGTCCAAAGAATGAATTTCCTGTTTTTAAATGGTTCATCCCAAAAGGATAATAATCATTAGCATCAGTGATTTCCAGAGCGCCTGCGCTGTTTCTTCCGAAACTTATCCTTGTATTTCCTAAATGATCTTTATACTGGTAAATATACTGATCTTTTCCGTAATCATAAAATCCTTCACCTGTTGGGAAAAACTGTAAGTCGGGAGTCTTAATGGCAGGAGGAGGAACTCTTCTCTGCTCTACGGAGAACGCTTCTATTTCCATGGCTTTTCTCATAGGAGATACTGCAAAAGCCGCTTCTGCTTCTTCAACAGGAGTTCCACCACCGCCAGGTGACGTGCTACTCTGCGTGGTCGTATGGCTGTATTGAAATCCGTCTAAATAATCCGCATCTGTTGTACTGGTGACAGTTCCATTGATGCCATTTTCAATTTCAATAGTTCTTTTGTATACTTTCACTCCATCTGCACGATAGAGATGATTAATATTAAAATCATAACCACGTGTTATGTTGTTTGGTAAATTCAGATAATTATAATTGATTCCCAGAATCTGCTTGTCCAGCATATCCTTCATATTACCATTCAGGTCATATGTGATTGTATTTCCTCCGCCTTCATATCCTGTTGCATTATTAGTACTGTCATTAATTGAATTTAGCCGATTTCCAGAATATGAATAGGAAAGATTATCAATGACTGTAGCCGTATTAGTCCCTGTATTAAATACCGAAGTTCTGTAAAGGCCCATTATATTTCCATTCAGATCATATTGTAAAGATTCTGTATGTTCTTTACTGTTGGGATTCATTGGATTCTGATAATATCCTGCCAGAAGACGGTTTAGACCATCATAGGCATAGCCGTATCTTTTAGGGGTTAGAGAAGGGTTGGCTCCCAGGGATTCTACGGCCCTCCAATCTACTTCTGCAATATTACCGTTGTATCTTGGTTGTACATTTTTTCCTGAAAATTGTGCTGGGTCAGGATTTTCAATTCCCTCTCTTTGGTTGTACTTAATTTTATAAGAAAAAAGCTTTCCTCCCAAATCTGTAAGACTCATCTGATTTTTATTAATATCAGTCATCCATCCTCTGATATTGTAGGCATAATCAATACTTTGAAGATTGTTTCCTACCTCCTTGTTTACGAGCTGAGAGAGTTCATTATAGCTGTTTTTTGCCAATAATTCTTCAGGTTTGCTATCCACCTGATGATAATGCTCTTTTAGCCTGTTTCCATTATCGTATACAAAACGTTCTTTTACAGTGATTCCTGGTTCACCTGTTTTTCGTAAATGAGTGGTAATGGTTTGTTGTGGAAGACCTGCAAAATCAAGCTTGGATTCTGTTTTGGTATATCCTCCAAGATGATTGATAGAGTATGAGCCAATCACTCTTCCTTTCTGGTCATAATAGGTGTAAGTTTTTGTCCAGCTGTCATCTTCAATATTCTTGACCAGGCTCATCACAGGCAGTCCTGTGGTATTTCTACCGTTTGGGGTGAGAATATTTGTTAAAATCATCATCTCAGGAGTATTGGCCGGAAATGCAGGATTGAAGCTGTATGCCAGATAACTATCGTAATAGTTTAAAAACAGTAAAGTGACCCATGTAGAGGATTTAGGATAGATAAGATCGGAGTTAAAAACTTTGCGCAGCCGGGTGGAACTCGACAGCGATACCAAAGCTCACATATTTGCTACTATTGATGCGTTTACTAAAGCTTCTAAACTTAAAAATATTGCAGCGCTTTAGTTCTTTTCCTAGTACAAAACAGAACATCATATAACACAAAAAACCTCGCAAAATGCGAGGTTTTTTTATCTACTCAAAGTTATAAACTTTGCGCAGCGGGATTCTTTTATTAATTATGAGTTTTCTCATTATATTCTTTTTCAGTAACTAAAGTATCTTGTAAAATTTTTAGTCCATTCATTTCTTTTTTATATTCATATATAATATTAGATGATGGCTTATAACATTTCAAATATAGTGTGTCCTCTCCTCTAAAATAAATATCAATAACAGAACCAAAATTTCCATGAAAAATAATATCTTCTTTTTTATTTTTCTCTATAGCAACATAGTTTGTAACATCTGATATTGTACTTATTTGAAAAAAAGTCGCTTTAAAGTTTCCATTATCAATGCTCTTAACAATGATCCTATTTTTCTTTTCCTGTTCTGCTATATTTTCTTTCTTGCAACTATATAAGCAAGTTAAAATCACAAAAAATAATATTCTCATTTACTAATATTTTATATCTGTTCTGTATGGGAATCTTCCATAATAGCCATGAAAAATATATGACCCTGAAAATGTATGCTCTCCATAGAATGGCCAGCCTGAATTATATCCTGTAGCTCCTTTATTTTGGGATTGGTTGTAAGCTCCTACTTTTGGCATTACTTGATGATAAAAAAAGTCTTGATGGAAAGGCGATTTATCTGCTGCTACATTCATGTTAGCCCCAAATATTTCATTGCCTAATCCTCTAATGGTAGTTAGTTTTCCATCAAGCATTACTACATTTTCCGGACTAAAACCTGCAACACTTGCTTTAATATCAAATTTTTTTCCATTTCCTGAATTATCTCTTAAATATGAAAGAGTATCATACCAACCCATCCCTTTTGTCTGCTGTTTAAACAAATTGATATAGATATTTTTAATTTCGTTACCATCTAAATTTTTATATGCTTTTCCATTAATTTTCATATTGTATTCTGGATTTAGACTAAAGGTAGCATTTATATGTCCTTCAAATCCACCAGTAATATTGTTCGCCTGCATAAATTCAGTAGGTAGGTGTGTTTCAGCAATTTTTTGACTTGAGTTTATGTCATAATTCCCTTTTTCATCAGTAATATAAATTCCTGTATTTCCATCATTTTTAGCATTTAAAACAGTGTAAGTTCCATCTTTATTATCCTTTACTCCAGTACTTGCTACTCCTCGTCCATCAGGGTCGATAAGATTAATTGGATTATTCATTGCGTAGTTATAAGGTGGCCACCTCCTATATTTCTCTGCTAAAGGATCCACCACACTCCATCTTCCCAAATCCGCCATATACATCCTCGCTCCATAATCATACATTCCCGTCTCCTGCAGCTCCTTGCCGTTGTACTTATAATTCATATAACCTCCTAACAAGCCTTTCACTCCTCCAATATGATTCATTCCAAATGCATAATAATTATTCGTATCCGTTATTTCAGGAGCGCCTGCGCTGTCTTTGGCAAAGCTTACTCTTGCATTTCCAAGGTGGTCTTTATACTGATAAATATAGCGGTTTTCTATGAAACTGTAAAATCCTTCTGCGGTAGGTACAAAATCCAGAGTCCATTGGGGAGTAGAAGGAATTACAGGATCAATTATTTTTCTGTAGGCCTGTTCTTCATAGGCTGTTTCTGTTCTGCACACTAAACATACATTGCCATCACCTCTATAGCTATACTGGAAACCATCGAGATAATCAGTAAGATGATCTATAGGCAGCCCCATATGAAATGACTGTATATATGTTTTGCGGAGTTTCACTCCATCTGCCCGGTAAAGATGGCTGATATCTGCCGTGTTTACTTTTCCTGCAAAATTAACATTCTGAATATTAATCTGGTAGGGAAGATTTAAATAGTTATACTGAATACTCTGAATTCCTTTATCCTTCATCGTGGTCATACTTCCATTCAGGTCATAATCTATGATATTATTACCGCCTTCATATCCGGTGTCGTTCATAGCATTTTCGATCACCTGGGTCAAACGGTTGCCATTATAGATATAATCAAGATTATCTACCAAAGTACCCGTATTTCCTGGCATAGCTGCCGCTGTACGCTTGAGATTACTGATGTTTCCATTCAGGTCATAGGTCAGGTATTCGTCAAAATTACCGCTGACTCCGGTGGTGGATTTAAAGACTTTTTGCTAAAAACGCTGCTGCTTTGTAAAACCATAAACCCTCGCAAAAGCGAGGGTTTATGGTTATCAGCGCAAAGTCAGGAGGCTTTGCACAGCGGGGGGGCCAATAATAAAAACAAATAATATCTTAATCTTCTTTATATTTACCCTCATATATTAGGTTATTTAGTCTCACAATCTTTTTCCATAAAGTATTGTATTTGATATTTATCTGTAATAAACTTATCACTTTTAAAATACATTGCTGTCGCATTTATTATTGATTGTCTTCCTTTTGGTAAAAAAGATATATCCCGATTCGATTTTTTAAAAAAGGCATCAAAAAATCCAATTAGATTCTTATCTTTTTCATCTCCTACATCGTAAATTATTAAAGTTCCTTTATAATCGTAAACCTTATATTGATCTGATAAGTTATCATTATAATTCATTTCTGAAAGTGAAAATATAATATCATTACCACATCTTTTAACATAGGAAATTTCTAAAAACTTAAATTTTCGATCTTTAATTATTTTATCCATATAATTATAAAAGCCTACATCTTTTTTAGCATATTGCATATTTATTGATAAACAACTAAAGTTTATTGTCAGCCAAAATAATATCAATATATTTTTAGTCTTTTTTAAATTTTCCTTCACAGGATTTACTTACAGGATTTATTAAACTTTGTATTTCTATTATCACCAACACTCATAATGATCTTTCCATTTCTTACTCTCAATTATTTTAGTTTTATCAAACTTAAAATAGTATTTGGTAATTGTCCCACAATATTTAGGACTTCCTATAAAGAAAGGAACAACGTCTATTCTTAATTGATTATGCTTAATTTCAGAAAATATTGCCGCATTTAAAGGACCATTTGGAGTTTTTTTATATTGTACAACATTATTAAATACAGTACTAAATTGTGAATTTAGCTCCCAGTTACCATTTAAGTTTTGCTTTGACAAATCCTTAAGATTAGAATCTTTTCTTAACGGTTTTATTTCTCCTTTCTCTGATAAAATATTTTTATAAATATTGCTACTATCTTTTTCATCCAAAGGATTAGCATATACCAAGTCATAAATATATACTCCCGAAACATCTTTTCCAAACTCTTGTTCTGAAACTTCTTTACTAAGAAAGTCTTTATCTACAAATTCATATGCTTCTTTATATCTGATTTTTGATAACGAACTACAACTAATAAAAGCTAGAATAATTATTGAACACTTAGGTATTTTATGGATTTTCATTTCTCTATTTTTAAAGGTCATTATTTTTGAAGGGTTTTGATAAATAAATCTTTCTTTGAATTAACTTTGGATGGTCCTGCGGACTTTGCCTCAGTACTAAACGGATAAAAACTCGTTCCACCTTCAACTAATGGAGAATATGATTTTCTTTGACCAAATGGCAATACAAAATTTCCAGATGCATCTAATTCAGTTCTGATAACATTCATTTTTTTAACATTATCTCCTTGTAAACCATATATGGACGATGCTTGATATTCTGTTCCATCACTACCAACAAATCCGTCTATTAGATTATTATATTTATGACTAATTTCATGAAGGGTGACCATTCCATATCCCAGAGTTAAAGGGTTTAAAGACTGACTAGTTCCTGCTATAAAACTATCTATTTGATCAGTATTTATATTCAAATCATAGATTTGCGTATAGCCTGCCTTTCCATCTATTGTTTCTCCTCTACCTCCGGCCTCCACTATAGAAGATCCTCTTGTGTTATCAGAATTAACCTGATAATCTGCTCTATGGTTATCAATAGCTCCCTTTAATATATCTCGGGCTGTTTTACTTCCTCCCATGTTCTCACTCTCTTTATAAGAAAGCTTTCCATCACTTCCCACAGATAAATCTAAACCTGTTTCTTTACCTAAATCACTAACAATTTTATTTTGCGTTTCTGTTGAGATATTTTTCCCAAATGTTATATCATAATTTTGCATTCCATCCGGGTCAATAAACCTTATTGGGTTATTATAGGCATAAGTATAGGTGCTCCAACGCCGAGATGTTTCTGCTAGCGGATCTATCACACCCCATCTTCCTAAATCTGCCATATAAAATCTCGCTCCATAATCATACATTCCTGTCTCCTGCAACTCCTTGCCGTTGTACTTGTAGCCTTTATATCCTCCTAAACTGGATTTAGTTCCGCCTATGTGGTTTGCTCCAAAAGCGTAGTAGTTATTCGTATCTGTAATTTCAATGTTGCCTTCACTATTTTTAGCATAACTTACTCTTGCATTTCCTAAATGATCTTTATATTGGTAAATATAGCGATTTTCTGTAAAGCTATAAAAACCTTCTGAAGTTGGTACAAAATCCAATAGCCAGCCTAGGGAACCCAAAAGAGGAGGGTCAAGAAGGATTGGATCCTTAAATGCCTCCTGTTCATAGGCTACACTTGTTCTACACCATAAGCAAGGCTGTACAGTTTCCAAAAAACTATATTGAAAACCGTCTAAATAATCAGTATATGAATATGAGGTAGATTGACCTCTTCCTCCTCCTGATTTATTTGTTTTTCGGAGTTTTGTTCCGTCAGCACGATATAAATAGCTTAAACTGAAATTTACATTTGTACCAAACGGATCTGTCTGGCTAATTGCAAAACCATCAGGCAGGTTCAGATGATTATAAGCAATATTCTGAATTCCTTTATCCTTCATCGTAATCATACTTCCGTTCAGGTCATAATCTATGATATTATTACCTCCTTCATAACCGGTATCATTCATGGCATTTTCTATCACTTGGGTCAGGCGGTTGCCATTATAGATATAATCAAGATTATCGACCAAAGTAGCCGTATTTCCTTGCATAGATGCCGCTGTACGCTTGAGATTACTGATGTTTCCATTCAGGTCATAGGTCAGGTATTCGTCAAAATTACCGCTGACTCCGGTTCCCGGTTCTTTATAAAAAGCATTGGTAAGCCTGTTTAGGGCATCATATTCATAAACATATCTTTTGAGATTGTTTTCAGAACTGTTATTCCAGTCAACTTCTGCGATATTGCCATTGAATTTCCCAGTTGTCGATGGGTTTTCAGGGGTATTGTATTTGATCTTATATCCAAAAAGTTTTCCGTTCAGAGCAGCAGGATCATTGATCTGGGTCATCCATCCCTGGATATTGTATTTATAGTCCATCTGCTGAAGCGGGGATGCGGCAGCAATTCCTCCTACTTTCTTAGATTCCAGCTGGGAGAGTTCATTGTATTTATTCTGGGTAAGATATTCAACAGCATTATTATCTACCTGATGTTTATGTACCAATAGCCTGTTTTGTTGATCGTACTCAAACGTTTCTGTTAGCACTCTTTCTGAATCTGAGTTTAGGCGCTTGTGTTTAGTAATAACCTGTTGGGGAGTGCCTGCAAAATCCAGCTTGGATTCGGTATGGGTATACCCTCCCAAATGATTGATAGAGTGAGTGCCAATCACTCTTCCTTTCTGATCATAGTAGGTGTAAGTTTTTGTCCAGCTGTCATCCTCAATATTTTTCACAAGGCTCATCACAGGCAGTCCTTTGGTATTTCTGCCGTCTGGGGTGAGAGTATCTGTTAAAATCGTCATCTCAGGAGTATTGGCAGGAAATGCAGGATTGAAGCTGTATACCGGATAGGTATCATAATAGTTTAAAGACAATAAAGTAACCCAGGATGAGGATTTAGGATAGGTAATGTCGGAATTTCCGTAGTAGACATCCATTCCCTGTCTGTTAAAAGCTACCGCGTTTCCACGATTTACATTATTGGAGCCAAAAGTATTGACTTCGTTCTGCTCTGTAGCTCTTGTTCCTCCTGTATTAATTCCGGTATAAGCGACTCTGCCAAACTGGTCATATTTGGTGTACAGCCACTGTCCTTTGGATTCCAGTTCAGCATCACGGGTTGCTGCAAGCCTGTCCTGCTTGTCATACACCCTATATTCCCAGCCTTTACCGGGAAGTTTTTTTTCTACCAGCCTGCCTCTTCCGTCATAACGGTACTGATAGGCCAAAGCATCATGTTCCGCCATACCCCAGGTCTCTAACTGAGAAAGAAGCGGAGGAATTACAAAAGCTAACTGATTATATTCATTGTAAACATAATACGTATCTGCATTTTTGGTTACACTGAGCTCTTTTCTGACTAATATAATCTGGCCCTGACCGTTTTTAAATTCAATAGTTTTGTTTCCATCTTCATCGGTGACTGTATTTTTGTACAATTGGGCTTCGCCATACATCCCGTTATTACTGATTGATGAGAACGTAGCTCCGTTCACCCAGCTGGAAGAGGTGGCAAATTTCCTTACTTTATCTGTCGTGATATTGGCTTCATAGCCAAATTTCACAGGTTTAACAGCCCAGTCTGTACCCACCTGAATCTGCTGCTGAATCCGGTCTAAAGGAGAATTTTCCAGTATTTTCTCTGAATAGATCTTCTCATTACCATACACTGATGGAGCGTTACCCAATGGATTGGGAACAATAGCTCCGTTTGAAGTGTTTCCCTGGGGAACGGGAAGGTAGTCTTTTACCTGTCTCCCAAACTGATCATATTCAATATGGGTAACAATATCTTTTCCTAACGGTGATGCTTTGATATTCACGACCTGCCTGGGTCTGCCCAAGCCATCGAAGTACTGAACGGCCTGAACCTGTCTGGCATTGGCATCACTCTGGGTTTTAGGTTCAAGGTAAGTCCTTGTGTAGATATAATTTTCATTGGTACTGCTCAAACCGGAGGGCAGCTGTACCTGTGCTTTTACAGTGTAAGTTATTAAAAGAACACCTATAGGAATTATTAATTTTTTCATCACTTCTTAGTTTTTATAGTTGTACTTTATTTCCTTCAGGATCTTGCCGTCCATATCGGTTACTTTTTCCAGTCTATTGGCTGAATCATACAGATAATTTTCTCTGACCCCAGAAGGAGGGGTAATGGTTCTTACTCCTACTAATGGATCATAGGTATAAGTAGTGATTTGATAATTAGGTAAATTGTCTCTGAATGTTTTTAGAGCTGTAAGAAATGCTGTCTCATCGTTATTCATTCCAGCATCGGCATCGGTGTTGGAAGCTATCACTATAGCTGATATCGAATTTTCAACCTGATTATAAGTAGCACCTTCTATTTTAGCGATAGGTCGGGTATTATTATAACCCCAGATAATACTTACAGGAATACCTGCTTTGCTGGTATACTGCTGTAAGTTTCCTTTTGAGTCATATTGATCATAAGTAACTTCTGTAGATACTAAATTACTTTGTAAATCTGTGGATAATAAAGAACTTGGAAGTAAGTTCAAAGGGTTATCATATTTTGTTTCGGTTTTAGAAAGCATTTTGGAGGCAGCCCCAATAGTTTGAGTGGTTTCAGTTTCCAGAGGGATGCCAATCATATTGGCATTGATCAGACGCTGATTCCCTTTTTCATGGGCATAGCGGTAAGTGACCTCTGTAGTACTCTGATCCGGAAAAACAGTCTTCTCAGAAGTCAGCTGGTGATGGGAAGGATTGGTATAGGAATATTCGGTTGTGGTAATAAGTTTTTTATAAGCAGTATCATTTTGAACACTAAGTAACACATTATCAAAATATTGTATACTTTTACTATTCTTCAAAAATATTGAGTAAATATTTTTGGTCATGGAGTAAATATAAAGATTAGATACAATTCTTTCCGGAAAAGAAGTTAACAAGCTGAAAGCTTCTGTTCCTGATAAATCATACACCTGACCTCTCGGTTCAAAATCGTAATTATATTCTGTTTTTTTATCTACGAAAAGCTGATTGTTTTTATTTATAATAATTTTGTTGGTCAGAACTTTACCATTATAGTCTTCATAAAAAAATGCTGTCCTGTACCGTTGGAAGAAATTATTTGTTAATTGTGAAAAATCAACAGTGTCGCCCAAATAATACTGGCTATCAGGCTGTTTAAAAATGGAGGTAATATCAGATACATTATTTACAAACACTTTCTCTTCACCTCCTTTTTCAAAATGATCTCCTCCATAGCTTATGGTAGTTATAGGATAGGTAAAAGGCTGGACTATTTCATTATCTTTAAAATAATTTAAAGGTTCTGATGCTATTGATGTATTATTATATGTTTTATAATAATAATACTCATTTTGTAAAGGCAGAGATGAAGTACAAGATGTTGCAAAATAACTGATTATTTTATAGTTTTCGTAATATAAATTACTTGGTAAGATATCGTTATTGTCTATATCTTTGAAAGCCGAATAATATATTCTTTTGATGTTGGAAATATCATTATTCATCCCTACATCATAGGTTTTTTTTAATCTTAGACCTGATATGTATGCTCTGTTATAGCCATGCGTTCTGTAACCTAGACTAAAAGTTCCGTTATAATTAACATTGGGTTTAATCTTTAATGATAATTTTAATATATACTTCTTAGCAGGATCTGTAAGAAACTGAAAATCGGCATCTTTCATACGGTATCCATTATTGATATCTTCCTGTGAAGTTCTTGGCAGGAAAACACTCTCATCGAATAATACATCACCTGAGATTTTATCCATTATTTTAAAATTGACCTCAAGGATAGTTGTTAAAGAAAGAATATCAAATTGTCGGATTGACAGGTTGATACTTACTTTATTATCTGCCACTCTGCTACCGTCGAGCTCTGATGTATATTCCTGGATAGGAGCAGTATGCGGACTGTTAATGACTTCACCTTCTACATGTTCGCTGGTGGGTGTTTTTTGAGGAATAGCTTCGTATTCGAATTTAGTTTCTCCTTTTGTTGGATATTTAATGGAGATTAAAGTCCCTTTCTTGGCAAATTCAAAATTTGAAGTCCTGTCAGCAAGGGTCCCTTTATTAAAATTAGAAGGGAAATTTTTTGTATTATTTAACAAATCTAAATCAGGTATATAAGATAAATTCATCTTATTATTGAAATAACCGAATACATCCACATTATAACTGTTCCTATCCGGTAAGCCAGTAGGGTCATCATATGAAAAGGCGTACTCATTATCATAGAGCAGATTATCTCCCTGATAATTATAAAATTTCATTTTCGTTAAATAAAATCTTTCAAGCACGGAAGAATTAAGCGCAGAATACTGATTAAGATATTCAAACTCTACTTTCTTAATTTTTTTATTTGCATTATTGAGGATTTCAATAGAAAAAAGTTTTTCATTCAGGGTATTATCCGGATTTGAATAATTAAAAATAATTTTTTTATCTGTACTTGTTATTGAAGCCAATTGTTTTGCACCATTTATCCTTAAAATATTATCAGTCTTAATATCTCCCGGTGCGTGTGAATTTTCATTCGTGCATCCATATTCCGAAATTGATTTACCTTCAATGAATTTCGTCTCGTATTTAGGAAATAATAAAGCTTTTCCACCCAAATTAATATATCCGAAATTAATTTCATTTCCTGCAGGATTAGTAATTTTCGTTAAATAAAAACTTGTTATTCCGGAATATATAGGAGTTTCTCTTTTCCATGTTTTTTCCGTTGCCCCTTCTCCTCCAAAATAATATTTTATACCTTCGTTAGTGGTTAAAATAAACTGGTGGGTAATCTTAAAATCACCTACCGTCTGAATTTTAAACTGGTTATTTTGAGTAAGGAGAACAGGATTTAAATTTTTATCCAGGTAAAATCTGCCCGTTAAACCATTTACAGACAAGCTGAAAATATCAATCTGATTATCATAAGATTCATTTGTGAAATATGACTTTAATAATGTTGAATTACTGGAATTATCAGTAATCGACAATAAGCCATTAAGTTCAGACAGGTTGTTGAAAATAAGCCTGTCAGAAGGCAGATGCATTTCATCAGGCAGATCATTAATAGTTCTTGTAATAACACCTCCGGCGTTTAATAACCAGCTGACGCCTACGTTATTAGAGATATCGTTTACTTTAACACCTAAGCTGGCATATACTAGATTTATACTATTAGATAGATCTTTTTCTTTTATTTCAGCGATGGGAATATTGATCTGTGCCATGCCTTTATACTCATTTAAGGGCTGATTTCCATATCTGATCATTTCCTCGGCCTGAGGAGATGGCGGAACTATATTTGTTATACCCTGCTGCGCTTGAATAGTTTGCCCGACAATTGCCACTGTCAGGCTTAACAATATTATCTTTTTCATGTGTTTATTTCTTAATCAATTTAGTATTCGCCGTTTTATTCGTATCCGTTTTTATCGTCACCAGATAAGCGCCCTGAACCAGTGCCTGCGTATTAATCTTGGTTACTTTATTCTTTGTTTTCAAGCTCTGAAGCTGCCTTCCGCTCATATCATACAGCATAATATCAGCCTCTTTAAAATCAAAGCCAATTTCTACATAAGCATAATCAGATACCGGATTCGGATAGATCTTGATATCAAATTTCTCCATTAACTGATCAACCTGTTTGTCTCCCAGCTTCACAATCTTCCAGTTTTCTTTGCCCAGTTCTGTGGCACTGGTACCTGCCAGAATAATAGAGCCGTCTCTGTTCAGTTTCAGATCTGAAAGTCTCTCTTCTTTCTGTCTGGATTCTCCTTTTACATACTTTCTCCATTGTTCATTCCCATTATGATCAAGGTATAAAATCCAGAAAGTCTCGTCATTTTCTTCTATTCTTCCTTCAGCCTGCGTATATCCCCCTATAAGCAATCCTTTAGTTAGGTCCTGGTTCCTGGCTCTTGAATCTTGACTCTGAATGACACTCATTCCCATTAAGAGATCACGGTTCCCAAAATTGTAAGATTTCTGCGACTGTTCTTCACCTCTCTCGTTTAAAAAAATCAACCACAGGTCAGTACCCTCTTCAATGCCTACCGTTTTGTTTCCTGATATTTCTGATCTGGATTCACCTCCGATAATGTATCCTGTGGAAGTCAAAGCAAGCGTTCTGATGTGATCATCACCTTTGCCACCAAAGTTTTTTTCCCACTCAATTTTTCCGTTTTTATCTATTTTAAGAACCGTATAATCTCCTTCACCGAAATTGTCGCTTTGCTTTTGTACAATAGTCAGGTGTCGGGTGTCGGATGTATTTTTGGCATCTTTTATGGGAGATGTCTTACCTTGTACCGCTGAACTTCTGGAATAAATTCCGAGTAAGGCTCCGCCGTCTTTCGTTGGGATCATTTTTTCAACTTCATCAAGTCCTTTTCCGCCCCAGATTAATTGGGACAGTTCTTTTCCGTCTTTGTCGAGCCTGATGATCAGGACATCTTTAGAACCGTAACCTTTGGAAGAATTCTGAACATTTCCGGCCACAAAAAATCCTAAATCCGTGGTTTGAATAACCGCTCTGGCTTCCTCGTCAGCGGCAGTACCTAATGTTTTCTGCCAAATCTCGTCTCCAAATTCATTGATTCTGATTAACCAAATGTCTGAATTTCCTTTAGAATCTTCTTTTTTGTCAAGACCTTTTCCTGAATGCGAAGTCCCTGTGACAACGAATCCACCTTCCTGTGTAGCGACTGTTGCAGACAGATAATCATGATTGGTTCCGGAGAAATATTTCTCCCACACCTCTTCTCCATTCTGATTTAATTTGACTAATCTAAAATCGTAACCGTTATTGTGTTTGCTGCCTGAAGCCTGAAGCTTATTGCTTTGAATAGAACTTCCGCTGATCAGATACTGACCATCAATGGTAGTAGTCACCTGGCTCAGAAAGTCCTGTGTTGAAGATTTCAGATCCTTCTGCCATAAAATTTCCTGGGCTGATCCCAGAATAGCGCATAAGGTAAATGCACCGAGGTAGATTTTTTTCATTCCCGTGTTATTTTTTGAGTTAGTAATTAGTTAATAAAATTTTTTTAATATATTTTAAGATTGTGTTAATGCGATTTAATGTGAATTTTATCACCAGACTGGGTATTATATTTTCACCAATCGCTGATCTTTGATGTACAAATCTATGACTGTAAAGCGACAAATTACGTCGTTTTATAATGGAATAAGCAGCATCAATTTGTTAATTCTTAAAGACAAAATTACATATCTAATCACTTAATGTAGAATTATATTGCATTAATTTTATTTAACTGCCTCTTTTGTAAAATTGGGGTGAGATTGGTTAATAAAATAAACCGAAAGAAGAAAATTTTACAATAAAATCATTTTATTATAGATGTTAATGGATTGGTTATGAGGTTGGTATTTGGATTTTAGCCTGAGGGAACTAATTGGATTTCTGAATCAGGGACAAAGGTGGAGGAGCATACCTATAGTTTTTAAACAAATACTAAATTCCATATGGTAGCCGTTCAGGTAAGTGAATAAAGTTATTTCAACATTCTGAAATTATAAGTTTGTACTGCTTCCAGCACAAACTTATAATTTCAGAATGTTATTTTATCTGATCAGATAGGTACAGACTGCTTTTGGTAATCTTAAGAAGATTTGCCTCTTCAGTATACCAGTTTACAAATTTGTCGTATTCCGGCTTATTGTTTGTCTGCCATTCATTAAAAGCCTCCTGATCTCCCATTTGAAAAATGTAATGATTATAAGCATTAAACAGGTCATTGTTCTCCATTGTTTTATGATAGCTTAATAATACATTTGAAGGACTGTAATTATTATTGAAATATTCTTTCAGTAATCGTCTTCTGATGGATGACAGCGTTTCCAGATTAATTTCTTTCTCTCTAGCTGTAGCCACTGCAAAGTGCCTGCTGAAAACGATACAGAAAGGAAGGTTATCAGGCTTGCTATTTTTTTCAATAATCAGTACGGCCTGGCAGAGATCAATTGTAGTATCCTGGTTCGTGAATTTTACAGCGCTTTTATAACTGTTGTATAAAAGTTTACTCATTTCTTTCGAACGGGAAGTAGTACGTTCCAGATTTAAGAAAATCTCACCATACATGAGACCGTACAAAATATCTTTAGAGTTAAGATATAATTGAGAAATTCTGTAATAATTTGATGGGTACATTGGTTCTGCTCTGATCCCTTTTTCATAGGTTTCAACAGCTGCTTTTATTTTTCCCTGAGATTCCAGAACAACACCTTTTTCCAGATATAATCTTCCGGAAGCAGGAAATTTTTTTAACCCTTCATCATAACTTTTTATTGCCTGTTCAGGATTACCGGAAAGATCATAAGCATTTCCGAGTAGTGCATAATAATAGTCATTGATATTGGAATAACCTTTGATTTTTTCCAACAGCAATATCGCATTTTTGTAATCTGTTTTTTTGATATAGGCTAAAGCAATCTCATAAGGGTAAGTATAATCTTCCGGATCTTTTATTTCACATTCTTTCAATATAACTATAGCTTCGTCATATTTTTCTTCATCAATTAATTTGACTGCATCATATACTTCTTTACACTTAAATGTAGTTTTTTGAGCATTAATGAACGAAAAAGCAGCTATCGCAGTGATAAGAAAGATTGTTCGTACCATGGAATTTCAGATATTAGTTTTCATGCAAAGATGCATTTTTATCTCTTAAATAAAAAGGGCGGTAAAGACCGCCCCAATTATCTGACAATATTTTTTATCCGTATACACAACCACATCCTGTTTCCCATTCCTGGCAAAAACGCATAGGCTCATTACAGCTGCTGCCGCCTCCGCCTCCAGGATTACTGCCGCCACCTCCGCCACCGGAAACTCTATAGCAAGTACCATTACTACAGTAGTATGAACCGGAGGTGGGAGGACAATAGCCGTCCATATCACAGAATGCATAGGCACTATCACCTCCACTAATTAATACAAGCTGACTTCTTTTTAATTTTTTCAAATTTTTCATAGTAAGTAATGTTTAATTTGTTGATTACTAATATATAAAAATATTAAAACACTTATAAGTGTTTTAGTTGAAAAAGAGTAATGAATTACTAGGAACCCTATTTACTTTATTCAGCCTGCATTTATACTATATATTATTTCTTATTGGAGTGGAAGTTCTGATAGTGTTTAATTATAACTGCAATAAAAATTTTTCACCATAATTAATCCATATCTAACGTCATGAAAAGAGCTATTTCTTCGGGATTTTCATATAACCTTGTATTCAGCCCTGTAATATTGAATCCCATTCTTCTGTAAAACTGAATAGCAGGGTAGTTGGTGTTTTGGGTTTCAAGTTCAATGACTCTGCTTTTTAATTTTCTGGCTTCTTTAATGGCGCCTTTAATCAGTTGGATTCCGATTCCCTGTCGTCTGTGTTTTTCGTCAACTAAAATATTTTCAATATAAAAACTGTTATTCCATGCTCTCTGTTCACAGATGATCCAGCCTGCCAGTTCTCCATTGATATAGGCACCAAAAGAATTTCCTTTTTCAACAATATGATTAAGTTCTTCAAGTTCATCTGAACCGGTTTCCCAGATTTTGCTATATGAAATCAATTTTTCTTTCAAAATAAATTCAAAAGACCCTGCCAGCTCAATAGACGAAACTGAATATATTCTGTCTGTGGTATAGCCATTATGCCCCCAGTTTACGCTGGGGTTATGCACTAGTTTTTCCAATGTTTTTATTTCCAAAATAGTCCCGCTTAATTATTTAATTTCTGTACAGATTTCTATAAGATAATGATCAGGATCTGTGATATAGGCGGTTTTTTGTCCCCACGGTTTTACTGTAATATCTTCATAAAGAACAGCCCCGTTTTGAATGGCCTTTTCGACCAGAGCCTCAACGTCATCTGTTACAAATCCCAGTTCTATTCCAAAAGGTTTGCTGCTTGTTTTTGAGGTTAAAAACCCCTTCTTTATATTGGAACCGGCCAGATCAATAGAAGCAAATGACAAACCTGTTTCTCCGGTAATCAGCTCTCCGTAATCTTTTTCAGAAGTAATGAACTTTATTTCTGCATTGAATGTGTTTTTATAAAAATTCATAGACTGCTCCACATTTTCAACGTATAGAATAACATATTTGAACTTGATCATAATATCAGATTTAGTAATGAGTACTGAATTAAAATTGTTTTATTTATTTAAAATATAAGCTTCATCCACCATCAGTTCTACATGAGGCCCGTTCAATGGATAATAAGTAAGACCTTCAAGATGTCCAAAATTTAGAAGCGGGTATTTTTCTGTAAGATATCTTATTTTACTTCCAAAAGAATTGATATGAACTTTTTGAATGGTATCTTTTCTCTGTCTGCCGTTGGAGAAAAAAAGCATCAGGTTACAATGGTTTTTAAAATCAAAATCGTGATAGTAAAATACATGAAGATTTTCTTCCCTGCAGATCTGTACCAAATCTTTAATGAAGTTTTTTTTATGATCTAAAGGCAGGTTACAGTCTATTCTTATAGAGTAATTTTCAGCATTACTTTTCTTAAATTCCGAACCTGTCATCTGAATAAACCGATGTTTTATATTTTCAAACGCTTCTCTTTCCGGAGACCAACTTTTAGTGGTTTGGATTTTGAAAGGAATACCGGAATCCAGTAATATTGCATTTTCATGAATCAGTAATTTTTCTATTTCAGTGGCGAGCTGGAAATGATAATCAAAAAGCTGACGGTCCGAAATGTTAATAATCAATTGATTTTCATTGATATTAAGAAGTATGAAGCTTTCTTTGAACTGTTTTTTCAGATCTTCCAGCTTTTGGATAAAATTGTTAATATGATCAACCTGTACTCTGGCTGCCAGATTTGCTTCATTATCGATATGACCTCCATATCCCTCAAAAAAATTAAAAAACTTGAAATGGTATAAATCTTCAGGAAACTTAAAATACCAGTATACTCCTAAAATCATGGTTGGTTGAGTTGATGAATTGGATAAATATCAAAATTAAATAAAATTTCACACTCCAAGACTTTCAAAACCCTTAAATTTGTCTTCAATAAAAATTTACTTGGATGCTTAGGAAAATTTCAATTGCGGCAGTTACTTTTTTGTCCGTAGTTACAATCAATGCACAGAAGAATAAAAATACCCAGCTGGAAAGACCGAAATTAGTGGTGGGTCTGGTCGTAGATCAGATGCGTTGGGATTATTTATACCGTTTTTATGGCAAATTCGGAAATGACGGTTTCAAAAGACTGTTGAATACAGGATATTCTTTAAATAATGTACATATTCCATATGTTCCTACTATTACAGCTTTGGGGCATACCTGTATCTATACAGGTTCTGTACCGGCAATTCATGGTATTGCAGGAAATGACTGGACAGATAAAGAAACAGGTAAAGGTGTATACTGTACGGCAGATGAAAGCGTTCAGCCTGTAGGAACCACCAATACAAAAATTGGCAGCCACTCTCCCAAAAACCTTTGGTCTACCACAGTAACGGATGAGCTGAGACTGGCAACCAACTTCCAGGGAAAGGTAATTGGTGTTTCTCTGAAAGACCGTGCCTCTATACTTCCGGCAGGACATACGCCAAACGGAGCTTTCTGGTTTGATGACAGTACAGGGAATTTTATTACAAGTACATGGTATATGAATGATCTTCCTCAATGGGTAAAATCATTCAATACACAGAACCTACCGGAAAAACTGGTAGCAAATGGCTGGAATACCTTACTCCCGATCAATCAGTATACAGAAAGTGCGCCTGACAATTCTCCATGGGAAGGATTACTGGGAAGTGCAAAGACCCCTACATTCCCTTACAGCAATCTGGCTAAAGATTATCAGGATAAAAAAGATAATATCCGCTATACTCCTTTCGGAAATACGCTGACACTGAAGCTGGCAGAAGCTTCTGTAGAGGGTGAAAAACTGGGTGGTGACAATATTACAGACTTCTTGGCAATTAACCTTGCTTCTACAGATTATGCCGGACACAAATTCGGGCCTAACTCTATTGAAGTGGAAGATGTTTATATCAGATTAGATCAGGATCTGGCAGAATTCTTTAATTATCTGGATTCAAAAGTTGGAAAAGGAGAGTATACTGTTTTCCTTTCTGCTGACCATGGTGGAGCACACTCTGTAGGATTCCTGAAAGAACATAAGATCCCGACAGGTTTCTTTGGAGAAGGAGCTCAGAAAGATCTTAACCAAAAACTGAAAGAGAAATTCGGAGCTGATAAATTAATCAATGCCATCGATAATTATCAGATCTATTTCGACAGAAAAGTATTGGCTGACAGTAAGCTTGAATTAGATGACGTAAGAAACTTCGCCGTTAAGGAGCTTGAAAAAGACCCTACTGTTTTATATGCCGTTTCTGTAGATAAAGTTCAGGAAGCAAGTATTCCGGAACCTATCAAACAAAGAATTATCAACGGAATCAACAGACAGAGAAGTGGTGATATTCAATTGATTTCTCATGACTCTATGCTTCCTCCATACTCTAAAACAGGAACTACACACAGTGTATGGAATTCTTATGATTCACATATTCCATTAATCTTTATGGGATGGGGAGTTAAGCAGGGAGAAAGTAATAAGGCCTATTATATGACCGATATTGCTCCTACTGTTTCTTCATTACTTAAAATTCAGTTTCCAAGCGGAAATGTTGGAAATCCAATCACAGAGGTTATTGGTAAATAATTGAACAAAATGATTCGATCATATAGAACTGCCTTCATTTGAAGGCAGTTTTTTATTTTACTTATAAAGGTTAATTTACGCTTTAGGAGTGTTGTTCATCAAATCATTAGTAGAGATGATCTTTCGAATGGCTGTTTTTGATATTGAGAACAGTCATTTTACTTTTGTTTATTTTAAAGAAGAATCTATGGGAAAAGAAGCCGTGGTTTGCAGATTGGTTTTTTGGCTAATAGATATAAAAAGTTATCTTTGCAAAAATTTTGGTTTCCAGTATATTGGAATGAAAAGGGAATCGGGTGAAAGCCCCGGACTGTCCCCGCAACTGTAAATCGCAACTAAAAGTTTCTGCAAGCAGCCACTGTATACAACGGGAAGGTGCAGAATGCGAAAGTCAGGAGACCTGCCAGAGTTATAACCAAAAAACATATTGCTTTCGGAGGAAAAGTAAAATAATATGGATATAAAAAGATCTTTAGCACTGCTTTTTTCATCTTATGGCTGTTTTCTTTTCGGACAAGAGAAAGCCATTGATACTATTTACATCTTCGACAACCAGATGAACAGGGTAAAACTCTTTCATCCGGTGAAAACCATTACAGCCGAAGATACAGAGAAAAATTCTACTAACCTTTCAGAACTGCTCAGGTTTCAATCTCAGGTTTATATTAAAGAAAATGGACGTGGGGCTGTTTCTTCACCTTCTTTCAGAGGAACTACTGCACAGCAGACCGCCTTTGTATGGAACGGAATTAATATCAATTCCAACTTTCTGGGACAAGGAGATATCACCAATATGCCTCTGTTCGGATATGATCAGATCGGAATAAAAGCTGGTGGCGGAAGTGTGGTATACGGAAGTGGAGCCATCGGAGGAAGTATTCACATGAACAATACTCTTGATTTTAATAAGGGATTTCATGGGGGACTATTTTCAGAGGTTGCCTCTTTCAATACGTTTAATAACTTTGTTAAAGGATCTTACAGCAATGACAGGTTCAGCTTTAAAGCTTCAGGAAATTACTCTGTAAGTGAAAATGATTATAAGGTAAGCGACCTTAATTATATCAACAGGAACGGAAATTATTACAATACTACATTTAATGCAGGAGCTTCCTACAAAATAACTGATGAGCATAAAGTTTCGTGGCAAAGCCAGTTTTTTGACTCTTCACAGCATTATCCTATCTATGAAGAAACCGCAACGAAAACGAAATATAAAACCCAGAGTGTAAGAAGCCTTATCGCATGGGACTGGAATAAAACAAAATTCAGCAACTCTTTCAAAGCTGCTTATACAGAAGAAAATTTTCAGTATTTTGGAGCTTTGGATCTGCCTAAATCAAGCGGTGGCACAGGGAAAAACTATATTTTGAAAAATGATTTCAATTATTTTCTGAATTCAAAGTGGAATATCAATCTTATTGGAGAATTTCAGGTCAATAAAGGAGAAGGTTATAAAAGTGGAATAGTAGATGTAAGCAGGAATGTAGGTTCTGTTTCCGCATTGCTAAGATATTTCGTAACAAAGGACCTGCGTTTTGAAGGTGGGTTTAAAAAGGATTTTGTAGAAGATATCAATTCTCCGGCTTTGTATTCTTTCTCAGGAAAATGGAATACTTCAAAATGGTATAATGTAGGGCTTAATTTATCCAAGAATTTCAGATATCCGTCATTTAATGATATCTATTATGAGCCGGGAGGGAATAAGGATCTGAGACCGGAAACCTCTGTTCAGGTAGATATGAACCACGAGTTTAAAGTGAAGAATTTTAAACTTACCGTTTCCCCTTATTATATGGGAGTGACCGATCTTATTGTATGGCTGCCTACAGCTCTTGGGTATTGGCAGGCTTTCAACGTTAATAAATCCGAATCATACGGATTGGAATCTCAATTGTCTTTTAATAAACAATTGGGGAATCATAAGATTGGGCTGAATGCCGGGTATTATTACACGAGATCAATTGATAAGGAAACCCATAAACAGATGCCTTACGTTCCTATACATAGAGGAACGGCAAATGTAGATTATGAGTATAGCTTCCTTAAATTCTTTGCACAGGGACTATTGAATGGGGGTACTTATATAACAGGTGATGAAGATAGAAAAGCCGCAATTGATTCTTATTTTATTTTAAACGCCGGCATTTCTGCGACGGTTTCCAAAAGATATACTTTAGGAGTTAAAGTGAATAATGTAACAAATACCTATTATAAAACAGTTTCTTTTTATCCTTTGCCTAAAAGAAATTACAGCGTTTATGCAGCAATAAATTTTTAAAAATTAAAATTAATATATTATGAGAATAACCAGAATTTTAACAGTGCTATTTGCATTTGTACTATTGTTTAACATTTCTTGTAGCAGTGACAATGAAAGTTTTGAAATTTCGCCAATCACGTATCAGGATGGGTATTTTATTTCTAATGAAGGAAATTATACTTCCTATGGAGCTAATGTAATGTTCCTTACAAGAGATTTAAGCCTGAAACAAGATAATATCTATGCTTATAATAACAACAATGAAATATTGGGGGATGTTCTTCAGGCGGTAGGTCTGAATGGAAATAGGGCTTACCTTGTGATGAACAATTCTAATAAAATTGTAGTGGTGGATCGTTATACTTTTAAGAAATTGGGTACAATCACAGATCAGATCAACAATCCAAGAGGTATTACCTTCGCGAATGGATTTATCTATGTAGCTAATACCAATTTCTCTACCAATGTTAACAGTGTAACGAAGTATAAAATTTCTGACCTGTCATTTGTAAAGAAAATCGACTTTACTGAAGTTGCAGATAAAATTGTAGAAGCAGGTGGAAATGTTTTTGTACAGAATGCTTCATCAGGGTATGGAAATAAGATTACTTATATTAATACAGCTACTGATAATAAGACTGAGATTACTATCCCAAATGGTCAGATTGGTAGAACAGTTTCCTATAACTCTGATGTGTATACGATTTCTTCAACTACAACAGATTCTTATATCTATAAGGTTTCAAGCACAGGAGTTCTGACTCCAGTTATTACATTAACGGGAATTCCAAACGCTACAAATCTTCAGATTGATAACGGGAAATTCTACTTCAGTTCTGCAAATAAAGTATATACTACAAGTGTAAGCACTCCTGCTGTTCCTAGTAGTCCGCTATTAACTGCAACAGATGGTGGCCCTTATTTAACTTTATACGGATTTACGGTTGTAGACGGAAGAATCTTTGCTTCAGATGTTAAGCAGTTCAAAGCAAATAGTGGAATGACGGTATACTCTGCAAATACAGGGGGTGTACTCAAAGTTATTGAAAATACTGGTGGTATAGGAGCTAATGGAACCTATGTAAATCCATAATAGGCCATAATAAAATACAGCATATGAAAATATAATTTTTTATTTTTTTTCATCATTTGTATTTTTTGTCCGGGCGGTTTCTCAGAAACCGCCCGGGTTTGTTTTAATAGTAGATACAAAAAAGCCCGGCGGGATGGAACATCCCGCCGGGCTCTTTATTTATTTGTCAATAAGATTATAGTGTTAATCCCAACTTTTCAGCCTCAGCAATTACAAACTTGGTAGCCTCTTCCTTTTCATTGGGAATCTCGCCTTCAAGAATAGCTTCTTTTACCTTTTCTTTTAAAATTCCAATCTCACGGCCTGGTTTAAGGTTAAACATTTCCATGATTTCCTCACCGGTAATAGGCGGTTGGAAGTTTCTTACCTGATCCTTTTCTTCTACCTCTTTTATTTTTACCGCTACATATTCAAAATTTCTTTTGAATTTATCCTGCTTTTTAGAATTTTTAGTGGTGATATCAGCCTTACATAAAGTAAAAAGATCTTCAAGATTTTCACCGGCATCAAATAAAAGCCTTCTTAATGCAGCATCTGAAGCATCGTCTGTAATCAAAGCGATAGGACGTGATGAAAGCTTTACCATTTTCTGAACATACTTCATATCACTTCCCAAAGGCAGTTTCAGCCTCTGAAACAAAGCTTTAACCATTTTCGAACCCAAAAATTCATGCCCATGAAAAGTCCAGCCTGTACCTTCCACAAACTTTTTCGTAGGAGCTTTTCCTATATCGTGAAGCAACGCCGACCAGCGCAGCCAAAGGTTGTCCGTATTCACAGAAATATTATCCACAACCTCAAGTGTATGGTAAAAATTATCTTTGTGAGTCTGACCTTCCACCTCTTCCACACCCTTCAGTTCAATAAGTTCAGGAATGATAAGTTTTAGCAGGCCTGTTTGCTCCATTAAGCTTAATCCTACGGAAGGCTTTTCTGATAACATGATTTTATTGAATTCCACCATGATTCTTTCCATAGAAACAATCTTGATTCTCTCAGCTTCCTGTTGTATTGCCCGCAAAGAATTCTCTTCTACCGTAAAATTTAAAGTAGAAGCAAAACGTACTGCTCTCATCATCCTTAACGGATCATCAGAGTAGGTTTGAGCTGGCTCTAAAGGCGTTCGTAAAATTCCCTTTTCAAGGTCGTCAATCCCATTGAATGGATCGATAAGTTCACCAAAATTATCCTTATTTAAAGAAATAGCCATCGCGTTGATGGTAAAATCTCTTCTCTTTTGGTCATCCTCCAGACTTCCACCTTCTACTTCAGGTTTTCTGCTGTCTTCTGTATAGCTTTCTTTTCTTGCACCCACAAACTCCAGTTCAAGTTCTTTGTACTTGATCATCGCAGTTCCGTAGGTTTTAAAAACAGAAACCTTTAATTTTGGATCAATATCCTGAGCAACATTCTGGGCAAGCTCAATACCGCTTTGTTCCGTTACAAAGTCTATATCCGTAGAAGCCTTTCTTTTCATCAGAAGGTCACGAACATATCCACCCACAATATAGACAGACTGGTTGTTTCTTTCTGCCGCTTCAGAAATAATTTTAAAAAGTTTTAAATTCTTATTTTGGTTAAGATTAATTTTCATCGTTAATAATAGTGTCAATTTCTACCAATGGATCTCATTAATCATAATGAGCATACATTTTACTAATTTTTCCTTCTTCATTAAAAAGCATGACCTCTACGGCATGCTTGTCCATAATCTACTTATAAAATAATGCTACAGAATCTACTCCCGCTGTTGAACGGATCAAATCGAAATGGAGATCCGGGAATTTTTCCAATGCCGTTCTCCAGTATTCACGAACTGCTTTTTTGCCTTTTAAAGAGCTTTCTTTACCTCCGGTAGCCAGGACTATCATTGGAGTTGTAATCTCAATATCTTCAGAATAATGGGATAGGATATCCTCTAAATCATGAGAGTTCCAGGCATCTACCCATAGCTTAGCAAATTCTTGATGATTCATAGCCTATATTTTATGAGTTGAGTTTGCAAAGATAGAATTAAAAAAAAGAAATCCTGCCGATGCTTACCGCCAAGACTCTAAAAAATAAACTGATCAGTAAAGGTTTTTACTCTCTAAGAACTTTTATCCTGTTGTCACTCCATATTTTGATCACCGAAGAACCTGAATATTCAGATACTTTTTCTCTATCTTCTTCCACGGCATAATCCACAAGACTGATCATCTCTTCAGAAATATCAGAAAATTTCAAAGGGCTTTTCTCACCACTGAAGTTGGCAGAAGTAGAAACCAATGGCTTATTCAGTTTTGAAATCAGTTTCTTGCAAAAATCATTCTTTACAAGGCGAATACCGATACTCCCGTCTTCCGCAAGAAGCTCTTTAGGTAAGCCTCTAGGGTTTTCATAAACTATAGTCACAGGTTTTTCACTAAGATCAATGATTTCCCAAGCCATTTCCGGAACATCCACAAGATCCTGGAGTCTTTTTTCTGACTCTACAAGGATGATCATAGATTTATTTTTTTCACGTTTCTTAATGTCAAAAATTTTATTGACCGCCTCTATATTAGTAGCATCACAGCCAATTCCCCAGATGGTATCTGTAGGGTAAAGAATAGTTCCGCCAGACTTTAATATTTCGATAATGTTTTCCATAATTTTACCTGAATTCAAACCAGTCTATAAAGGTAGAGAATCTGTGAAATTTGGGCAAAAAAATAAGATATAAATATGATCGGTTTTATAAGTTTCGGCTAAAACCAATGAAGGGGAATTTATTTTTAAATGAGCATTAGGCTATTCCTATTAATGGGTATTGCGAATATTATTCAATAGGAATGTTGCGGTTTTATCCAATTCAACAAAAAATAAAAAAGAAATTTCGGCTTTAGCTAAAACTTATATTTTAAAATGATATTTTTCAATAAACTCTTTATATTCATCGGTATAACTTTTTTTCTGATGATGTTTTTCCTGATTTTTAATATAATTCCTTACAGAGTCTACGATTGATTCAGAAACTGAAACTGCAAAATACTCATCCTGCCAGGCAAACTTTTCTTTTGTGAGATGGTTTTTATTAATTCAATAAGAAGATTCACCTTTTAATAATTGTACAGTTTTTTCAATATTCTGATTGGCTCCAAGAGAAATTAAACAGTGGCAATGATCCGAATATCCATTAATCATATCTAAAAAGATTCCTTTCTCTGTAGCGTATTCTTTAATATGTTTCCAGACCTTTATTCTTACATCGAAGGTGTTAAGAATTGGAGTTCGGTTTCTTGTTGAAAAAACAAGATGGATATAAATTTTAATAAATGACATTTGCGTTGTTTTTATCAAATATAATATTTTAAAATTATGTTTGGGCTGAAGCCAATGGAGGGTTTGCTTATATGAAAAACGGGCTAAAGCCCGTTCCTATTGATGTTTTTATTGTGAATGTGTTAATTGATTAAAGTAATTATGGTATGCTTGTGAAATTTAATATAATTTAAACTACATTTTGATATGGATGTAATTTTCATGCTTAAAATAGTAATATCATATTTATTAAAATCGATATAAGCTGTTAAATATTATATGCTTAATAATAATACCATACATTATCAAATTCAACAGAAATGGGCTTTAGCCCATTTAAAAACTAAGAAAAAAATCCTCTGGCTTTAGCCAAAACTTTACATCCATCCTAATTTCAATAAATACCTTTCCTCAATGATATTAAGATGATGATAATTATGACCTACAATGAGTTTTCCTATGGTTTCTACCGATATTTCGTGGCCATTGGCCATACCTGTATTATGTAAGGCAGAAGGTTGAAGAGTTTCCAGCAGGATTTGAGACGATCTTCTTACAAGTTTGTATTCTTCCAATAGTGATTCTAAAGATCTTTTATCCGCAAAAGATTTTTCAGCATATTCATTTTCATCAAAACCGGGAAGATTATTTTGATCTCCTCTGGCAAAAGCTAATATTCTATACTGAAATACTCTTTCCGTATCTGATAGATGCAGCAGTACTCCTTTCAATGTCCATTTTCCTTTCGCATAGGCAAATGTAGATTGTTCTTCTGTAAGATTAGAAAAAATTCCTATGGTTTTATCTGCTGATTTTTTTAACTCTCCTAACAAGTTATCAGAAGGAATAAGGTCTAAATATCTCTGAATATATTTTTGAAAATCTGTCATTTTTTTATAGTATAAGTTGTGAATAATGTTTTGTAATATGAGGTCTTAAGATACGAGTTACAAGGTACAAGATAAACAGTAATCATAAATACATTATACAATATATATATATTATGAATTGTTCCACTCGTAGAAATTGACAGAGTCGTAAAGTTTAAATCCGCAGGATGGGTATAACTGATTTCCAATGTCGTTACCTTTCCCTGTTTCCAGTAAAATTCCACAGGCTTTTGAAAATCTGCATAATTCTTTAGACTCCTCGACAAGTTTTTTTGAGTAACCTTTTCCTCTGTGATTAGGATTAACGTATAGATCATTCAGCAGCCAGTAGCGCTGCATTCTTGTAGATGAGAATATGGGGTATAATTGTACAAAACCTGTCAGTATTCTGTTTTCTTCTGATACAAAAATTTCAGAGTCTTTATTGTCAAGTCTTTCTCTTAGAAAATTTTTAGCTGCAGAAATATCAGATTCTTTATGATAAAAGACTCTGTATTGATCAAATAGTTCTGCCAGTTGAGGTAAATCTGAGATAACTGCTTTTCTTGTGTTTTTCATATTGGGTGGTGATAATAAAATGAGAAGGATGATTCATCCTTCTCATTTCAGTTTATTGTATATTAAGAAAAAGCTTTTTCCAGATCTGCTATAAGATCCTCAGCATCTTCAATACCTACGCTTAAACGAACCAGGTCATCCGTGATTCCCAGTTCAGCACGTTTTTCAGCGGGAATAGACGCGTGAGTCATTAATGCAGGGTGATTAGCTAAAGATTCAACCCCTCCTAAAGATTCAGCAAGTGTGAATACCCTTACCTTCTCTAGGAATTTGATTGCATCTTCTTTCTTTCCGGATTTGAAAGTGAATGAAACCATTCCTCCTGACTCCCTCATCTGAGATTTTGCCAGCTCATATTGAGGATGAGATTCCAGTCCTGGATAGATTACCTTATCTACAGCAGGGTGAGTCTCAAGATATTTTGCTACCGCAAGACCATTGTCAGAATGTCTCTGCATTCTTAAGGCTAGTGTTTTGATCCCTCTTAATACAAGATAAGAATCGTGTGGTCCTAAAATACCACCACTGGCAAACTGAATGAAGTGAAGTTTTTCTCCCAATTCAGCATCTTTAGCAATAAGTGCTCCTGCAATAACATCAGAGTGCCCACCAAGATATTTGGTAGCAGAGTGCATTACAATATCAGCACCCAAATCAATGGGTCTTTGAATATAAGGAGTAGCAAAAGTGTTATCTACCGCTACTAAAATATCTTTTCCTTTAGCAATTTCTACAACTGCTTTGATGTCTACCAGCTTCATCAACGGATTGGTAGGAGTTTCTACCCAGATAAGCTTTGTTTTATCAGTGATAACATCTGCAATTTTAGAAACATCATCAAAATTTACGAAAGTAAACTTTAACTGATATTTTTCAAAAAGTCTGGTAAACATTCTATAGGTGCCTCCATAAAGATCATCCACTGCAACTACTTCATCACCTGGGTTTAACAATTTCAAAACACAGTCGATTGCTGCAAGACCTGAACCGAAAGCCAATCCTCTAGCTCCATTTTCAATACTTGCTAAAGAATCTTCCAATGCCTGTCTTGTAGGGTTGGCTGCTCTTGAATATTCATATCCGGAATGTACTCCCGGGCTTTTCTGTGCAAACGTAGAAGTTAAAAATACAGGAACATTTACAGAACCTGTTGCAGACTCATGATGCTGCCCTCCGTGAATTACTTTTGTATTAAAATTCATAATTTTTTGCTTTAGGCTTTGAGCATTAAACAATAGGATATATTGCTTAAGCTGATTGTTTTTATTAAAATTTGCTCTATAGCTGAATACAAAAAGCTTACCGCTTACTGCCTGCAGCTCGTTGTATATTGTGTATTTTTACTTAATGGCAGACTTTACAGCAAACTCCTCAGCAATTTCTTCCAGCCACTGTGCTACATCCTCCTCTCCGGTAGCTCTCTGGTAAGTATTTCCTAAAGAAACTAAAATCTGGTGGATAAACATCTTCATTTGATCTACAGGCATTTCTTTCGTCCAAAGGTCAATTCTTAAAGCTTCCATTGTTTTTTCGTCCCATACTGAGATCATTGTTGCTTTAGTTTCCTCCTTTTCAATACCTCCATCCTGAGCATTCCATGTGATGCTTTCCGGGATATGGTTTTCATCAAGCTCTACATCTATCGTAATCTGAGTCTTTCTCATTTTTTCTATTTTTTCTAAATTCTAAAATTTTCTATTATTTAAGTTTCGGCTTATAACCGGACTGATTAAAAATGGTTGTAGCATCCATTTTCAGGAAATCAGTAAGTTTTGTTTCAGGTTTTTCCTTAAGATAGGACTTACAGACCTGCCATCCTGTAAAAATTCCGATTTGTGGCGAAGATTCATTATCAATCTCAGTATAAAATTTTGAGAACGGACCCGGTGAGATAAAACGTTCACCCAATCTCGGATCATCTCCGAAAATAAGATTGCTTTCCACAAAATAGTTCCAGATATTGGCTTCATTACTGGTTGCCCATTCATACTGCTTCTTGGTATAGTTCATTTTCAGGTAATCCGGGACATCCGGAAGAAAAGCATCCTGAAGAATCATTACTTTTCCATTCAGAATGATCTGGTCAATAAATTTCTGATGATCTGAAGATTCTGTAACAATATTTTCAGCGAAAAGTTGTGATACCTTTGGAACAATGTTCTGAGGGTTCATGGATTTTTGAAAATACTGCTCAAGTCCTTTATAGTGCGTATTTCCATCTCCCATAAAGCCGGTAATATCAATGAACAGAAGATTTCCTTTCTGATCATAAAAGATAGGATCCTGAACCATTTGCAATGCAGATGAAAACAGGTATACTTTAGGGCTTTTGAATTGTGGGAAATAATACTTAATATGCGAAAATAAATTTTGAAGCTCCTTCTGAAGTTTTGCCTGATCTATTTTCCCAATAGCTTCCTTGTAGATTTTTACCTCTTCGGCATCTGTTCTTCTCTTTCCAAAATCGGCATCAGAAACACTTCCCTGAAACCACGGGAACTTTGCCTTAAACTGATCCAACGGAACACCGGTATTGTAGAATTCTTTGGAAATATCTGTCATCTCAATCTTTCCGGCAGTATCTTTTACCTCTACTTTCCATTGGTTTTGAGACTCTTTTTTGCAGGAATTAAGTCCGGCAGCTAAAATAGAAGAAAGCGCTATATATCTAAAAATCTTCATTATTTTTACATGGAATTTAAGTTTACAAAAATAAGGATTAAATAAACAATTCATGATGAAAATTAAAATATTTACAGCCCTCAGCTTTATTTTGGGACTTCCTTTTTTCCATGGACAAAAACTTGAATTTAAAGACAAAAATTTTGAAAAAGCAGTACTGGAAAACTTTGACGAAAACAAGAATGGAACACTCGAAATACTGGAAGCAGAGAGGGTTTTCAACTTGTTCTTGGTTCAGAAAGGGATTAGATCCATTGATGATCTGCATTTTTTTAAGAATATAAAAATGGTCATTATAGATGATAATGCTATTCCTGAAATTACACTGAATAATTTTGACAAGCTGGAATTATTTTCCTGTACAGGATGCACAATATCTTCATTCAAAGCCGAAAATCTGAAAAGCCTTACCTCATTATATCTTGATAATAACCTTTTGGAGGGGATTTCACTGAAAGGGACACCAAAAATTGAGCAATTAACATTATCTTTAAATCAATTAAAAACAATTGATGTTACTTCACTTAAAAATTTAAGAAAGCTGAACGTAGAACATAACAAGCTTCAGAAAATAGATGTTTCTGGCAGTCAAAGCTTGCAAACTTTGAATGTAACCGGAAATAAAATGAAGGAAACGGATGTAAAAAAAGGTACAAAAACCGATATTACTATTTTTGTTACCAGACAATAAAACTAATCCTATGAAAATAGAAACTAAAAGACTTATTTTGAGAAAGCTGGAAGATGCTGATTTTGAGCGTATGTTTATGATGGATTCTGATCCTGAAGTGATGAAATATATTGGAGTTCCTCCATTGACGGATAGTAATGAGTCAAAAAAAGTCATCAGGATGATTCAGAAGCAGTACGAAGAAAATGGAGTAGGAAGACTGGCTGTTGTAGAAAAAGAGACAGCAGTGGTAGTGGGATGGAGCGGATTAAAATTATTAACTAAAGAAGTTAATGGCTATCAAAATGTTTTGGAACTGGCATACCGCTTCTTACCTGAAGCCTGGGGCAAAGGATATGCCGTAGAATCAGGAATTGCCTCCCTTGATTATGGTTTTAAAGAATTGGGTGCAGATGCCATTTATGCTTATGCACATTCTGAACATGATGCTTCCAATCATATTTTAAGAAAGTTAGGATTTGAAAAAACAAGCGAATTTAAAGAACCGGATGGAATCTGCTTCTGGTATGAACTGAAGCGTGAAAAATATGCAAAGTAAATGATAACAATAAGACAGGAAGAAGAAAAAGACCACAAAGAGGTCTTTGAATTGACAGAAGGGGCATTCAGAGAGATGGAACATAGTGATCATCAGGAACAGTTTCTTGTTGAAAAGCTAAGAAAATCTGATGCTTTTATTCCGGAGCTCTCTTTGGTTGCTGAAGATGAAAACGGCAGCATTGCAGGGCATATCCTGTTTACAAAAATAAAAATTGTAAATGATAAGGAATCCTTTGAATCTCTGGCATTAGCTCCTGTTTCGGTAAAACCTGAATTTCAGAATCAGGGAATTGGTGGACTGCCTATTCGTGAAGGTCATCGTATTGCTAGGGCATTATGATATCAATCAGTCATCCTTATCGGACATGAAAAATATTATCCTAGGTTTGGTTACGAAAAAACCAGTAATTTTGGGATTTCTTTTCCGTTTGAAATTCCCGAAGAAAATGGAATGGCTATAGAGATGGTAAATGACGGATTAAAAAATAAAAAAGGGATGGTAAAATACCCTAAAGAATTTGGAATAGACTAAAAAATATAGATGATGCAGACACAAAAAGTGATAGATCATATTGTAAGCTGGTTAAAAGATTATGCTACAAAAGCCAGAGTGAACGGATATGTATTAGGGGTTTCTGGTGGGGTAGATTCCGGTGTGGTTTCTACTTTAGCAGCAATGACCGGGCTGAAAACTTTACTGATCGAAATGCCAATCCGTCAAAAAGCCGATCAGGTAGACCGCGCAAAGGAACATATGGATGATTTGAAATCAAGATTCCCGAATGTAGAAGTAATGTCTGTTGATCTTACTCCCGCTTTTGAAGAACTTTACAAAACGTTTGATGTAAAGGATGATCTGTATCCTAATGAAAAACTGGCTTTTGCCAATACCAGATCACGTCTGAGAATGCTTACCCTTTATTATTATGGACAGCTAAATGGACTTTTGGTATGTGGAACAGGAAATAAAGTGGAAGATTTCGGTATTGGATTTTATACCAAATACGGTGATGGCGGAGTAGATGTTTCTCCAATTGCTGATCTTTACAAAACAGAAGTTTATGCCCTGGCAAAAAGTTTGAACCTTATAAAAAGTATTCAGGAAGCAATCCCTACGGACGGACTTTGGGATGTGGACCGAACAGATGAACAACAGATTGGTGCTACCTATCCGGAACTGGAAAAAATTCAGAAAGAATATGGAACCAAAACTGCTGAAGATTACGAAGGAAGAGATAAAGAAGTTTTCCTGATCTTTGACAGAATGCATAAGGCTGCAAAACATAAAATGGACCCTATTCCTATCTGTGATATTCCTGAAGAATGGAGAAGTGAATAATTAATATGAATATAACAGTTTACGAATGTTTTGTACTTTCATTGCTGCATTGTAAAATTAATATAACACTATTATGAACGGTAAAATAAGATCTGTATTTTTTATATGTCTGGGGCTTCTTTTCGGGATGTCTGTGATGTATATCTATAAAAACTTTATTACAGACAAAAAAGATCAGTCAAACTCTGCAAAGTCAGAAGTTGTAAATTATAGCAGTACCTCAACAGCAGAGCAGTATGATACCGGAAACTCAGCTCCACAGAATTCTATTGAAAAACTGACAGAAGAAAAAACGGTGATCAGTTATATAAAACAGAATCACAGGTTGCCGGATTATTATATTACAAAAAATGAAGCCAGACGTCAGGGATGGAATCCTTCAAAAGGAAATCTTTGCGATGCCATTCCCGGAAAAGCTATTGGTGGAGATAAATTTGGCAACAGGGAAGGAAGACTGCCGGATGGCGGGAAATATTTTGAAGCAGATGTCAATTATCACTGCGGAGGAAGAAATGCAGACCGAATCATCTATACCAGCGATGGAGACGTGTACCTTACCAAAAACCATTATAAGAGTTTTGAAAAACAGTAAATGGTGAAAAATATAAACTGTCATTGCAACAAGCGATAGTGGCGAAGCCATGACAAATTTAGTTTGTATTTAAATTATTGTAAATTTTAATTTTGAAAAATCACAGCCTTCTTTATGTGTTGGTATTATTTCTGGTCTTCTCTTGCTCAGAAAAGAAAAATACTGTAAAAAAACATGAAAAAAAGCCGGCTGTAACTATCCTTATACAACCATTTAAAGACCTAAAACCTGAGAAGGTGATAAAGATAGCGAACGGAATAAAAAAAGTATATCCTAATGTAAAGGTTCTTGAAGTGATAGATTTTCCGGAAAATACTTATTATAAAGAAAGAAACCGTTATCGGGCAGATTCAATTATTAAGTTTTTAAGCCATAAAACTAAAGAAGGTTTTGTAACAATTGGCTTAACTTCTAAAGATATAAGTGCAGCCAGAGGTAAAATAAAAGACTTTGGAATTATGGGACTGGGATATACACCTGGAAAAGCCTGTGTGGCTTCAAACTTTAGACTGAGCAAAGAAAATTCAGATGAACAGTTCTATAAAGTAGCCATTCATGAGCTGGGACATACACAAGGGTTGAGGCATTGCCCTGAAAAAACGTGTTTTATGAGAAATGCAGAAGGTAAAAATCCAACTAATGTGGAAACGGACTTCTGCAAAAAATGCAAAACTTTTTTAATCAATAAAAATTGGAAATTTAGTTCAATATGAAGACAGTATATATAGATTTTACAGACATAGGTGATTATGAAGATTTTTACACCCAATTAAAGGAAAAAATTCAGCTTCCTGACTATTTTGGAGATAATCTTGATGCGCTTTCGGATACCATTACCGGAGAACTCGAAATGCCTCTCCACCTTGAATTCGTAAACATGACTGTAGATCAGCTGGAGATTTTTGAAGATCTGCTGACTACACTGGAAGACGCTGAAGAAGAAGTAGAAGACTTTAGTTTTACTTACTACCTTGAGCAATATGAAGACGAAGACGAGGATGAAGATGATGTAGAATCAGTAGATTAGTAAAAAAAATAAGGCTGTTTCAGTGATAGAGGCAGCCTTATTTATGTTTATTCTATAGATTTTAAAAAAATAGGTACAGAGCGTTTTATATTTTTAGATAAGAGAAATAAAAAAAATAAAACCTGCAGAAACTACAGGTTTTAAACTAATTATCATTTATAAAATCCCATAAGACTTTATATCACGGTAAAAGCTGGAGATTACAGCTTATGTACGTTTTATACCTTACAGAAACGTTGAATCAAAGTAAAAAGGCAGCAGATCTTTCACCGCGTGCACTTTTACAACTTCTTCATTCATGCTTGAAAAATAAAGATCAATGTTCTCATCCTGCTTTGTTTCATATTCTATTAAGCTCTGCCGGCAGGCTCCACAGGGAGGAATCGGTGGATTCTTCTCATGGAACTCTTTCGGACCACCCACTACGAAGATCTTCTTTACTTTCACATCAGGAAAGTTGGCTGCTATCCAAAACAAGGCAGTTCTTTCAGCACAAAGCCCCGAGGGAAAAGCGGCATTCTCCTGGTTGTTTCCGGAATAGATTTCTCCATTTTCCAATAGTACGGAGCATCCTACAAAAAACTGAGAGTAGGGAGCATAGGCATTTGCACGCGCTTCCTTGGCTCTTTCAAATAGTTTTTTTTCTATATCATTCAGTTCACCGCTATTCTTAAAATATTCGTAACTGATCTGTATGTCTTTTTTCATATATTGTAGACTAAAAAAGGGGGGTAAAAGTACTTCTTTTTAATGAAGTGGGCAATATTTATTCTTCCTAAGATGAAGTTCAATTTTTAAAAAGATAAAATGTTATATACACCAATAAAATTCAGAAACGTAGAGTTGAAAAACAGATGGGTAATGTCTCCTATGTGTATGTATTCCTGTGAAAACGGAATAGCCAATGATTTTCATTTCGTTCATTACGGAAGCAGATCGCAGGGAGGAACCGGATTACTGATGGTTGAGGCCACAGGAATAGAACCAAGAGGAAGGATTACCAATCACTGTATGGGAATCTGGAATGAGGAACAGGCTGAAAAACTGCAGCGGATTGTTGAATTTGTTCATAAGAATTCAGAAAGTAAGATAGGAATTCAGCTGGCTCATGCAGGAAGAAAAGGCTCTACATGGAATAATCTTCAAATTTCTGTTGAAGAAGGTTGGGAAACAGTTGCTCCAAGCCCTATTCCTTACCATCCGTCAGAAAGAATTCCTCATGTTCTAAATACAGACGAGATAAAAGAACTGATTCAGGAATTTAAAAAAGCAGCAAGAAGAGCTGTAAGTGCAGGTTTTGATATCATTGAACTTCATGGCGCGCATGGATATCTTATTCATCAGTTTCTATCACCACTTTCCAATATCAGAACAGATGAATATGGCGGAAGTTTTGAAAACAGAATCCGGTTTCTGCTGGAAATTGTAGATGCAGTGAATGAGGAACTTAATGAAAATACTGCCCTTTTTGTACGAATTTCAGGAACAGAATATGCTGAAAACGGATGGGGCATTGATAATAGTGTAGAGTTAGCTAAGATTCTAAAAGGACATTCCGTTGATCTGGTTGATGTATCAAGCGGAGGAAATATTCATGGAGCAAAAATTTCTGTTTTTGATGGATATCAGGTTCCTTTCTCTTCCCAAATAAGAAACGAAGCTGCTGTAAAAACGGGAGCTGTGGGGTTAATTACCAAAGTAGAGCAAGCTGAAGAAATTCTTCAGAAAGGAGATGCTGACCTTATTTTCGTAGCAAGGGAAATTTTAAGAAACCCATACATTGCCGTACAGGGCGCTTTTGAGATGAAAGAAGAGTGTTTTTTTCCACATCAGTATACCAGAGCGAAAATTTCGTCATAACTAGTGAGTAGCTTAAACCCGTAAAGATGAATATTGAAGACTTCATGCTTACCTGTCCCAGTAAAAAATTTCTGGGTGTGGAATGTCTTGGATGCGGAGCACAGAGAGCTATAGTCCTTGTTTTTGAAGGAAAGTTCTCTGAGGCATTTCATATGTATCCGGCAGTATATACCTTGCTGCTCTTTCTTTTTATTCTAGGGGTAAGTTTTATTGATAGAAAGAGGAAGTATGGAACCATTTTAATGAGCTTGGTTGCCATCAACCTTGTCATTATGATCGGTGCCTATTTTTATAAACATTATTAAATTTATTGGTCTAAAAGATAAATACCAGAGGTTTTCAGTAAATCTCTGGTATTTCCATATAGCTCTATGATGCTGTTTTTCAGGCAGGAAAATAATCAAAACTAATTTGAAAATCTCAAATTGTCGTAGAACTACTACAATTTCTGAAACTGTTGCCTAAAAACTTTTTCAATTAGAACATGAACTCTATCTTTGTTATACAATCCTTATATACGGAAGTAATCATTAAAGATTAAAATTTAAGAATATGGCAGGAAATTCAAGAGGAATCTTAAAATTCAATGGAGGTGAAGCTCAAAAGCTGTTGAAAATGAATTACAGTGTATCAAGATCTACAGACGTTTCAGGACGTGTGGCGTCAGATCCATCCAATGCGCTTATTAAAGTAACAATTGAAGCTACAGAGAAATCTGATATTCTGGAAAGTTTACTTAACAGCAAATATAAACCAACTAGCGGAGAAATTACTTTTAATAAATCTCATGAAGAAGGAACACTCATTTCTTTGAAATGGGAAAACGGATATGTAATCCAGCATGAAGTGGATTTTGATGCTCTGGACAGTAACAGTATGCTTATCAGCTTTATCATTAGTGCTGAAAGTATCACTTACGGAAATTCATCTTATGATGGACTTTGGCCTTTAAGCTAAATCTTCATAGAAAGATATAAAAAAGGCTGTCTCTATAAGACGGTCTTTTTTACCCCTTTTAGGAAATCTGGGCGTAAGTTTTTTTGTTTAATTAAAAAAATCCCGCTTGATTGAATAATCTAAAAATAAACAACTCACCACAAAATATGTCAAATAATCCTGAAACATCAAGAGCAGCGTCTTTCCGCCCCACGCAGAATGCAGATGGTGTATCTCAAAATCACCATACAGGAATCAACCGCCTGGTAAAACTTTCCCTGGTCATAGAAGGGAAGATTATCAAATACTACAAACATTTTAAGCTTAAACAAAGTACCCGGTATCATCACGAATTTACACTCACCCTGGCTCACGATACGCTTGGTGACAGACAGACCCATTCATTGGAAGATGCCAATAAATTTCTTGGGAAAAGGCTTACAGTAGTTATTTCCTATAAAGATATAGATAACAGTCCTGAAAGAACCTTTGTAGGAGTTATTACAGGAGTAGGATTCAGTCAGGAGCAGATGAGTCTTGGTAATATTGTACTTACAGGGTATAGTCCGACCATTCTTCTGGACGGGGCACCGCATATCCAGAGTTTTGGAGGTACACAGGCTGTCAATATAGGAATGATTGCAGAAGAGGTGATCAAGCAGGGAGTGGATAAAAGCCGTTTTGATATCAGGGTAGATGCCAATAATTTTTCACAGATTATTTACAGCAGCCAGTATGATGAAACCCACTACAATTATCTGGCAAGAATGGCTGAAGCTTATGGTGAGCAATTCTATTATGACGGTGAAGTATTGCATTTTGGAAAACTTCCGCCTCAGAACAAACCCATCACTCTCACCTATGGAAGTAGCGCTCATAATATTAAAGTTGAATTAAAAGCAGTTCATACCAGACCGCAGTTTTATGGGTATAACAGCAATAAAGATGAAAGGCTGACTTCAGGTTCTACCCCTATAAAACATGTGAGCGATTTGGCAAATACGGCTTATAGTCACAATGATTCTATCTATAAGACACCCGCTTTACAAGTTGCACCTATTAAAGCTACTACTCATCTTGATGTGGAATATTCACAAAAAAGTGCATCAGGAAGTGAAGCTGTAAATGTTTTTTCTATCTCAGGAAATACAACAGTTCCTTTTTTGCATCCCGGCTGTGTAGTGGATGTGCAAATGCGTAAACCTGATTCTAATGAAACTTCTTATTTTACAAAAATTATGATTACAGAAGTAGAACATGAGATTGATACAAGAGGACATTATAATGGTATTTTTGTAGGAATAGCGGCAGATACAGGATTTTTACCAAAGCCTGGATATACCATTCCAAAGGCAGAACCACAAACAGCCACAGTAATCTCCAATACTGATCCGGAAGGACAGGGGAGAGTACAGGTGAGATTCGACTGGCAAACCAATGATACAACTCATTTCATTCGAATGATGAGCCCTGACGCGGGAGGAACAGACCAGGTTACCCAAAACAGAGGATATATAGCTATTCCCGAAGTCGGAGATCAGGTGATGGTCAATTTTGTACACAGCCATCCGGATAGACCTTTCGTAATGGGAGGAATGTTTCATGGTGGAATCGCTTTAGGAGGGGGAGTTAACAATCACCTGAAATCTATACAGACCAGAAGCGGAATCAGAATTCTAATGAATGATGAAGAAGGAAGCGTAACGATTCTTGATCCAAGCGGTAATACCTACTTTATGGACGGACAGGGGAATATCAGCATGAAAGCACCTAAGAATTTTACATTAAATGCAGGAGACAATATCAATATCACTGCCGGAAAAGAAATTACGATAGGAGCAGGAGCAAGTATTACCAGTACAGCCAATGACAACATTATTTCTATAGCTGGAAAGGATATGAAACTTACCGCATCAGGAGATATTACAGAAACGTCTGATACCAGAACAGAAATGATAGAAAAAGAATTCAAGAGACAATCTGAAACGTCCAATGAAATCGCAGGTGAAATCTCTATGTTCAGTGAGCTGGAAAATATGACTATGCAGAGTGGAAAGATCGTAGAATTCAACAGTGCTGAAAAATCAAAACTTTTCTGATATGGCGATTATAAAAACAGCAGCCAATCTACGCATAACAGTCAAAGACTCTTATCATCTGAGCGTAGGAAAAAAGGTGGAGAAAATAGCAAAGAAGATCAATGTAGAAGCACATAAGGAAAATCTGATTTTAGCAAGTAACAAGAAGATTATGTCACATGGTCATAAATAAATGTAAAATACTGGCCCTTCTTATTATATGTTGTTTCTCATTAACGAATTGTCAGAATAAAAAAATGGAAGAAAAATACAGTTGGCTGGGAACCATCTCTGCACCACAGGAATACCCGATGGAAATTTATAAAGGAGCGATTGTGGCAAACGATTTCAGCTACACTTTTGATGCAATCTGGGGAACTCAGAATACAGGATGGGGTAAAGAAGGAGGAACGATGAGTGTAGAGACTGAAAAGATGGGAATACCTCATCAATTGGATTTTACATGGTATTCTTTGGTGGAAAATAAGTTTTTTACTGGAAAATGGGACCTTAACAAAGAGAAAATTAAAACCCTTTTTGAAGAAGGATTTGTAGACCAGGATACTCATAAGAAAATGACATACAATTCTTTTGTTGTAGGACTGGCTCCGCAGGGAAGAGTTGTTTTATGGATAAAAGGACCGGGGAATCAAAAAGAGGTTGGAGCTTTTCAGGCTCATGATACTCTTATTACAAGAGAAAAAGCATATGATAATGCTCAATATATGTTTAAAGAGGGATTTGCAGACAGAATGCTGAACGATCCTTCTTACAAAACATTCAAACCGGAAGTTCTGGAAAAAATCAAAAAACAAGGCTATCCTCCCTCAGATATTTATAATGTTTACAGAGAAAAATACAATTGGAAGCCAGTTGTGGTCCTTCCGGAAGGAGCAGAATGGATAGACTTTGGATTTACCAGTTATAATGGTGAACAGGAAAATATTTTTGATCAGAGTTTAAAAGATAATACTTATAAAAGCAGAGCCATTCCCAGGTTTTGTGGCTTTTACTGGAGAGATAAGAACAAGAATAAATATGCTGTATGGGTAGATTCTTTTGATGAAAAAGAAATTTTTGAATTATTTCAAAAGTTGGGTAAAGATAAACAAATTGATTTTACCATTAAAGTAAATCAGGACAATACTCAGGTGTTGCTTTCTCTGGTGGCTGAAAAACAAAGTCTTTCCATCAATAAAGCAAAAATCAGAGTATCCCGTAAGATAGAATAATATATTCCCTTCAATCCATAAAAAATAAGAACGATGCACAACAATCAGTTTGGAAGTTATACACCGTCCGTATCCAAAGAGGAAGTGTTAGACATTACAATTGGGATATTTTTTGACGGGACGTTAAATAACAAAACCAATACTATAGAACGTAGAGGGAAAACAGAGGTCCATAAAAAATATGGAGGTAAATCTTCAGACAATAACAGTTACAATAACGACTGGAGTAATGTGGCCCGTATGTGGGATAACTATGATAAAAATTTTGGAATTTATATAGAAGGTATTGGTACCGAAGATTCCAAAGGAGATGCCACCCTGGGATATGCTTTCGGAACAGGCGAAACGGGGATCAGAGGTAAAGTAAGAAAAGGTTGCGAAGAAATTGTAAAAAAAGTAAAAACCATAAAAAGTGAAAAGAAAGCCGATAAAATAGCTGTCATTACTTTTGATGTATTTGGTTTCAGCCGCGGAGCAGCCGCTGCCCGCAATTTTGTATATGAAATAGGAAAGGCAAAATATAAAGCGAAATCATATACCGTTTCGAATGATGGAATGACCGTTACTTCATACTCCGATGATGATGGTAAAAATGTTGAAGGAGCAGAACTTCCTAAATGGGGACATCTTGGGCTCAAACTGGAAGAAGCAGGAATTAAAGTAGACGTTTTAAAAATCAGATTTCTCGGGATCTATGATACCGTTTCTTCCTATTCAAAATATTTGTCACCTGTACCGAACTTTGCCAACGACGTAGAGGAGCTAAGCCTTAATGATATAGGAAAAGCTCAGACTATTATTCATTTCATTGCTGAAAACGAACACAGGGAAAATTTTGACCTTACAAGAGTGCATATCGGAACAGAGAAAACATTCCCCGGAGTGCATTGTGACGTAGGAGGAGCATATGAAAACGGGCAGGAAACCTGGGAAGAGGTTGAAACATCATGGACAACCAGCAGTAAACTGGAAGCGTTAAAAACACAGCTGGTAACAGAAGGCTGGTATGAGAAAGATCAGCTTACCATTACTCCCGGTTTCTATTTATCATTAAGAGGAACACGATACCTGCTGAAAACATTCAGCTACATTCCTTTACATTTTATGGCTGAATATGGCATAGAGAAAACTTTGCCCATTACTGACAAAAAGATGATTAATGAGACCTATTCCATCTCATCCGATGCATTGCTAATAAGAGTAAAAGACCGTCTCAGAACCTATGTAATGGGAGATAATAAACCCTATACATTTAAAGGATTCAAAGAACTGCGCGATACCTATGGAGGAGAAACGATTCCGGAAGAAAAATATACTGCCTATCAGAAAGAAGTGAAAGAACAGGATGATTTAAGAGATCTTCGCAAAAAATATCTGCACTGGTCTGCAAGAAGAGAAGGCATTGGAATGGATCCAAGGTCAGATAGAAGAAGAGTTATTCATTAAAATCTATGCAGAAATATAATAAACATAGCGTTCAGAAAGATGAAACCTTAAAAAGTATTGCAGCACTTTACAATCTGAGTACAGATGCTTTAAAGTTATTTCATAATAACCTATGCACTGTAAAAGACATGATTCTGATAGAGCTGACCGTACAAAAAGAAATATTTATTCCACGAACGGCTGTTACTGATAAAAGCAGATTGGTAGAATTCGGAAAAGGAAACAGACTCGTTTTTCAGCCTGAAAACTCAGTACGGAGGTACAGTGTTGTCATTACCATTCAAAAAGGAGAAGATAAGAGCGAACTCAAATATGAAACATCAGTACGCTGGCTGAAAACCGAAAAAGGGAATCATTTTTTTGAAATAGACCGTACATCAAACCTTTATCTTAATGAAGAGGAAGTCAATGAAATTGCAGATTTGCTGGCTTACAGGACCTCAAAGGTTTTATATCCTTTACAGATCTGCACAGATGAAAACGGGAAATTTGAAGCCGTTGAAAATGCTGAGGTATTTCTCAAAAGATGGCCCGGAATTAAAGAAGAATTGTATAAAGAATTTGATGGAGAAACTGTAGACGAATACTGCAGGAGGATTGAAAAGATGATCAGCGAGCCTGAAGCTATTGATCTGTATCTTAAAAATGATTATTTCATCAGGACTTTATTCTTTGGGATTTACCAAAGTTTTGGAAAGGACTATATAACAGAAATGACAACAATCTTTCCGGTAGTGGACAATGCTGTTGAACCCAGATACAAAATTACACTGGAGGCAGATCCGTTAAAAGGAGAAACAGGTCTGATTACAGTAGAAGGATCGGGAAAATTACATGAAGAAAGAGATATTGACGATTTTATAAGAAAATCACCTTTTTCATTGATTATAGAAGATGAGCCTGTGATGAACGAAGAGGGAAATTTCAGAATAATAGGCTATATGAAAGAAAAAACCTCATTGCCGAAATCCCTTTATCTGGAGTGCAGTATTATGCTGCAGGAAGAGAAAAAGATTTCAGTATCAGTGTCAGGAATTGATGAAAACTAAATTACCATTTCACTAAAGATAAAATTAATATGGCAGAAAAACATATTGTAGTACAGGGCGCCATGTGCAAATGCCAATTTGGGCAGATTCCGGACAAGCTGAAAGTACTTACACATCAAAAAGAATATGCCAATGATAAAAGCGCTTCTAAAAAACTCATCGTTACCACGAAAGAAATAGGAGGAGCCACATTTGAAAAAAATACATTCGGGAACTGTACCAAAATGGGAGGACCGCCTCCGCCCTGCAAGATCATGGTTACAGAATGGCAGAAGTTTTATGAGAAAGTACAGCTCAGTAATGGTGGGTATATCATTATAGAAGACAGTAAAGCAGTATGTGCCGTTGCCGGGACACCTTGTATTGAGATTATAGACCATGGACAGAGAGCAGAAGCCAGCCAGCAGAACTTTAAAAATGCCGACAAAGATATTCAACAGCAGATCAATCCGATGGTAGATTCTGAGGAAATGTATAATGAGCAGCCTTCAGGAGGAGGGCAGGATGCGGCAATCTAAATGATAAAAAAATGGCAAAAGGCGTAAAAAAAATAAAAATTGTAAGCGGACTTTATTATCCGAAAATGTCTGTCTTAGGACAAAGGGTAACCATAAAACCTGATCAGTGGGTACGGTTCGGTATTGATGAATGGCTGCCGGATACCACAGATGCAGACAAAAAGAAGCCCCTTATCTGGATGAGGCAGAATAGCAGCAGAAAGATTATCATCAATCAGATGCCTTCTGCCGGCGGCTATAAGTTTTTAATAGACAAACAGTACTGCGGAAGCTATCAGTTTTATATAGAAGCCAGTCTTTCCGGAGTAAGAGATACTAAAAATAATACAGGCTTATATGTAAAAGGCTGGTGTGATCCGAAAATTGTAAGCAGCAAATGGTCTACACAAAAGAACAGCAAAAGCATTAAAAACAATAAAAAATCTGAATATATTTCCTACGGACATATTGTTCACCTGAACCTGATGACAGAAGGTCTCAATGGAAACGCTCTTATCATTGAACTCTGGAACCAGCAGACAGCGAAAAAAGATAAACTGGTACATGTATATAATAATGTAGACGTAATAGACGGTGAAGTAAATCTGAAAATAGAAAATACCTTTGCCTGGATGGCGTATGTGGACAACATTCAGAATGTAGAGGAGTTTTATGTTAAAGTAAAAGATATTGCATCAAAACAATATATTAAAGATAATCGGGGTGATGACCTGCATGCGATCTATCTGAACGTAAAAAATAAAATAGTTACTACCAATACCAACGGAGCCCAAAACCAGACTCCGACGAAAGTATATATGCCGGATGTAAACTCCGTAAGGCAGGAACCCTGTAAATTTGAACTCATCAAGATCACTGAAAATGAAACAAAGGACGGAAAAGCCAGCAATACAACAGTTACAGTCTTTAAAAACGGAGAGGGTGTCACCCAGATAAAATCCGCAGCATTACAGGAACATATTCAGAGAACGATCTTTTATAAATTCGATTCCACAGTAATTGATAAAGACGGAGTAGCCATTCTGAATAACGTACTCAAATTCCTTCTTGAACACAAAGATTCTACAATGAATCTCAGTGGCTATGCCTGTGTGATAGGGAAAGAAAACTACAACAAAGGACTTTCTCAGAGAAGATCAGATGTTGTCAAAAAATTCTTTGCCGATGGAGGATTAGATCCCAGAAGAATAATCTCGGTAGGAAAAGGAGAAGTAGATCCTACAGATGATAAAATGGGCAGAGACCATATCAAATACAAAAATGAGAAAGACTACGAAAACAACCGTAGAGTAGACATCTCATTCGTATTCAATGCCCATGATGCACAGACTATAAATTATGAAGTAACAGCACCTAGCATATCTACAAAAAAGAATCTGATCATTGATATTACAGGCTTTCAAACCAATGAATGCTTCAGAGATAGTAAAGGAAAACATAAAAAACAAGCTCTGCTGGTAGACGTAGGACAGGCAATAGATAAAGGAGACACCGTAAAAACATTTACTACACCTTCTTTCAATTATGGAGTATACTCAAACCTGTCCAGAGTGAATGCTTTTCCAATAGAATACATCTGGCCTTCAGCTACCAATCCGAATCAGTTTCATTTGCATGTTCATAGCTGCAGATATTTTAGCAATGAAAAAACAACTACTGTACTGATAAAAGCCTATCCGGACATTAAATGGGAACTCGCTCTTGAGTTTTTGGTGAATGTATCTAATTATAAGGCAGCCAATATGCCAGCGGGAAATATCTACGCAAAACATCAGGAAAAATCCAGGCAGGCGGGGTATAACAGATGGAGAATGAATGAAACAGGTAAAGTCCCGATCTCAATAGGGGTAGGTTTATCTGCTGAATGGGACGCCGGGAGAGAAAAGAGAAGTTTCACCAATGAATTTGCAGATAAAATTGAGCTGGTAGCAAAAATGATTGCAACATCTGTGAATATTGTACAAAATGCAATTAACTATGCACAGAGTGCAGCGAAGGAAACTGCAATACCTGTAGGTTTTAATATCAGATATCCGAAATTTACAGTTGTAGGAAAATGGTACCTGGAAAGGGTGAACGAAAACAATACACTCAGCGTAATTGGTGAAGTGGGATTTGGTTTTAAACCTTTAATCGGAGCCGAAGTAATTATTGATATATTGGGAGCTGCCATTGCTGCGGCCTCGTATGGAGCTACCGGAAACCCGGCTGCTGCAAGAATTATTAATAAATTTCGGGGAGGATTAGAAAAATTAGGGGCCTCCGTAACTTTTACAGCAACATTTTATGGAGAACTGGAAATCACTGTTGATGCCTTGAAAATTGATAGTATCAACGGGATCAATATGCAGGGAAAAACAACCATAGGGGGAAAAATGGGAGCTACCATAGAACTCAGTGTCAGTGTTGAAATCGGAAAAGTAAAAGGAACAAAATCGAAACCTATTATGACATTTAAAGCTGCTGCAAAGGCAGATTCTTACTTTGGAGGTGATATTGTACTGGATTCCGATGCTAAAGGATTATTCATACAGCCCATCCTGAAATTCTCGGGAGTAGTACTGTCGGTAGAAATAGAAGGAGAAGTAGGCTGGTGGAAAAGTAATTTTAAAGTAGAAGAAAAAGCAATAAAAGAAGAAACCTTCTATTTGGAAAAAAAATATTTAACTTAAATTGATCTATGCATAATTTTAAAAAACCACTATATTCTGTATATCCGAGAATGTACTGTTCTGGAACCATATATGTAAACGATGTTCCTGTGACAGACTGGTACGGAGATGAGACAAAAGAAGGAGGCTTCGGAGGTGATACAATGATCAATCAGGCATTGCTTCAGAGCGGGAAGTATAAAGTGACCGGGAGAATGTATCCCCGTTCAGGAAAAAATATTTTGGATGAAGATGATACAATGTCTATAGATTTTTTCTGTGCAGAACTTGATAACTGGAAAGCCTCACGGTATGCTTTTCATCCGAAAATAGAATCACCATGGGATGGACTGAGTGAAAATGTAAAATATCCTCATTTTGAAATCACAAGTGAAATAGAAATTGAACTTCCTTTTGTACTGGACGGATGGCAAAATTCAGTAGACTTGAAAGACATCAAAAAAGAAGACCTTTTCAGAGATGTCCTACAATATTATAAACAGATCAGAACTGTATTGCAAAGCCATAACGCAGGGAAATATCTGGAAATGTCACAAGACAAAATGAAATTGCAGGAACAGGCTTTGTATTACACAGAAGAAAGAAAAAAAAGCTTTTTGGAGAGCGCGGGGCAATTATTTTCTCAGAACTTAGAAGTCGAAGAACTTAATGAAACTGATCTGAAACTTGAAATAATCGGATATGGAAAATTAGTAAGACTGATGAGAAAAGATGGCTCACAACCATTGCAATTCAAAAGTCCGGATATAGAAAAACAAAGCAATATAGAATTAGAAGTCAAACTTCATATGAGAACAAAAGAAAAAGGATTCAGTATTATTTAATCATTTAAAAATGACTTTTTTAGGATATTTTGTGGCAATTATTGTCATATTTTCTCTGTACAAAGGATATAAAATCTTTTTGAAATTTGCCAGTAACAGAGATCATTCGGGAAAAAAAGGAGGCCTTCTGGAGAAAGCCTTCCTTCTTTTTATCATTTCAACTATAATGATTTCCGTGAATGCAATGGCTTTCGTACTATCATATACCTTTTTCTGGGAAAAGGCATATAGAACTTTTGATGAACCACAATATGAAGCGACAGTGGTGGGATATAAAAAAGAAATAACAAAGTTTAAAAACTTTTCAAATTCTACCTATAGAGACAAAGCAATTTTTTTTCCTAAAGTAGAATATACAGATGGCAATGGTGAAAAAGTAATAAAAACCATAGATATTACCAGTGACAATCCACCATCTCTGGGACAGAAACTAAAGATAACAGATAAAGCAGGAGCAGAAAATACAAATGCTATCCAACTGGATTGGATAATGTTTGCAGCAGGTTGCATTTTTACAGGATTTGCTGCATTTTTTGCATCCCTGATTTCTACCTATACCACATCATATCCTATGAAAAAAAGAATAAACTGGTCTTTCAAGCTGGCATTATTGCTTATTTTCATTAATATTTCCTGTATAGTATTCATATATTTGAAATCATGAAAAATATTTTAAAAAACGGCTAATAACCAAAATTAACGGATTATAGTAATCATCAAAATATAAAGCATTATGAAAAAAGCAAGAGTTCTGATATTGATTTTTGTAGTATTGATCAATATCTGTTGTGGAAATAAATCATTTGACCTGTCATCAGTTTCATTAGGTGATGATGCGAAAAAGTATGATTTTGAAAACAAAGATGTATTTATGAAAGATGCAGCAAAAGCAGATATCATTCAGTATTACGCTGATGAAAACAAAGGAGTATCCTATGCAAATATACCATTAGACAATACAATGGGCACAAGAATTACCGTATACAAAGGAAAAGTGGGAGCTGTTGATACCAATGCTGCCGAAAAATACTCTCTGGAATTTGCCGAAAAAATTGTAAAAAAACATGGAAAGCCTACAGCTTCTATTACCGATAAAGCAACTGTGGATGCCCAACTTGTAAAACCCATTTTTGAAAAGCTGAAAAAACTTTCTCCGGAAAAAGTTTCATGGAATCAAAATGAAAAAAACTCTTTTACCTATCCAACTTCTTTCTTCTGGGATGATGGAAAAAATTATTCTATACTCAGTATCTCTGTTGAAGATGATGGTAAAATAAGAAATAAATACATTTCCGTGACGAAAGATGCCTATCGTAATAATGCTGTTTTTGGATTAAAATATCCGACACCTCCGGCTTCTCCCTGGTATAAATATATGAACTAAACCAATAATAAAGCAGGCCACCCAAATTTTTATGGGATGAAAAATGAACCAGTGAAGATCTGATGTTTCATATACCACAGGGAAAAGAAGAATTTAAAGTCATTTAAAAAAAAGAAATACTGGAATAGCATTCAGATATTTTTATTCAGGTTACGAACAAAATAGATGGGAGTAAAAAAGGGAAGACCGTACATCGCATATATCATTTTAGGAATAATAGCCACGTGCTTTATTTATTTTATTCTGTGGATTATTTTTAAAGATAAGATGCCGCTGCATGAATATGCTTTTGAAATAGCCAATAATTATGATGCTTATGCAAAAAAAGCCATCATTATTATACCTCTGGTGATTGTTGTACTGATCTTTATTACTCTGATGAGACCCACGGCTGCCAAACGGTTTTTACGCCTCCAGTCGTCACTTCCTACCTCGAAGATACATTCAGTGGCAAAAGGTCTGGCAGAAATTGAAGGGAAATTGATTATGAAGAATCCTTTATTCTCACCAGTAAAAAATGAAACCTGTATCGGATACTATTACACCATCGAGGATATCGATAGAGATTCTGACGGTAAAGAAAGTTATAGAACCATTCATAAGGAAACACAATGCAATATCTTTCAGGTTACAGATGATACCGGAACGATCGAAGTAGAGCCCGATGGAATAGAGCTGGTTTTGTTAGAAGAAACCAATAGCAGCAGCCACAGTGGTAAAAGATACACAGAAACCCTTTTAAAAGAGGGTCAGAAGATGCTGCTGGTTGGCTATGCAGATTCTAAAAATGGAGTTCCTTTCATCAGAAAAGACGAGTATCATAAAGTCTTCGGAATTACTTCATCATCAGGAATCACAGTTTGGAATAAATATCAGCCATTGCTGAGGTCATTTATGTTTACCTGTTCCATTATCCTTTTAATAATTATTTATATACTTACACAATAATGAATCAGACGGTTGCAATCATATTACTTATTCTGCTTGGTATAGCCATCATCAGCTTTTTCATCAACCTTTATAACAAGCTGGTTATGCTTAAATTTAATGTTGATAAAGCCTATGGCAATATTGATGTTGTGCTGAAGCAACGCGCAGATGAAATTCCCAATTTGGTTACTGTAGCCAAACATTTTATGAACTACGAAGAAAAGCTGCTTACCCGCCTTACAGAACTCAGAACTTTTTATAACAACAGTACGGATGCAGATAAAAGAACAGAATTAGCCAATGAAACTTCAAAAGCACTCTCTTCATTCTTTGCCGTTTCTGAAAACTATCCCGAGCTGAAGTCTAATAATAATTTCGTTGAACTGCAGAAAAGGATTTCTGAACTGGAAGATAAAATTGCAGACAGAAGAGAATTTTTTAACGACAGCGTAAATCTTTATAATATTGGAACGCATGAATTTCCTAACGTTATATTAGCAAAAATGTTAGGATACAAAGACAAAACGTTACTGGAAATTACAAACTCAGAGAAACATTATGACGGGGTTCAGTTTTAATAGCTTTTTCGGATTGGAAGACCAATTAGCTGATTACCCGGAGGTAGCCATATTTGGCGCCATGTTTCTCCCGATCCTGTTGTGTATTCCAATTGCGGTGATTGGGTGGGTTTTAAGAAAACTTAAACTGAATATGTATATCATTCATGCACTGTTGTATACATTGCTTTTTACATTTATAGCAGGAGCAATCACGATATTTATACTCTTTTTCATTACCGATAAAAATGGAGTGAAACTGGCATATTGCTGGCTTACCGTATTCATGGGAATGTTCTTCTTCAGCCTGATAAATGCCAATACCATTACCAAAATGTTTACCGATTGGTCTAAAATAATGAGAGAAAAACAAAATCAGTAATTCAAGGAAAAAATATTAAAAAAAAGTTGGATCGTAATCAGTATCTATTGTGGAAATAAACCATATGATCGAAAAAATAAGCTTTTTTATCACAGTTCATTTAACATAAAAGAATTTGAAACATCTTACCTTAAAAGGTATCCGGAAACTTTATATTGCCGGGAAAAGTCAGTATTAAACAATATAACCTGATTTTTAATAACCATACATGAACAAGAGTACAAAAACATTGAAATACTTCATAATCCCACTCCTCTGTATAGCGGTGATGTCATGCAGTGGGCATAAAAAGAAAGGATGTGAACACCATAGTGAAGTTCAGAACAGCATTCAGACAGAACCATTTAATCTTTCGGCTCTTCCCATGGGTGAAAACATCAATACCATCTTAAAATCCGCAGGGGCAATGGCCGCCAGTGATACGGTAAAGGCTGATGAAATGACCTTGATTGGGAATGACAGACTTGCTTTTTCATCAGAAAATTTACTGCATTTTAACGGAATAAGTTTAGACGGTAAAAACAGTAAAAACACCAATAAAGTAGTTTTCCATTACGGAAATGTAGATCCGAAAATCGGGCCTGTTGCCAACGAAAAAAATGACAAACTGGGAATGTATCAGCTCGATATTTACACAGAAAAAGAACAGAAAGCACTTTTTGAAAATTTAAACAAAACCCTTCACACTCCGGTTTTTGATACCATACATAATAATTTTGAATCAAAAATTACTGGCAATGAAATTACCGGTACTCCCAATAAATTCCGTCAGGAAGTTGCCATTTGGAAAAGTAAAAATCTTACTTATTACTACTATGAAACGGAAATGGAAAATAAATCCGATGAACTCCGTTGCAATCTGTTTGTTTTCAAAGACAAAGAGTGGAAAGAATTTTTGGAAAGCTCCGGATATCCAGACGCAGATAAAATTTTTCTAAAATGATAATGAAGAATAAGCAAAAGGTTTACAGTAAATTTTATGTCAAAAAACATATCAAAAAATCGATACTGTTATAATCATTAGGAGAATTAATAAATAACAAAAGGTTGGCCTCAAAAACAGAGACCAACCTTTTTTATATCCTTAAATCTTAAGATTATTTTACTAAAAACTGCATGGTAGACTGATCCAGTTTTAGAATATAAACTCCCTGGCCAAGATTTCTCGTCCTGATTGAATTGCCATTTTTGAAAGGCTGGTCAATGCTCTGCAAAACCTTACCCTGAAGACTATAGATTTCTGCCTTTTTAACATGCTGAAGGTCGCCGTTTACAAAAATCTCCTGATTGGTAACCGGGTTAGGAGAAATGGTAAAGCCTTGTACAGAAGTATCAGTTGCAATACTTTGAATTTGTCTTGAAGCAGATCCGGAATAGCAGGTCCAGGTAAGGTCATCAATCGCGACCCTGTTGCTTGTTGAAGTATTCACAAGGCTTACCGATACATTTCCTGAAACATTGATATTACTGATGGTTGTGGTTGCCGCTGTTGCACTATAAGGAACAGTCCCCACTTTAGTTCCGTTGACCTTTACATCAAAAGTTCCGTTAGTTCCCGTAAACTTAAGCTGAGTGGTTACCGTTAAAGAACCAATACCATTTCCGGAATTACCGGAAGTTAACGAGCCGCTTCTTACCGTAATCGCTTTATTATTGATTGTCTGGTCAGTTCTCGAATCTGTGGCAGTCCATGAAATACCGTTGTTACTCCAGGTAGTAGTGGAATAAGAAGCGCTGGCAGCCGGAATAGTTTCAAAACTTTCGCTTCCACAGTTCGTTGAAGGAGTAGTAGGGTTCGTATTTGTTCCGTTTGTATTGGAAGAGCCCCAGATAAGATTGACATAATTGGGATTATCAATAAAAGGATTTCTGTTACCCTGATAACTGTAAGACGCATTATTCCTTTTGATTTCTGCCTGAGAAACAGGATCCTGATTATGCCACGCCAGAAGAACATTCAGTTCCCAGGTCTGTAATCCGGGAAACGTAGAACTTCCCAGCATATTTCCCGATGTAAAAGAAGAAAGCTTACTTTGATAACGGGTGACAAAATAGAAGATCATACGGGCTACATCCCCTTTAAACTCATCGATAGGTTCAAAAACGGTTCCGGCATATCCCGAAGAAGCAGAACTACCAAGTTTTGATCCGTTTTTAGAAGTAAAAGTAGCACTTCCTACCTTTCCGAAAGGATAATTACTTCTCATTCCGTTTACCTTCCCGTCAGTAGCTCTGATGAAGTGAATATCAGCTACCATTGGGGAAGCTTCATTAAACAGGCTCTGAGGAATAATATGTTCCCTGTTATAACAGTTTCCTTCTGTAGAATAAGTCCCGCACTGGTTTGTTCCGGGCGTATATTTATAAGGATCAGCACCTACAGGTTTTTCGGAATAAATGTCAAGAATAGACCCGTCATTTTCGTAATCCTTATCAATATCTGTGGTTTTGTAGGCCGTCCACAACCCATTGTACCCTTTGTCCTGATGTCCGCTGGTGACAATGCTGCTTAATGCTGTTTTCAGTGCTGCGCCACTCAGTCCGTTGGCTGAATTATAATATCCTGCAGGAGCCTGAGCTTGGGCAAGTCCCGCAAATACAGAGAATAAGATGATTTTTTTCATATCAATACAAGTTTTAGCAAGAATACTACATTTTTATCAATCAAAAATTACATTATTATTAATTTTGAATGTACAACATTCAAAAATTGACAGGCAATACTAAATAAGTGATCAATATTTCACCTTTAAAATACATTTTAATCTTAGTAGAGCGGGTCATGAATTGGCAAAAAGAAAAAGTTGAGTTGTAAAATATGAATAGGGTGTGCTTTAGACCGTTTAAACAAATAAAAAAGCCGGCACAAGAGATGTACCGGCTATATAATGGATGATTTAAATTTTATTTTTTCAGTTGTGGCGGATAATTTTTCATAATCTCAGCCATGATTTCAGGAATCTGTCTCTGTTTAGATTTTGGAGAATCTACAGAAATTCCGCTTCCTATACCCTGCCAAACCAATTTATTGGTTTTTGCATCAATCAGGTCTACGATTAGTGCTCCTTCATTGTAATTGCTGGTCCATGTTCTGTTCATACCAACCCCCCATCCGAATGGGCCGCCCCATCCCCACATACCGTAAGGAGAAGTCGTATTGATGTCAGTGATTTTTTTATGATTCGCTTTTACGTTGATAATAAGATCAGGATTCTCTCCGGACTGAAGTCCTTTGCTTTGAAGCTGTCTCGACAGTTCATTAAGAACTCTGTCTTTATCAATATCATTCAGTTTCAAATCGTCAATTCTTATTTTATATGTTTTGTAAGAATTGAAATTGGCGGTTTCAGCATAATCTGAGCGTATCTGAAAAGGGCTACAGGAAGTTAAACCTAATGTAGCTGATGCCAACAAAATAAAAATGTATTTTCTCATTTTATTTTATTTATTTTTTTTATCACTTTTAATGAATGTATCAGTCTTTTTGTCGTACCCGTAAGGACAGTGTCTGCAGCCGCTTTTACAGCAATGACCTCTTTTCAGATGGAACTTTTCTGTAAAAACTTTGTATCCCTGTTCGTTATAGTAAAAGTCTTCACCTTCTTTGATATCATAATGGGCCATAAGTTAAATGCAAGTCAAAAAACTTTTTATATTTGTTATATGATAATTGTGTGCCAAAAGCCATTAAAAAAATTAAAAATTAACGGCATAGCTCTTTTTCCCTTTATCTTCATAAGGAAACCCGAAGATAAGGAAAATAATGTACTTATCAATCACGAAAAAATCCATCTACGCCAGCAGCTGGAAATGCTCATTATTTTTTTCTACATTTTTTATGTCATTGAGTATTATTACTGGTTTTTCAAACTCAAAGACGGCTATCAGGCTTACAGAAGAATCTCATTTGAAAGAGAAGCCTACGCCAATGAAAATAACCTAAACTATCTCAAAAAAAGAAAATTCTGGAACTTCAGAAAATATTTATAGAATCATAAATGTTGAATGTCCCATTTCGGGATCTGTATGTAGGCTCATGAATTCCAATATTCCATATATACAATAAGATCGGCGGGTTCATCCCTCTCACCAAATAAATCAAAACACATATAATTTACTCAAACCCAAGCCCCTCTCATCTCAAGTCCAATCATCTGTGAAAATCCGTGTCATCTTTGGTCAAAAAAAGAACCCATACTCTATAAAAACATAAAACCTCCACAACACTAAATCTTTTCCTACTTTTGCAAAATAAATCTTGAATAGTCAAAACTGAAATGCTATTAAAACTTCCTACAGAACCTATTCCTATTCAGGAAATTCCAATCCATAAAAATATAAAGCTCTTCATTAAAAGGGAAGATCTGGTCCACCCTCAAATTTCGGGGAACAAATACTGGAAACTTTTTTATAATATTAATAACTATCTGGCAGGAGATCCTGATAAACCTTATATTATCACTTTTGGCGGAGCATTTTCCAACCATATTGCGGCCCTTTCTGCAGTAGGAAATCTCGCAGGCATTCCTACCCTGGGGATCATAAGAGGAGAAGAGCTGGAACATAAGTGGCGAGATAATCCTACTTTACTTTTTGCCAAAAGAAACGGAATGAACCTGAAATTTGTCAGCCGTGAAGAATATCGTCATAAAGAAAAACTCACAGAATTCCTTCAGCAAGAGTTTCCGGAGGCATTAGTGGTTCCTGAAGGAGGTACCAATGAAGATGCTGTGGCAGGGGTGAAAATGATGCTCAATGAGCAAACAAAAGATTTTGACTATCTTTGCACGGCAGTCGGAACCGGAGGAACCGTTGCCGGAATTTCAAAATTCTGTGAAGACAATCAGAAAGTTGTAGGATTTAAAGTAGTTAATGATGCTTCACTGGAAAATAAAATATCTGAATTAACTTTGAAAGAGAATTTTAATCTAATAGATTCAGGATTCGGAGGTTATGGCAGGATAAATGATGAGAATATCCGTTTTATCAATGATTTCAAAGAGAAATATGGTATTCCTTTAGAACCGATATATACAGGAAAAATGATGCAGAAGATTTTTGAACTCATTGAAGAAGATTTTTTTCCTGAAAACAGCAGGATTTTATGCTTTCATACTGGAGGACTACAGGGAATTGAAGGCGCTAATCTGCTTTTAGAAAAACAGAATAGAAATTTAATTATATAAGTAAAATTGAAAAACATGAAAAGACTTTTTCTATCCATAAGCCTTTTAGTTTTATCAAAATTTTCAGCCCAGAGCTGGGCAACCGAAGATCAGTACATTCAGAAGTTTGCTAAATATGCAGTAGAAGAAATGGAAAAATATAAAATTCCAGCTTCTATTACACTAGCACAGGGACTTCTGGAAACCGGAGGCGGGCAAAGCAGATTAGCGTTGGAAGGTAAAAACCATTTCGGCATAAAATGTAAAGAAGACTGGGCCGGTAAAACGATGAAACATACTGACGACGCTCCCAATGAATGCTTCCGTGTATATGAAGACCCAAGGCAGTCTTATGAAGACCATTCCATATTCTTATCTACCAGAAAATATTACGCAAATCTTTTCAAACTGGATATGAAAGACTACAGAGCGTGGGCATATGGCTTAAAAAAGGCAGGTTATGCAACCAATCCCCGCTATGCTGCCATCCTGATCACTAAAATTGAAAAATATAAATTATATGAGTACGACAATACCAGTTCTAACGAAGTATTGTATGCCGTTCTTAAAATGTATCCGGACCTGAAAGACGACAGAACTTTCATGGCACAGCTGGAACCTGCAAAAGCAGGAAGAAAAGCCAAAGAGCCGGTTACCGTAGAAGTTCCTTACAAACAGACTTCTTACGCACAGCAGCAGAAAAGAGTAGAGAGAATCAAAACGAAAGCTGAAATTCTTAACTCAATTCTTATTAAAAGTCATCCTAATGACGGTCTTAAATATATTGTAATCCCTGAAGATACTGACGTAAAGTTCATTGCCAACAAATTCAAAGTCAGCGAAAGCAGATTGATGAAATGGAACGAGCTTGAAGGTGAAACTTTGAAGAAGAATGATATTGTTTTCCTTGAATCCAAAAACTCTACAGGAAATACAGCCACATACAAAGCAGAATCTGGAGAAGATATGCACGATATCGCACAGAAATTCGGAATCAAATTAAATAAATTATATGCTAAAAACAGAATGGATGAAGGACAACAGCCATCTGCAGGACAATTGATTTATTTAATAGACAAAAAACCTAGAAACTAATTTTTGTTAATAGTCTGGTAGTTGACATTGGATTGCTGACTATCACCTATTAGCTATCAACTACTATATGAAGTATCAAAGAAGTTCGGCTTTATTTGATGAAGCCTACAAATACATTCCGGGAGGAGTAAACTCTCCGGTAAGAGCATTCAAATCCGTAGGAGGAGTGCCTGTTTTTATGAAATCTGCTAAAGGTGCTTACCTTACCGATGCAGACGATAATACCTATATCGATTATATCAATTCATGGGGTCCGGCAATTTTAGGACATACACATCCTGAAGTGCTTGAAGAGCTTAAAATCCAGGCAGAGAAAGGGTTCTCTTTTGGGGCTCCTACAGAACTTGAAACCGAAATTGCAAAATTCATTGTTGAAAATGTTCCGAATATTGACCAGATCAGAATGGTTTCTTCGGGAACAGAAGCATGTATGAGTGCTATCAGACTGGCAAGAGGATATACTGGAAGAGATAAGATTGTAAAATTTGAAGGCTGTTATCACGGACATTCAGATTCATTCCTTATCAAAGCAGGAAGTGGTGCTGCTACATTCGGAAACCCAAATTCTCCGGGAGTAACTGCAGGTACGGCAAAAGATACTTTATTGGCCCGTTATAATGATTTTGAGCAGGTTGAAGATCTGTTCCGTCATAACCAGGGAGAAATAGCAGCCGTTATTATTGAACCGGTTGCCGGAAATATGGGATGTGTATTACCCGAAAATAATTTCCTTCAGAACTTAAGAAAAATCTGTGATGAAAACGGTGCTTTATTAATCTTTGATGAAGTAATGACCGGTTTCAGATTGGCTTTTGGTGGGGCACAGGAACTTTTTAATGTGAAAGCAGACCTCGTTACTTATGGAAAAGTAATCGGAGGAGGACTTCCGGTAGGAGCTTTTGCAGGGAAAAATGAAATTATGGATCATCTTGCTCCAAAAGGAGGAGTATACCAGGCCGGAACATTAAGTGGAAATCCATTGGCAATGAGAGCGGGATTAAAAACACTTCAGCTGATTAAAAATGATCCTGAATTTTTCAACAGATTAGAGAAGACAACTGAGACCTTAGATTTTGAAATAGGAAAAATTCTGAACGAAAAGGGAATTGCTCATAAAATTAACAGAAAAGGTTCTATGATGTCTGTATTCTTCGATATCAACAGAGTTTCCAACTTTGATGAGGCGCAGGAAGCTAATCATTCATTATTTAATAACTTCTTCCATCAAATGCTTCAGAATGGAGTATATCTTCCACCAAGTGGTTATGAAACATACTTTATCAGTGACGCAATCAAAGATAAAGAGCTTGATATGACGCTGGAAGCTGTAAGAAAATTTGAATATTCTAATAAGTAATATAAACAGACCGGATTTTATATCCGGTTTTTTTTATCTGAAAAATAATCCGCATACATAATGAACACGCTTCTTTATAATTCCCAATGAGCATTGAATACTGCATAAATTTATTGATATGAAATAACTTATCAATAAATTATACAGATGTTGTTATAAACCATACACTTCGTTCATGACAGAACTTTTTAATTTTGTCATAAAATAGATTGGAAATGAAGGCTTCAGACAACAATATATCCCGTAAAGATTTTATCAGAAATTCAGCATTGGCAATGGCGGGACTTACTTTAATCCCCAACATCATGACAGCATCCCCGTTTTTTGATGAAAATAACATCTCAGTAAAAGGAAAACAGAGCCTTAAAAATGTCCGTCTTGAAACGGGTTTTGTATATGAAGAAGGAGAAGTCTCTTCTACCAAAACCGATCTGTTTTATGTAGAAATTGAAAATGGAAAGATAACAAAAATCGCTTCCAACCAACCTGATGCAAAAGCTATAGATGCAAAAGGGCTGCTGATGCTGCCTGCATTTAAAGATATGCATATCCATCTGGATAAAACTTTCTATGGAGATCAATGGCAAGCCGTCAGAAAAAGAACCGGAGGAGTAAAGGGAATGATTGAGCTGGAGAAGAAAATTCTACCTGAAATGTTGAAAAAATCAACATTTAAAGCTGAAAAAATGATTGAATTATTGCAGTCCAAAGGAACTTCATATGCCAGAAGCCATGTGAATATTGAACCCACTTCAAAACTTCAGTCTTTAAAGAATCTTCAGAAAGCTTTAGAAAATAAAAAGAAGGGCTTTGGAGCAGAGCTGGTGGCATTTCCGCAGCATGGTGTGTTTTATACAGATTCAGCGCCTTACCTGAAGGAGGCCGCGAAAATGGATATTGATTTCATTGGAGGGGTAGATCCGTTCAACATTGATGGCAATATTGAAAAAGTAGTTGATTTCACGGTTCAGCTTGCTTTGGATAACAAAAAAGGAATAGATATTCACTTACATGAAACTGCTGATTCCGGTTTGAAAACAGTAGAATATCTGATTAAAAAAGTTAATGAAAATCCTTCCTTACAAGGGAAAACCTATTTGAGCCATTGTTTTATACTGGCTAAGTTGGAAGGGGCCAAACAGGAAGAAATAGCGGAAAAATTAGGGGATGCAAAGATTGGAATTGTTTCTACTATACCTTTTGGAAGAATGATTATGCCGATTCCAACATTGTACAAGCATAATGTAACTGTTTTGACAGGTAACGACAGTATTATAGATCATTGGAACACCTTCGGAACAGGAAGTGTACTTCAGAAAGCTAACCTGATGGCACAATTGTATGGATATTCAACAGAATTTCTATTGTCAAGAAGCTTAAAACTGGCTACAGGAAACATTCTTCCATTGGATGATAAAGGAACCCGGCAATGGCCTAAATCCGGAGACCAGGCAGATTTTGTACTGATAGATGCAAGCTGTTCAGCGGAAGCGGTGTCAAGGATTTCAGAAGTGAAGTCGCTGGTACATCAGGGAAATGTTGTTTTTTAATTCAAAAAACGAATGACAATGAAAGTATTCGTATTTCTTTTGGCATTTGGAAGTCTGAGTGCCTGTGAAGAGAAGCCCATAGATTTTCCAAAACAAGAGATGATGCAGGAAAGTGATATCATAAATCAGGTAAATAAAAATAATAGAGCTGCTGTAAAATCGGCTTTGGATAAAGGTGCTGATGTCAATACCAAGGATAATAATGGACGTTCTTTACTTCTTATTGCCACTATAGGGAAGCAGACCGAAATAGCAAAGATGCTCATTTCTTATAAAGCAGATGTTAACCTTCAGGATGATCAGCTTGACAGTCCTTTTTTATATGCAGGAGCAAGCGGGCAGACCGAGTTGGTAAGACTATTCCTTGATCATGGTGCCCGTTTTGAGGTCTTTAACCGTTATAATGGTACAGCTCTGATTCCTGCATGTGAACGTGGTCATGTAGAAACAGTAAAAGTTTTGGCTGAAGCAAAGGGATTTCCAATTAATCATGTGAATAGATTAGGCTGGACTGCTTTAATGGAAGCTGTAATCCTTGGAAACGGAACTCAAAAATATCAGGAAATTGTACATATTTTGAAAGATAACGGAGCTGATCTCAATATTCCTGATCATTCAGGAAAAACACCTTTGCAGCATGCGGAATCATTAGGGTTTAAAGAGATTGCCAGAATATTAAAGTGATAGAACATAGTTTTTAGTTTTAAAAAGCTATTTCTGAAAGAGTGTAATATTATGTAGACTTAGATATATATTTAGTTGTTGTGTTGAGCCACAAAAGGAGCATTGGCTTCTTTTGTGGCTATTTTATATTTGTTCTTGCATAAATTTTATTAATTTTAGGAGAAAATCGGGTAGAGTGGGGTATCATACGGATCATTTTCCTATTTTAGGAATTCAGGAGTTTAGTGAAAATCAGCTGAGGGGTTGCAATCTGCTGTTCAATGAACTCTATGGCGCACGTTCCATAGATGATCCACACAAACATGACTTCTTTATCATTAATCTTTTTGAGCATGGAGCAGGCTCACACACCATAGATTTTACCGAATATCCGGTTAAAGACCATCAGATTCATCTCGTTTTTCCGGATCAGGTGCATCAATGGGTGATTGAAAAAGAAACAATAGGGTATCAGCTGATGATCAGCAGGGATTGGTTTGAAACTTTTCTGCCATCCTTAAGGTTTTCTGCCTCTTATTATCAGAATCATCCGGTTATCAATCTTTCCGGGGATGTTTTTGATGCTTTTCTGTATGAGTTTCAGGCCATTCAAAAAGAGCTTAATGGCGAAAATGTTTTTTGGGAACTTATCAAAAAAAGAAGTGAACTGATTGGTTTGTTGGTGAGTAAAACCGTAGAAGGTGCTTTCAAAGATTTTGAAGTGTATAATTCCAATCCAATCATTTCAAAGTTTTTACACCTTATTGATGAACATTTCAAAACGGAAAGATCCGTCTCTTTTTATGCTGATAAACTTAATATCTCTGCCAATTACCTGAACATTGTGTGCAAGAAAAATCTTAATGCTTCAGCTTCTTCTCTTATTCAGGACCGAATTCTGCTGGAAGCAAAACGCCTCTTAAAAGTTTCCGAAATGTCAGTGAAAGACATTGTGTACGACCTCGGTTTTTATGATCATGCCAGTTTTTCAAAATTCTTTAAGGCACAAACCGGAATGACTCCTTCACAATTCAAAGAATAATTGATACAAAATAAGACATAATTGATACACCGGTTTTGAACAGCGTCTGGTGTAATTTTGTAGTTATTAAAATTTTAAAATCATGCAATTCCCTTATCAATTAACTGCAAAAGGAACATATTCACTGAAAAACGTCCGTTTGGAAACAGGTTTTAAATACGAAAATGAAGAGGTAACCGGAACAAAAACAGATCTTTTCAGTATTGAGATTGAATACGGAAAGATAAAAGCGGTAAAGACCAACGATCCTGCTTCCAATGCTGTAGATGCCCAGGGATACCTCATGCTTCCCGCGTTCAGGGATATGCATATCCATCTGGATAAAACATGGTACGGACTTCCATGGCAGGCACTTTCTCCGAAAAGAAGAACCGTAAAAGATATGATTGCGTATGAACAGGAAATCATTCCTGAGCTGTTGAAAACTTCCGTTGAGAGAGCGGAACAGCTGATCAGCCTCCAGCAGCATTACGGGACTCATTTTGCAAGAACTCATTTCAATATTGATACTACATCAGGAATGAAATCATTGGAACACCTTGAACAGGCTCTTGAAAATAAAAAAGATTCCTTTAAGGCTGAACTGGTTGCCTTCCCGCAACATGGTGTATATTACACAGAAACTGCCCCGTTAATGAAAGAAGCAGCAAAGCTTAAAAATGTAAGTTTTATTGGAGGACTTGATCCTTTAAGTATTGACGGAAGTATTGAGAAGGTAATGGATTTCACAGTACAGCTTGCCCTGGATCACAATAAAGGAATTGATATCCACCTTCATGAAGTAGGAGATTCGGGGATGAAAACCATCAATTATCTAATTGATAAGGCAATTGAGAATCCCGCACTCCAGGGAAAAACATTTGTTAGCCATGCTTTTGCTCTGGCGCATCTTTCTTCAAAAGAAACAGAGCAGATTGCGGAAAGACTGGCTGCAGGAAAAGTAGGAATAGCATCTTCTGTACCCTTCAACAAAACAATAATGCCAATTCCAACGCTAAAAAAATATGGAGTAAACGTATTAATAGGAAATGATAATGTGCAGGATTACTGGAGTACTTTCGGGTCCGGAAGTATGCTTCAGAAAGCAAATCTAATTGCAGAGTTGTATGGCTATGCGACAGAATTTGCATTGTCGAGAGCATTGCAGTTTGCAACACAAAGCACGCTTCCTCTGGATGAAAAAGGAGTACAGCAATGGCCGAAAGCAGGTGATGAAGCGGCTATAGTTCTGGCGGATGCTTCATGCTCAGCGGAAGCCGTTTCCAGAATGTCTGATATAAAAGCGCTGATGCACAACGGGAATTTATTTTGGCGAAGTTAATTTAAAATTTAAAATTTAAAATTGAAAGTTGAGAATTGAAAATGGGGAATTGAGAATTGAGAATTAAAGGGTGTCTTAGCATCAATATTTATTTTTCAAATCAATTGTTTCATCAATAGGAGTGGGCTTTGTCGCGCTTTAAGAAATAAATGAATCCAATTGGCTTTAGCTGAAACTCATATAATATTAATAACCGGTACCTGATAATCAAACAGTATCATGTCTGCTTTAAAATTTAGTGAGAAAACTCATTCAATATAAACATCTGTTAACAATGAAAATTCGTGATTCTTGTGATATCGAATGATGAGCATCAAAAAGCCTTCGGAAAATACATCCGAAGGCTTTTTTTGAAATTAAATCTAAGTACTATATTGTATGTAATCCTATAAATTAAAGTTGGTCCATCCTGCATACCAGGTATCGTTAGCATCAGCTACGGCACCTCTGTAGGTTACTTTCTTGAACCAAGTGCTTAATTTAGCATTTGTGAATGTTCCACCTGTCAATAATGGAGACCCGGCAGAAGGAGTAAAGTTTGGAGTAGTTCCTGCAGGAGCCCATGCACCGGCAAGTTTTAAATCTGCTGTAGAAGCAAGAATGGTGTTTCCTTTAGTATTAAACCAATTGGTAAGATCGGCTAATGTATAATTCGTTGGAGTAGAAGTAGAAGGTCCGAATTTTAAAGGAGTTGTATTTCCTGCTAAAATATTGTTTTCAAAGAATAGTCTGTTCCCTGTAATGTTGTTATCAGTTGGTGTACCCTTGGTAGCATCAATGAATAATCCGACAGGGAATCCTGTGAAAGCAGAGTTGAATACTGAAATTGTTGAATTTCTTCTGATCTGCAATGCATTTTGGAATAATGAGTTGATTGAGCCCGGAGCAGCAGAATTGATTGGCCCGATAATCGTCATGTTAGAGAATGTAGCTGATGTCTGCGGAGTTAACGGAGAACCGTTAGCATCGTTGTCAGATTCAAATGCATTAGAACCCGAAACGTCTGCTACCTGAGCGTCTCTTACTGCAATACCAAACTGGATATTTCCTGAGAAACCGTTATCTGTATCGAAATCGTCATCAAGGCCTTTATAAGAAATAAGGTGAGAACAGTTTACCGTTCCTCCGAACCATTCAAAACTGTCATCATTAGCATAAGCAACTTCTACATAATCTACAGTAGTACCATTACCTACACCTCCGAACGTAAGTCCGTTGATCTCTTTATCCGGTAAGAAAGCATACCCTGCATATTCAATTCTTACATACTTTAAGATCCCACTGTTGTCAGCAGCATTCGTTCCTCCATAAAGCCCAAGACCTTCAGAGTTATTGATACCACCTTCAATCTCTCCAACTCCGTTTACTCCTCCGAAAGAAGCATTGGTAGGAGCATTTCCTAAAATTACAACACCTGCCCAGTCTCCTTTTTTAGGACTTGGTTTCTCTGATGTGAAGATAATAGGGTTGGCAGCGGTTCCTTCTGCCATGATTTTACTTCCTCTGGTAATAATTAAAGCTCCGTTTTTATCAGCCTCACCTACAATTTTTGTACCTGGTTCGATTGTTAAAGTAGCTCCATTACTTACATATACTAATCCTCTTAGCTTATAGATCTTATTAGCTTTAAGGGTAAGATTCGATGTGATTTTTCCTGAAAGAATAAGGTTTTCAGTCTCTCCGTTTCCGTTACCACCTTGAACGATGGTTGGTCCATCTTCTTCTATATTTCTACAAGCGGTAGTTGATACTATAGCGCCAAGCATTAAAGAATATAAAACGAACTTTTTCATGTTATAAAGAATTAAATTATTTTTATTAGATTATTTGTTGAGTATATTAAAAACTGTATCCCAGTGTTAAGCTGATATTGGTTCCTGTAAGTCTTTCAATGGCAAGTGCATCGCTTTTGTCATATTTACCATTGTCATTCAGGTCATGATAGAATTTGGCACGACGGTTCAGAATATCTGAAACATTCAGCTTGATCTCTCCTTTTTTGTTCCATATTTTTTTGGCAACCTGAAAATCAAGCAAAGGTCTTGGAGCTTCCCAGATTGGCGGAACCTGATCGTTTCCTACATAAAGAATTCTTCTTCCAATCATGTTGAAAAGTACCGTAGAAGACCATCCGCTTTTCTCAGCATCATACTGAAGGCTTAGGTTGATCGTATAAGGAGACTGTCCCTGCATTGGTCTGTCAATCTTAGTTGCTTCATCCGTTACTCTGTTCTTGATCAAAGCGAAGTTTCCACCCAATGTAAAGTTTTTTAGAGCGCTTGCGAAATCCAGTTTTTTTCTGAATTCGAGTTCTACCCCATATGCATCAGCCTTATCTACGTTAAGATAATTGAAGGTATTACTGGTTCCTACTCCAGATTGGTTGAAGTATAATTCAATTGGTTTTTTAAAGTTTTTATAGAATCCTGCTACGGATATGATTTCCCCGTTTCTTGGATAATATTCCCAACGAAGGTCTACGTTTGTAATTTTTGTTCTTTCAATAGACTTATTACCAATCACAGTAGCTCCCAAATCGAAATCATAATATGCCAAAGGAGAAACCTCTCTGAATTCCGGTCTTACAACAGTTTGTGAACCTGCAAGACGTACATTCATTTTAGGATTTACTTTGAATGTCAGGTTAACCGCAGGTAAAAAGTCAGTCACACGTGTATTTACAAAACGGTCATCGCTTCTTTTTGTACTGCCTACCAACTGGTCAAAATTTTCAACTCTTAATCCCCAGATTGCTCTTAACCATGGTGTGAAATTATTATCAAACTGTAAATATCCGGCATTAAGGATTGTATTGGCAATATATCGGTATTGGTCTCCGGCAATTTCATCAAATGTGAATCTTCCGTCGTTTCCAAAATTACCCGGATTGAAGATGGTTTCAAAAGGTTGAGAAAGTAACCCTTCATTATATCTTTCAAGCCTTACAGAGAAAGGTCTTGAGTTATATATTCTGTCTTTTACCTGGAATAAATATCCTCCTTTGATTGTTTGTTTCTGTCCAAACAGGGTAAATGTTTTGGAAATATCTCCACCCGCATTATATAGATAGTCACTCAAAGTAGAGTAAAAAACACTTCCTGATTTTTGAGAAAGACCATTGGAAATCAATGCCAGATAAGGACTTCCGTCCATATTTGTATACTGATTATACTGTAAACGCTGCAGCAAAGGAATATACTGATCCAGAATTCCGAAACTTCCATACCAGTTTACGTTAAATCCTCCAAGAGCCTCTATTTTGTGAGTACCTGTAAGGGTGGAATTGTAGAACGTTGTCTGTTTAAAACCTATTTCTCTGGCTATAATATTGGTTCCGTTGATCGGATCAAATTCAAAATCCTTTCCAGTTCTGAAAGACATATGATTCACCGTATTATTGGTGATAATATTCTTTAAGGAGATTTTATTATTGTTATTGAGCTTTAAAGAAAGGTTCAACATCCCTCCTAAAATAACATCATTACTGTATTTTTCAGTAAAATAATCAAAGTTGGTGTCTGCAAGCTGATTGTTGATGGTAAAGAAACGGTTGGTAGACTCAGTTCTTCTTTTGTTGTTGCTGTAATTCAAAACAGCAATTACTCCCAAATCTTTTCCAAAAAGTTTGGTATTGAAACCTCCGTCCAGCTGTAAGCTTATATTTTCAGGATATCCAACACTGTTATATCCGAAGTTTTTTGTGTAGCCCTTACCAATTTCTGTTTTCTGAGCTTCAGTCAGAATGCTGAATGCATTTTTCGCAGGCATATTGGTCGGGAGCTTTCTGGTACCGTCATCAATTCCTAAAAAGTCCCACTTTCCGCCTTTCTGCATAAAGAACTCCTGGCCCATTGTAGCCGTGTTTCCTCCTACACCTACCTGTACATTGAAGAAATTTTTATTAGGAATATCCTTAGTATTTACCTGGATCAATCCTCCTGCCCATTCCCCGGTATATTCAGGGATAAAAGTTTTGTTGATGACAAGGGTTTCGATAACGTTGGCAGGAAAAAGGTCAAAAGAGAATGTTTTTCTATCAGGCTCCGTACTGGAAAGCTGGATACCATTTAACATCGCCTGGTTGTAACGGTCAGAAAGACCTCTTACTACGATATATTTTCCGTCAAACAAACTCACTCCCGAAACTCTTTTCAGAACTTCACCTGTGTTTCTGTCCGGGCTTCTTTTAATAGCTTCTACTCCTATAACCTGGGAAACTACTCCGGCATTTTTTTGTAATCCGATAGTAGAGGCTATCGTTTCCTTTCTTGCATTAGATTTTATAACAACTCCCTCAATTTCCTTTTCTTTGGCAGATGGCTTGTCCAACACGATATCAAGGTGCGTGTTACCGTCATTTTTTACAATAACTTCACTGATTTCTTTTCTGTTGTATCCATTGGAGCTTACTGTTACAATATAGGAGGCACCGGGTGATAGATTGATAGAGTAGTAGCCGGAAATGTCAGTCGTTACCTCCTTATCATTTACTTTTACCTTTACTCCTTCTATAGGAGTGTTGTCTTTCTCATCCAATACCCTACCTTCCAAAACCTGACTTTGTGCAAAAGCATAGCCAGCAGAAAACAAGGCAAGTAGCACAATGCTCTTGTGGAGTTGTTTTTTCATTTTACTTCTTTTACTTCTTTTTCAAGGGCAAAATAAGGGCTAAGTTTTTAAGAAAACTTTAGGAGAATCTTAATTAATTGTGAAGTTTATGTTAATAGATAATATCTATTAATAAGCAGTAGAGTTCACTTTTTATGATTGTTTTTTTTGTTTTTATTTTAATTAATCTTTCGTATATTTGTTTTATCTGTATTTTTATATTGATATTTTTATTGATTTTTTAATTTAAAATTGATAAATTGTTTTTTAATAATTAGTTAACATAACATAAATGAGAAGACCGGTGAAAATACCTATTTTTGTGGGAATTCTTAAACTAGAAGATGAGCAAAAAAATTCTTTTAATAGACGATGAACTGGACATTTTAGAGATTCTGTCTTACAATTTAGAAAAAGAAGGTTATGATATCTATACGGCCACCAATGGTAATGAAGGTATAGAAAAAGCAAAGGAAATTATTCCGGACCTTATCCTTCTGGATGTAATGATGCCTGAAAAAGATGGCATTGAGACTTGTCAGGAACTTCGTAAAGTGAAAGAACTTCAAAAAACACTTATTGTTTTCCTTTCTGCAAGAAGCGAAGAATTTTCCCAGTTGGCAGGCTTTCAGGCCGGTGCTAATGATTATGTCGTAAAATTGATCAAACCGAAAATCCTTATTTCCAAAGTCAATGCATTATTACAGCTAACCTCTCAGGTTTCCGAGAATGCTAAACTTATAGAGATAGGTGATCTTGTTATCGATAAAGATAATTTTAGAGTTTCCAAAAGCGGACAGCAATTTCTTTTGCCTAAAAAAGAATTTGATCTGCTTTACCTCTTGGCTTCCAATACTGAAAAAGTTTTCAAAAGAGAAGAAATTCTTGAAAAAGTATGGGGTAATGATGTGATTGTAGGGGAAAGAACCATCGATGTTCACATCAGAAGATTAAGAGAAAAATTAGGAATCAACACCATTCAGACACTAAAAGGTATTGGTTATAAACTAATCGTTTAATCATAAAAAAAATCTAACTTTACGTTCAATCCTTAAAACGTTGTAAAATTGAAATTTTACAGACTTACCCTCGTTGCCTCCTGTCTGCTGACATTGGTGATGCTTTTTTTAGTAATCATTTTTGATTCACTAAAGGATATTTATTACGAAACCCCTTTATTCAAGACGGGTCTCTGGATCTCTGTGGTTCTGATATTTATTATCAACTATGTTGTGCTTGAACTTCTTTTCAATTATTACGGAAAGAAACAGGTACGAGGTCTTTCCGGAATTCTTCCCCAGGAAATGGTTAATGATAATGATGAAAATATTACCATTAAAGAATTGGGTGAAAGATTCTCAGATCTCAATCAGCAAAGAGCAACGGAGATTGATATGATGAAGGAAATGGAAAGCTACCGTAAAGAATATATCGGCAATGTTTCCCATGAACTGAAGACTCCTTTGTTTTCTATCCAGGGGTACGTAGAGACCTTAATGGACGGCGGCGTAGATAATCTTACCATTCGCGATAAGTATCTGGATAGGATTGATAAATCTGTGGAAAGACTTATCGCCATTGTGACAGATCTTGATATGATCAACAGGCTGGAAGCAGGTGAGATCAATCTTAACGTTTCAAAATTTGATGTAAACCTTCTGATTAAAGAGATTTTTGATCTTCTTGATCTTGAAGCCGAAAAACGGAATACTACATTACAGATTCAAACCCTTCATCCACAGATCTTTGTGGAGGCAGATAAACAGAAAATTTCTCAGGTTTTTATTAACCTTATTTCCAATGCGATCCATTATGCCAACAGGCAGGAAGCTAAAGTGATTGTAAAAACAAGCGTCTTAAAAAATAAAGTGCTGATAGAAGTCATAGACAACGGAATGGGAATCAAATCTGAAATACTTCCCAGAATATTTGAAAGATTCTACCGTGTAGAAACCAGCAGAAGCAGGAGAGAAGGCGGTTCCGGATTGGGATTAGCCATTGTAAAACACATTCTTGAAGCTCATAACGAAAACATTACCGTAGAAAGCGTTTACCTTGAAGGAACCAAATTTAGTTTTATGCTTGAAAAAAGTAAATAATTTTGGCAAAATGTAAGAAAAAAAAATATTTTAAAAAATCCTGAAATATTTTTTTGTCACCTTTCATTTATTATATATTTGCAACAGAGATTTATCATAATTATAAAGGCAAAAAGTAATTTAAGAAACTGATATGGTTTACAAAATCCGCGTAATATTAGATGCGAAAGAGGATATTTTCCGTGATATTGAAGTTAAGGGAAAACAAACATTATGGAACTTACATTTAGGAATTAAAAGTGCATTCAGTCTTCAGGGCGATGAACTTTCTACTTTTAATCTGTTAGAAGATGACGGAACAATAGTAAAGAATGTCCCATTGGAAGATATGAGTGATGATGGTGATGGTGAGATTATGTCAGACGTGTACATTGACGAGGCTTTTGCGAATGCAGGAGACAAAGCACAATTCCAGTATGGACTTCTTGATCTGTGGGAGTTTTTCTGTGAGCTTGTAGAAGTAATAGAAGAAACAAAAGGAGTAAACTATCCAATTACGGTATACAGATTTGGAAATGTTCCTCTGAAGGCACCTAGCAAGAACGGAAGTGCAGGAGGGAGCAAAAAGAAATCAGCAATGCCTTTGGCAGAAGAAGAGTTCGGATTTGATGATGATTTTGGATCAGGAGGAAACTTTTCTGATGAAGATGACAGCTATGATGATGAGGAAGAAGAAGACTACAACGACGATGTCTTTGATGATGAGGATGACAATGATGAGGAAAGATAAGATATAGATATAAGAGCCCCGGATTTTTGGTCTGGGGCTTTTTTATGAAGATAAAACGGCTGCGTAGGGAAACCTGCAAGGGTGAACTTGTGAAAACAATACTTTATATTCATGCTTCTGTAAGAAAATTTGCTGATCTGGGCCTTTATAAATTTGCCTTTCAGTCTTTTCATCCACAAAACAATCCTTACTTTTGTTAAAAACGGACTCATGAATAAATTAATTTTATTAAGCATAATTGGTCTGGGAATTGTTTCCTGTACCACTCAAAAAAATACAAGGAAGATGACAGAACTGCCAAAAGAATGGAAACACACTACCAATATCTATGAAGTAAATATCAGACAATATACTCAGGAAGGAACTTTCAAAGCATTTGCAAAAGAAATGCCCCGCCTGAAATCTATGGGGATAAAGACCCTTTGGTTGATGCCTGTCACCCCAATTGCCCAGCAAAATAAAAAAGGAAGTTTAGGAAGTCCTTATGCTGCGGCAGACTATACCTCTATTAATCCGGAATTCGGAACACTGCAGGATTTTAAAGATATGGTAAATGAAGCTCACAGGTTGGGTTTTAAAGTCATTATCGACTGGGTGGCCAATCATACCGGATGGGATCATGTATGGACCAAAACACATCCTGAGTTTTATTTGAAAGATCCGGATGGGAAATTTCATATTGCATCAGGAATGGATGATATTATTGAGCTGGATTATAAAAATCAGGAAATGCGCCAGGCCATGATTGATGCAATGAAATTCTGGGTGCAGGATACTGATATTGACGGTTTCAGATGCGACCTTGCTTCATGGGTGGAGGTTGATTTCTGGCAGCAGGCACGCCCTGAAGTGGAAAAAGTAAAGCCTCTTTTCTGGCTGGGAGAATTTGATGAACTGGAAAGCCCCGAGTATGGAAAAGTTTTTGACGCCAGCTATTCCTGGAAATGGATGCATAAGTCTGCCGATTATTACAAGAAAAATGAACCCCTTCAGGAGCTGAAGGATTTATTGATACAATATTCCAATATGGGTGATGCTTCTATGAGAGCCTGGTTTACATCAAATCATGATGAAAACTCATGGAACGGAACAGAGTATGAAAAATATGGAGTAATCACAAAACCTATGGCCGTATTTTCTGCAACATGGAATGGTGTGCCGTTACTGTATTCCGGTCAGGAACTTCCTAATATGAAAAGGCTGGAGTTTTTCGAGAAAGATGTTATTAAATGGACCAATACCTATCAGGTAGCAGACTTTTATAAAATATTATTAGAGTTAAAAGCCTCCAATCCCGCTTTAAGAGGCGGAGATCCCAATGTTACAACCTATTTTCTGAATACAACAGCCAATGACAAAATTTTGGCGTATGTAAGAAAAAATGGAAAAAATGAAGTGCTGGTTGTCTTAAATATGTCCAAAGAACCTGTGAATTTTTCAATTCAGGATGAGCATTTAGAGGGTGCATTCAGAAATGTTTTTGATAAAACTAAAAGAGATTTCAATAATGGAAAAGATTTTACTTTCAAGGTTTCAGATTATGCTGTATTTGAAAAGTAAAAGTGGATACCATTGAAACATTGCCCGAAATTTTAAAATCTTAACCATTAGTTTTAAACAGTCCTGAATTCCCTTCTTCTTTAGAGGGGATTTCTTCCCGCCGCTAACAATAAAAATAATTCTACTCATAACAATGAACAAACAGGAAATATTAGACCAGATCAACACAAAAATTACCGATAAGATTCAATATTTTGAAAATCTGATTGCTGAAACCAGAGCTTCCAATAATGATACAAAAAGCTCAATGGGTGATAAATATGAAACAGGACGGGAAATGTTGCAGCAGCAAATCAATAACTTACAGAGACAGCTTAATGAAACATTAAACCAACAGGCTGTTTTGCAGAAAATTACCGCTGAACCTTCTGAAAAAGTTCAAAATGGAGCATTGGTTAAAACCAATATGGGAATGTTTTATGTTTCCGCTTCTATGGGAGAATTTATTCTTGACAATCAGAAAATAATGACTGTTTCAGCAGAATCTCCCTTGGTGAAAGCAATGTTTGGCAAGAAAATAGCAGAGACATTTACCGTAAACAATATTGTTCAGAATATTGAAAACATCTGGTAAATAAAACTTAGCTTAATTATGAAATTGAAAAATTTACTTCTCATTGTCTTTTTAATAGGAAGTTTATTCATGAATGCGCAAACCCGAGCCAACATTTCAGGGAGATCATACGATTTGGTATCGGTAAGCCTTAAGGTGGATGGTTTTATAATTACACTTGATTCCCAGGGATTGATCAGTGATTTCCATTCCCCGGATTTGAACGGTTCTGTTGAATATTATGATGATCAGTATTTTGATGAGTATAAATATGGAAAGCTTAAAAGTATAGGCGGCATCAAAGTAGATTATTGGGATGATTTTAACCGTGAGGGAGCCAAATACGGCAAACTTAAAAGTATTGGAAATAGTAAGATAGATTATTGGGACGATTCCATTTTTAATACAGAAAAATTTGGGAAAGTAAAGAAGATCGGAAACCTGGCGGTTGATTACTGGACGAATGATATGATGGATAACAGCAGAATCGGAAAACTTAAATCTATAGGGGATATTTCCATTAATTATGGAACCAAAGATATTATTGATGATAGTAAATTCAAGAAAATTATTAAATTCGGTCCGATAAGCCTTGATTATTGGAATGATAAATTTATTGATAAAAATAAATATGGTCAGTTGAAATCAATCAATGGAAACAGTGAGAAAATAAGTGTTTTTGTACAGTAACTTTCATAAGATTCTCTTAGTAGAAACAGAATAGATACAAAACCAATAAAAAAAAGCAGATTAGACTTACTTTTTCCGTCAGAAAAACATATCGCTGAAACCTGTTTTAAGCAAAATAGTATTCTTTGTGAGTCATACTCTCTAGATGGCAGATATACAAACGTTTAATAAAACAATCAAAAGCATTCATGGAAATGAAGGTTTTTTTTATTACTTTTTTGCTAAATTTGGGGCATTAAATTTATTTCAAAATGCAAAATTACCTGGACCTTTTACAACATATCCTAGACAATGGAACTGATAAGACCGATAGAACAGGTACCGGAACAAGAAGTGTATTCGGGTATCAGCTGCGATATGACCTGTCAAAAGGTTTTCCTTTAGTAACTACTAAAAAGGTGCATTTGAAATCAATTATCTATGAGCTGCTTTGGTTTCTGAAAGGAGATACGAATGTAAAATACCTTAATGATAACGGGGTAAGTATCTGGGACGAATGGGCTAATGAAAATGGCGATCTGGGACCTGTTTACGGGGCACAGTGGAGAAGCTGGAATGGAGCTGACGGTAAAGTGGTGGACCAGATCACAGAAGTCATCGATCAGATCAAAAAAAATCCGGATTCCAGAAGGCTGATTGTATCTGCATGGAATGTAGCAGAAATTCCAAATATGGCATTGGCGCCTTGCCACGCACTATTCCAGTTTTATGTAGCAGATGGGAAACTTTCACTTCAGCTTTATCAGAGAAGTGCAGACGTTTTCCTTGGTGTACCGTTCAATATCGCAAGCTATGCATTGCTGCTAATGATGGTGGCTCAGGTTTGTGATCTGGAAGTAGGAGATTATGTTCACAGCTTTGGGGATGTTCATATTTATAATAATCACTTTGAGCAGGTAAACAGACAGCTGTCAAGAGATCCGAGGCCACTTCCTGCTATGAAACTGAATCCTGAGGTTAAAGATATTTTTGATTTTGATTTTGAAGATTTTACTCTGGAAAATTACGATCCGCATCCGGGAATTAAAGCGCCTGTAGCGATTTAAGCTTCTGTTATTCTGAACCCACTACACCAATTTTAAAAAACAAGATGAAAGAAAAACGGAACAATAATTACCTGATATTTTTGAATATCTTAATCATTGTTTACAATCTGTATATCTTTCTTTCTGTTTTTCAAAAGAAGGCAATTCTCACAGATGATTTAGCCAGTATCTATCAATCAGAATTTATTTCGGGTTCTTATTTCAGTTATATCTTCTCTTTTCTGGATTCTACCACAATGGCTGCGAGGCCGGTATCAGGATTGGTAATGGGAACATTATCCTTTTTGTCACATAATAATGAATCTGTATATTTTATCGGGCTTCTATTTTTTCCACTTTCATTAATGGTGATATACTGGGTGGCTCAGAAAATGCTGTCAAAAGAACTTGCCCTTCTTATTACTTTGCTGTATTCCTGCTCTTTAATAGGTACCAGTATCCAGTTTTCAAGTATTATGCTCAATTCAAATCTGGCAACCATCTTTTTTGTATTAAGCATCTACTATATATATGTACGAAAAAATGTTGTAGTAAGTTCATTATTTTTTATAGCATCAGTACTGAGCTATGAGATTTTTTTACCTTTAATTCTTCTTCATCTCTTTCTGATCAAAGGCAATAAAAAAAGGATTTTATTTGCAGCTCTTACATTAGGTATAATCGTAATTTTCAGAAAAATTATTCAGCCTAATGTATTTGTCAATTCTTATCAAAGAGATGAAGTAAGTAGAATATTTGAACTGAAAAGAGTAATGCAGGTGGTTGTTTTTTCTTTGAAGCTTTTTTTTAAAGACCTTTTTGCCGGTATTTACAGAGGGCTTCTGAACATAAGACAAATGAATGTTTTAGATGTAATATTGTCAGCAATCATTCCTTGGATTGTCTTTAAATTGTTCAGTGATTATGATTTTAAAAATAAATTACAGGATTATAAAAAACTGAGTATTCTTTCTTTGGTTTCCATACTGTTTGGACTAAGCATTTTTCTTTTCTCATCTTATATCCCGACACTCTTTGGATTTAATAACCGAAACCTTGGAGCAATAAGGCTTTTCTATACCCTGTTTATTATTTCAGGAGTTATTTTCTTGTCTGTTAAATTAAAAATGCACAATAAAACGATCAGCATTTTTCTTGCTGGTCTTGCTTTTGTTTTTATAATCACTAATATCAGTGTAAAAAACTCATGGATTTACGCAAGCAGGTTTAATAACAAGCTATTTGGAACATTGAAAACAGCTCTAAAAGATAATCATATTGAGAACGGAGAGATCTGCCTTGAATATGATGTATTTAACGAGCTTAAGAATAATCCTAAACTTACCCTCAGAGAACCTCTTTTCTATGACGACTGGGAAGGGCCTATGCTTTGTAAAATGAATGGTATTAACCCTCAGAGAATTCATGTTTATAATATGGTTCGCAAAGCAGACTGTGAGTTTAAATTTCTTTATAAAAACGGCAGAATGATCCGTATCAAATAACCGGTTATTCAAATTATTCTGACATAAAAGTCCCAAACAGGCTTTCCTTTAGCAATTGTTTCTGAAATAAGTTTTAAATTTGAAAGGAGAACAGCCTTGATTTTTGTTTCCTGAAAAGGAAGTGTGATAATAGGGGATGAAAAAATCAAATACTTATCAAAGAATATATTATGAAATATTTAAAAATAAATATTGAAGACCGTGCAGATATCGAAGTCTTAAAAAATGCCATCCTTCAGCTAAAAGGAGTTGCTTCTGCAGAAATTATTGATGATGAAAATCCGGAAAGCGAACTCAAGAAAGCTTTTGCCAAAACTAAGGAGCAGCTTAAAACGGGTGACTATGAGACTTTAGTCAATGACATTTTTGAGATAATAATTAAGAAATAATTCTAAAAAATAATAAAGTAAACAGATGAAAAAGGCCATTTTATCAATTGCTATACTGGGAATCCTTTTTTCCGCAAACGTATCAGCTCAAACCGAGACTTCAGGCAGAGAAAAAGTGTACAGAGCTACTCATACCAAAGTAACGGAACTTAAACATACCAAGCTGAAAGTAAATTTCGATTATCAGAAAGAGCAGATGAATGGGGAAGAATGGCTGACCGCTTCACCTTATTTCTATCCTGTGAATGAGCTTACACTAGATGCAAAGGGAATGCTGATCCATGAGGTAGCGCTTGATAACAATGGGAAAAAATCTCCTTTAAAGTATGAATACAAAGACGATGTTCTGAAAATTACTCTTGATAAAACTTACCAGAAAAATCAGGATTACACTGTTTACATCAAGTATACTTCCCGTCCTAATGAAGTGAAGCAGGAAGGAAGTATGGCCATCAATGATGCAAAAGGACTTTATTTTATTAATGCACAGGGAACAGACCCGGATCTTCCGACTCAGATCTGGACACAGGGGGAAACGGAATCTTCCTCAGCATGGTTTCCTACTATTGATAAACCCAATCAAAAGTCAACTCAGGAAATTTATATGACCGTTCCCGATAAGTATGTTACCCTTTCAAACGGTGTTTTAAAAGACTCACAGAAAGAATCCAATAATCTTAGAACTGATCATTGGGTGATGGATAAAAGGCATTCTACTTATCTTTTCTTTATGGGAGTGGGTGAATATGCTATTGTAAAAGACAAGTGGAAAAATATTCCCGTTGACTATTATATAGAGAAAGAATATGAGCCTTATGCAAAACAGATCTACGGGAATACTCCGGAAATGATCGATTTTTTCTCTAAAAAAATGAATTATGATTATCCGTGGGCAAAATATGCACAGATTTCCGGCAGGAATTATGTGAGTGGAGCAATGGAAAACACCACGGCAACACTTCATGGAAGTGATATCCTTCAAAAACCGGGACAGCTTATTGATGAAAATAAATGGGAAGATACCATTGCTCATGAACTCTTCCACCATTGGTTTGGAGACCTTGTGACCGCAGAAAGCTGGAGCAATCTTACGGTAAATGAATCTTTTGCCAACTATTCCGAATACCTTTGGAATGAATATAAATATGGAAAAGATCAGGCAGATTATCATCTGATGAGTGATGTGAATATGTATCTTCATAATCCGGGTGATTTTAATAAAAACTTAGTAAGATTCAACTATGCATCCCGTGAAGATGTTTTTGACCTGGTAACTTATCAGAAAGGGGGAGGAATTCTCAATATGCTGAGAAACTATCTTGGAGATGATGCCTTTTTTGCCGGAATGAATGATTATCTGAGAACAAATGAATATCAGAATGCAGAAGCACATCAGCTGAGATTATCCTTTGAAAAAGTTTCAGGAAAAGACCTGAACTGGTTCTTTAATCAATGGTATTTTGGAAGCGGAAACCCGAAAATAAACTATACATCTACGTTTGAACCGGTGAAAAAACAGGTTGCAGTAACCGTTACCCAAACGCAGGACCAGCCATTTGAATTTCCTCTGGCCATTGATGTTTATGATAACGGAAAACCAAAGAGATACCATGTTTGGGTAAATGCTGAAGCAAAGAATACATTCAATTTTGATGTTTCAAAAACTCCGGATTTATTGAATATTAATGCAGACGGAGTTTTATTAGCCGAAATTACCGATACTAAAACTCCTGAGCAGAATCTGATGCAGTTTACCAATTCTAAGGAATTCAAAAGCAGATATCAGGCCTTAACAGGAATAAAAGATCAGACCGGGAAAAGCCCTGCAGTAGTAAAACTGTTAGCTGCTGCATTGAAAGATCCGTTTTTCAGAGTAAGAATAAAAGCTTTGGAATTAATAGACCTTACCAATCCTGAACAGATGAAGGCTTTGGGGGCAGAGGTTGAGAAAATAGCGGTTAATGACCCGAAAACCTTAACTCAGGCTGCGGCAATTGCTTCTTTGGCAAAAACAAAAGACAAGAAATATTTTCCGATTTTTGAAAAAGGAGTGAATGCAGTTTCTAACGCTGTTAAAGCCAATTCTTTGAGTGCTCTTCTTACGATTGACCCGTCAAAAGCAAGTACACTGGCTGATAAGATAGATTTAGATGGAGCTTCAGATGAACTGCGCGGACAAATGCTTCCGATTATTGTGAAGAATAAAGTAACCTCCCAGATGACGAATATTACTCCACTAGCAGCTTTTTATCCGTTTATTAAATTCCAGAATCCGGAATTGGGAAAAGCAGCAGAAGAAGGTTTCAACTGGATTATGAGCTCAGACAATTTGAAGGCGACAGAAAGTATTACGAAAATAGCGGGTTATGCAAAAAATCAGATGGCAGACAATCCACAGGCTAAAATGATGATGGCTCAAATACTAAAAGACGGTTTAAGTAAAAAAATGGAACTGCTGAGACAGAATCCTCAGAATGCAGCAAGTATCAACAAGCAGATTGATGTATTGAATAAAGCCATTGAAAACTATAAATAGAATCGAAATTTTTGGCAATCAGAAATGATTGAAGATAAGTGAAAATTAAAGCCGGCAGATTTTGCCGGCTTTATTTATATCTCTGAGGTACACTTATTTTTAATAATATTACAAAAATCAGCATTTTTTACCACTGCTTTTTACATTATCTTTCATAAATTCGTTTAAAATTTAGAAAATTATGAGTTTTGGAATTGAGGCGGCAAGCTATTATGTGCCTTCTTTGTATTTGGAGATTAAGGATTTAGCTGAAAAAAGAGGAATAGAGCCGGCGAAGCTGGAGAAAGGATTGGGACTACATAAAATGGGACTTTCGGACGTTCATGAAGATGCAGCTACATTCGCAGCAGAAGCATTGCTGAAACTTATAAAAGACTATACTGTCAGTCCAAAAGAAATAGCAAGAGTATATCTGGGAACAGAAAGTGCTGTGGATGCAGCAAAACCTACAGCTTCCTATGCGGTACAGATGGTGGAAAAGGTGCTGGAAGAAGAATTTGGAGAAAGAAGTTTTAAAAACTGTGATATTCTGGATATGACTTTTGCTTGTGTAGGAGGGGTAGATGCATTGCATAATGCCTTGGATTTTGTAAGGGTCAATCCTGATAAAAAAGCAGTCGTAATTGCCAGTGATTATGCAAAATATGAATTAGCTTCTTCAGGTGAATATACACAGGGAGGAGGAGCTGTTGCTATTCTGATCTCTTCAAAACCTGATCTTCTTGAAATAGAAAATAACTGGGGAGTGGCTTCGGAAAGTGTTTTTGATTTTTTCAAACCCAGAAGAACGCACAAAAAAGAAGAATTGAAAGGAGCTCCTGAGACTTATCCTGAAAAAATAGAAATCTTTACAGACGAGCCTGTTTTCGACGGACAATATTCCAACCAATGTTATCAGGACAGAATCCGGGAAGCCTATCATCATTATAAAGAAATCTCAGGAAAGGAGAAACCTTATGAAAGCTGGAAATACATTATCTTTCATCTTCCATATGCCTTTCATGGAAAAAGAGTATTTACAGAGATTTACAGTATTGAAAAAGGACTTCCTTATGAGACCCCTGAAGACCAGAAAGCCGTTGCAAAATCAGAAGATTATATAAAACTGATCAGCGATAAAATAGAAAAGACCCAAAGAGCTTCTTCTGAGATAGGAAATATGTATACAGCATCTATTTTTATGGCCCTTCTTTCTGCTTTACAGACCTCTTTTAACGAAAATGAGGAACTTCATGGGAAAGAAATAGGGTTCGTGGGATATGGAAGTGGTTCAAAATCAAAAGTTTTTGCAGGAAAGGTCTCTGAAAACTGGAAAAAAGTGGTTGAAAAATGGAATTTATTTGAAAGTTTAAATAATAGAATCCCTGTTGACTTTGAAACTTATGAAAAACTTCATAGAAAACAGCTTGAGCGATCCGTTAATGAAAAGTACAGGGGTTTTGGTCTTCATTCTGTAGAAGCTGATAACCCTGTTAGGATTGGAGCCAGGTATTACAGGCATCAATAGTGATATTATTTATTCTAAAAATAGTAAAAAGCATCTCAATTGTTGGGGTGCTTTGTTTTTTTGTGATTTTATTGGGTATTTTATACTTTTTTATCGTGTTTTTTATCGGATTTATATTTTTTGTTTTTTATATTATTTACTCAAAGCCAATTATTGATGTAATTTTTTAATGAATTTCTTACAATTAGCATAGGGTGGTAAAATATTTACGACTTATTAAAATTTTGTTAATGATCAGTTGTGTTTTAATATTTTTTTGTTTTGAAACTTTCTGACTATTTGTTTTGTGTTAATAGTGATTAATTCGATATTTTTTTCTCTTTACTCCCTTTTTTATTAGTGATTTATTACTTGAATCTGTGTTTTCTAATTAACATATTTGTCTTTAAAATATCTTAAAATTTGTTAATATGAATGTAAAACTAGGTGTATTAAGTGCCGGAGTACTGTTTTTTCTCGGACAGTCCTCCTTTGCTCAAAAGATAAGGAAAGATACTATTCCTAAAGAAAATAAGATTGATGAAGTTGTTATTACAGGTTCTTACGGGATTAAAATGACACCTGAACAATCTTCAGGAGCTTCGGTTAAAGTGTCAGGGAATATTTTGGATAAGCCCTCTGCTGTATCTATTGATAATATTTTACAAGGAACTGTTGCAGGGTTAATGTCGAGTGCTAGTTCAGGGCAACCAGGAGCATCAACTATTACATTAATTAGAGGAATATCATCACTTACTTCAGGTAATGATCCTCTATATATTATTGATGGTGTACCGATTCAATCTGGTGATATTTCGGGAGCTTTAGCAACTCAAAATGCTTTATCATTGATAAATCCCGCAGATATCGAGGATGTACAGGTTTTAAAAGATGGAGTTGCCACAGCAATTTATGGATCAAGAGGAGCAAACGGAGTAATTGTAATAACTACAAAATCGGGAAAAAAAGGTAAGTCTAATTTGCAGTTTGTCAGTGAAATAGGAACATCAAATATTGCTTTTGATAAATTAAAAATGTTAAATGCGCGGGAGCAAGTTAATTATTTAGGACAAGCTTTATACAATAAGTATCCCAATACAGATCCTGTAAATGGGTTTGCAGACCTTCAAGAGGCTAATGATTATGCAAGAAGTGAGATACTAAAATGGGATGGTGTTACTGATACTAACTGGAGAAAACTAACCAGAAGAAATTCTCCGATAATGAATAGATACAACTTAAGCTATTCAGGAGGTTTTAAGGATCTTGCTTTATACGCATCATTAGGGTATCTTAAACAGGAGGGACTATCATATGATGCTGTTTTTGATAGATATACAGGAACGATTAAAGCAAATTGGAAGGCTACTGAAAAATTAAATGTCACTTTTTCAACGAATCTGTCAAGAACTATACAGGCAGGCCCATCAGACGCGTCTTCCTATGCTAACCCCATTTTTTCAGGAACGATTCTTTCACCTACCCAGAATCCTTATCTGAGCGATGGAAATTATAATTTGAATTTGGTATATCTGAATCCTCAGTTTAATCCACTGGCATTAACAGGAACTAACCAGACGAAAGGAACCTTTGATAAAGTACTTACGTCATTAAATATTGATTATAAAATTTTACCTTATTTGACTTTCAATTCGAACTTTGGTATTGATAATACTTCGGGAAACGAATTTACTTATTGGAATCCCGACTTTGGTGATGGGTATGAACCTTCTAACACAAATGGTAATGGATATTATTTCAAGAGTATAAGAAATTTTTTCACTTGGAACTGGTATAACTTCCTGAATTTTAATAAAACGTTTGCAGATGTCCATGCTATTTCAGCTTCTATTGGTATGGAATCAACTAAGAGAAGTCTAGAATATAATACATTCACAAAAAGAGGATTTCCATCAGGTACAAGAATTAAATATGCAGATGCGGCTGCCAATGTTACAGATGCAACAGGAAGAACCGACACCTGGACTCTTGTTGGATATATTGCAAGAGCATCATATACATATAATAAGTTTGCAACGATTACAGGATCAGCCAGAAGAGATACTTATTCAGGATACACAAAAGCGGGAAGCTTCTTTGGTATAGGTGCTAGTGTTGATTTAGGAAAGCTGAATTTCTTACCATCCTATATCAATTCACTAAAGTTCAGGGCAAGTTATGGAGAGAATGGGAACCAAGCAGCATCTCCCTATGATAAATATCCACAATACACGTTGGCAGGAAACTATCTTCAAACCAATGCTGGATATATTTTAACTCCTGGAGCTCCTGACGGATTACTATGGGAAAAATCTAAGAAAAGAAATATCGGATTAGACTTTTCATTAGGAACAACAGGAAGTTTTTATGGTACATTTGATATTTATTCTAATACAAATCCTGATCAAGTCTATAATGTCCCAATTTCTCCTTCTACAGGGTTTAGTTCTATTATTAAAAATCAGGCTGAAGTAAAATCCAACGGTTTTGAGGCATTATTAGGATATAGGAAAAGTACAGAATCATTTACTTGGGATATTAAAGCTAATTATTCTTATAACGATTCTAAAGTTACCTATATAAAAGGAGATCCAACTCCTACTGTTATTAATGGATTAAAAGCTTTTTTTCCAGGGCACAATCCTTCTGAATATTATACAAGGTTATGGGCAGGTGTTGATCCTTTAAATGGAGATCCATTATGGTATACTGACGAAACAAAGAGTGTTACTACTAATGATATAAATAAAGCAAAATTATCTTTTACAGGAAAAAAAGCGCTACCAACTCATATTGCTAGTTTGATTAACGAATTTAATTATAAAGGAATCAAACTTTCATTTATGATAAATTATCAGGGAGATTATTCTGTGTGGGATAGATGGGGGTTTGTGTACGAGTCAGACGGAGCATTTCCAACATTGAATACAAGTACGGTGGCGTTGTATGATTCATGGACGCCATCTAATCCAAACGCTTCTTTGCCTAAACAGGTTTTCAACGGTAATAAGTCTTCAAATAGTAATTCTACAAGATACTTATATAAGGGGGATAATATTAGATTAAGAAATGTTGAAATAGGCTATACATTCAAAGGTTCTATGCTTAATATGCCTAACATTAAAGGTATTTACACTTATGTAAGAGGAATTAATTTATATACTTATGCATTTGACAAAAGATTACGGTTCGATCCTGAGGCAAACTCAAATGCGTTTAAGTATACAGTGTCTAACTTAGGTGTTTTTGATATGACACAACCTAATATGAGGCAGTTTATTTTTGGTATTCAGGTTGATTTCTAATTATTTAAATTCTAAAAAATGAAAAAAATTAAAGTTTTATTAATATTATTAGCTGGGTTTGTTATAAGTTCTTGTAAAAATGAATTTTCTGAAGAACTGCCACCTGTAACACTTCCTTTAGATAAAGCTATTACGAATGAAAAAGTCTTAAATACTGCTGTAAATGGTCTTTATGGTCTCTACCAGACAAGTGGCGGTGATGGAACACTAAATTCTTATGGTGCGTTGCTCCCTACATTAGAGGAACTGCTTGGAGATAATGCTTTTGTGGCATTGGTAAATTCAAATAGATTTTCTACCACCAGAGACCCTAACCTTACATTTTACACTCAAAATAATAATGATATATCGACTTTGTGGAATACGCTGTATGTTATTATAGCAAATGCTAATTTCGTTCTTAGTTATGAAGGAAAAATAACTGATGATCCAAATACTCCTGGAACCCCACAAAACTTATTTGGTCAGGCTTATACTATAAGAGCGATGGCATATTCTACATTAGTATCATTATTCAGCGACAATTTTAATGGTTCAAATGCTGATATTGGAGTTCCCTTACCTCTAGAGTTTAAGCCTGCGACAAATTTACCCAGATCTAGTGTTAAAAATGTTTATGATCAGATATTTTCTGATTTAACAAATGCAAGTTCCAGAATAGGTAATAAAAATGGTAATAAGAAACTTAATGGAGTAGCAGTAGATATGTTGTTTTCGAGATATTATTTGGCAACTAAAAACTATGTAAAGGCTGATGAATATGCGCAGAAAGTCCTTGATAATTCAGACTACGTTTTGTTATCATCTTCAGATATTGCAGACTATTTTTCTGTAGCAGGAGAGACAAATAAAGAAACCATTTTTCAGGTAGATTATAATCCGCTTGATTTACCTGGGTCTAATGATGCTATTACCGCAACCTGGTCTTCTACAGGAAGATATAAGCAAAACTTTGCTACCCAGACATTCTTTAGTAAGCTAGGAGTTAACGATGTCAGAAGGGGAACATGGTATAGAGATACAGGTTATGTTTTAACTTTGAGTGATAATCCTAAACCTATTGATGTAATGAAATATACTACAATAGACAGGGATGTTGTTGTAATCAGAAAGACAGAAGCTGTTTTTAATCAATTAGAGGCTTTATACTATACTAATGCAAGTGATGCTTTATTAAAACTGAATACATGGGTTAAGATAAATAGAAACCCTGACTATGTTTATGAAGGAATAGGAATAGATTTATTAAAAGAAATTTTAATGCAGAAAGATCTTGAAATGTTTTTAGAAGGCTTTAGGTACAGTGATTTAAAAAGGAATGGAATCAATTTCAAAAACTCTCAAACTCAAGTTGAACTTACTACCTCCAAAGTTCAGTTTAAATCTTTTCCAGTACCACAATCCGAATTGAATACTAATAACTTGCTTTCTCAATATCCAGGATATTAAAGGTTAGCTTAAAATCAGTTAAAAGTAATTTTCTATTTCGGACTGATTTGTACTAAACTTTTGATATATTATTAACAAATTTTTAATTTTTAGCTTTAGGAAGGTTATCTTTTAAGATAGTCTTCCTGTTTTTTATAAGATCATTTTTAATATAATTACAATACAAATTCCCTTTATTATACACCATTTTACTGAAAAACGGATGCTGCTTTGTTTTATATTTTTCATCCATTATCATATTTTATGTTTATTTTTTTTACTATATATTGTGTAATGGTTGATTTTAATTTTAATTTTAATATTTATTAAAATTCTCATAATATTTGAAATGGTTTATTTTTCGCTAAAATTTCAAATACAATTAAAAAAAATCTTTATCGTTTTGGGGGTATTACTTAGGATATTCCTTTTCTGACAGCGGTTTTTCACCTTTTAACAAATTGATGTTGTTAATATTTATTAACATATTTGTCACTTCAATATATTAAAATTTGTTAATATGAATGTGAAACTGCGTGTTTTAACAGCTGGTGTCTTGTTTTTTACAGGACAGGCTGTATTTGCTCAAGAAAAAGACTCTAAGAACGGTAAGGACAAGGAGACTAAAATTGAGGAAGTAGTTGTTTTAGGGTATAGTAAAACAGCTACAAAAGCTAAGACTACAACATCTTCGGTAACAGTAGGTTCTGAAACCTTAGAAAACAGACCGAATATTTCGGTACTAAACTCAATTCAGGGTACGGCACCGGGTATTGTAGTTAACTCTGCCTCAGGTTCTCCGGGGTCAGGAAAGTTTAATATCCTAATTAGAGGAACAAGTTCTCTTAATGGATCTACAGATCCTCTATATGTAATAGATGGGGTAATTACTTCAGGATCTCAATTCAGAAACCTGAACTCCTATGATATTGATACGTTCAGTATTTTGAAAGATGCTCAGGCTACGGCAATCTATGGTAACAGAGCGGCGAATGGAGTTGTGGTAATTACAACAAAAGGAGGGAAGTTTAATTCAGGATTAAAGGTTTCTTATGATGCATTAACGTCCTTCAGTAAGCTTCCTGGAAATGATTACAATGCAGCAAGTGGCCAGCAATTATTACAGATTCAAAAGAATTTGAAAACAGGATTTGGCGGTAGTTTATCACAAGACCAGATTAATAACTGGGGCACCAATACAGACTGGAATAAACAGTTTACCCGTATCGGTATCTCTCAGCAGCATAACTTATCAATCTCCGGAGGTGGAGAAAATGTCAACAACTTCCTATCTTTAGGATATTTAGACAGTGAGGGTACTGTAAAATCTACAGATTTCAAAAGATTTACACTAAGAAATAACCTTAATGGTAAGTCTAAAGACGGAAAATTAACTTTCGGTGCTATCATCGGTCTGGGATATTCCAAAAGAAATCAATTAGATGACGAAACGAACACAGGAATTTCCAATAATACTCTTCAGAATCCATTATTCGGAGGAATACTGTCAAGACCATACATAGGCCCATCGCCTTATGCAAACGGAAGAGAGCTTTTCAATGCTATCGGAACAGATGCAACCAATAATAGACAATGGATTCTTCAGGATAACATCAATGGTGGAATCAGAAACAGATTTACAGAATTAAGTATTTCTGCCAATGCCAATGTAAATTATAAAATTACTGATTACTTAAGTGTTGGAAACAGAACAGGTATTGAATACAAGCAGTATAACAGAACCTTTGCAAGATCCCCGCTAGGCTACCTTTCTATTAGCGTTGCCAATAGTGACGGATCCACTTATGGAGGAAGTGAAGACTTCACCACAACAGATGATTTGACATTCAACACGATTACGAACATTACGTTCAATAAGTCTTTTGGAGATCATACAATTAGTGCATCCGCGTACATGGATTATATCAAAGCCCATGTAAGTTCAACGTTTCAAAGACAAAATGGTCTGAACCCATTACAATGGGAATTTGGAGCAGGAACAGGTTATATTCCTTTTAACCCGGATACTCCCAACTATTACAGACCTTCAGTAAGTGCTTCTAAAGTAACAGCCGGAACTCTTGCTTATTTTGGGACACTAGACTATGACTACAAAGATAAATATGGAGTAAGTGGGGTAGTAAGAAGAGACGGTTCTTATCGTTTCCTTCCTACTAACAGATGGGAAACTTTCTGGTCTGTGGCAGCAAGATGGAATATTGACAAAGAAGATTTCATGGCTAATTCAGGATTCAGATTACTTAAGCTAAGAGCTTCAATTGGTACTACAGGTAACCAGAACTTAGGAATTGCTACTGATAATTCTAATCCATTAGCTCTACTTCCAAATAATTTCCTTGATCTTTATTCTGGTATATCAGGATATCAGAATATGCTAGGATACAACTTTACTAACTTATCAAACCCTTACCTAAAGTGGGAACAGGTAAAGCAGAGTAACATCGGGTTAGATTTTAACTACAAAGGCTTGATTGAAGGTAGTGTTGATTACTATCAGAAGAGAACAACAAGAATGTTCAACGATCTTCAGAAGTCATCTGTTACAGGTTACTATTCAATCAGAGGAAATGACGGGATTCTTGATAACAAAGGTATTGAAGGGTTGATCAGATATAATGCGATCAAAACTGCAAATACAAAATTATCAATCTTCGCTAACGCAGCTTATAACTCCAACAAAATCGTATCAATGGGCAGTGAAAACCTGGCTGGTGATGTCGTAAATGCAATTGGAGGGCCGGCTGGTCAGTATCAGTTATACCCATATTTAGGAGTAAATCCTAACAATGGAAACCTACAGTTCCTTGATAAAAACGGAAACGTAACTGAAGCTCCTACATCTTCTGACAGAAGATTGACTGGAAAATCACGTTATGCCAAATTTACAGGAGGTTTTGGATTTAACTTCCAGCATAAAGGTTGGTTCCTTGACACGCTATTCTCTTATCAGCAGGGAGGATGGATTTATGATAACCTAAACTCTTGGTTAATGGATCCGAATGCAGCAGCTACCAGAAACCTTTCTGCAGATCTGTTGAATGCATGGACGCCTCAGAATACAAATACTGATGTACCTGCATTAGGAGCAAGAAACTTAAGCTTAGGTTCTTCAGACAGATTCTTACGCAGATCAGACTTTATCAGACTTAAGAATGTTTCCGTAGGATATAACTTTAGCAAAGAACAGCTGGGTAAGCTGCCTGTAAAAGGAATTAAAGTATTTGTTCAGGCAGAAAACCTTTATACATGGACAAAATGGAAAGGATTTGATCCGGAACCAATTACTTCGTATTCACTAAATGTCTATCCTAACCCAAAAACCGTATCGGTAGGTTTAAATGTTGATTTTTAATAGAGAAGAATTATGAAAAGAATAATAAATACAGTTTTAATTGTAGTAACTTTATCATCTGCAGCATTTACTTTGAACAGCTGTCAGGATGCACTTGATATTAAACAGGCGGGAGAGTTACAGGAGAAGGATTTGTATACAAGTGTTGCCAATTTAGGAGAAGTTCTGAATGGATCTGTGTATGCTCAGCTTGATCCGATGGATGAGATTTATTTTACAGCCGTATTTACAGACGAAGTAAAACCTGGTTCTGCAAGTGGTGGACAGGAATATTCTCTACACAGATTTTTCCTTGATCCTGCTAGTCCTGTTGTAACAGGAGGTACTGTAGGAACAGCTTCCAGTGACGGGATCTGGTTAAATAATTACAAAGTTATTAACAGAGTTAACAGACTATTGGAAGGTGCACAGAAAATTACCCCTGCTACTGATAAAGAGAAGGATCAATATAATAAGATCCTGGCGCAGGCCAGAGCTATAAGAGCATATTGCTATGTACAGTTAGAGGCTTATTTTTCAAGTGATATGAAAAATCCTAATGCTTTAGGAGTAATTCTTCTGAAAGATGTTCCTTCTACAGATGCACAATTGCCAAGAGCTAAAAATCAGGATATCTATGATTTTATTAATGCTGACTTAGATTATGCAAGAGGAATATTAACGTATTCTGCTGCTGGTGACCAAGGAGCAAGATATTTTGCTGATAAAGGATTTGTAAACTCTGTAACAGCTCGTTTTAATCTGTATAGAGGAAATATGCCTTTAGCAAAACAATATGCAAACGAAGTAATTACAGGATCAAAATTAAGTCTGACTATCGCTAATCCTGCGGTAACTGCAACTGCTCCTGTTATTGATGCAAGTTCTGCTACAACTACCTGGGCTAAAGAGTTTTACAATGTTGCTACTTCTTTCAACCCATATAGAAACCTTTGGAATGATTCTGCAAAAGGCGAGATTATATTCTCTCTGAACAGACTCCCGTTAGGAGCAGGAGGAAGTATCGGCTCAAAATGGAATACCAACCAGTCTCAGCTAAGTGGTTCACCAATGTGGTTCTGGGGAAGAAATTTATATAATATATTCAACAATACGCCTGGGGATATCAGAAGATATGCTTATGTAGATCCTAGCTCAAAGGCAAATAATAACTATGCTACTGCGGTAGACGGAAATACAAGAAATGATGGGTTGGTAATTGATAAATATCCTGGTAAAACGGGTATCGCTACCAGAAATGATGTGAAAGTTTTCAGATTATCAGAAATGTATTTCATAGCGGCTGAAGCTGAAGTGGCAGCAGGAAACCTTTCAACGGCTCATGACCTGATTCAGAAAGTAAGAGAAGCTAGAAACTTCCAGAATGCTGCAGTAACGCCTGCTTATTCTAGTACTCAGGTAGCCTACGCAGATATTTTGAAAGAGCGTAGAGTTGAATTAGCACTTGAAGGACACCGTTATGTTGACTTGAAGAGACTTGCAGTAGCTGCAAATGTGGCTATGGACAGAAACGCTACAGATGACGTCGTTGCAGTAGAAAATCTTCCAAACGGGGACTATAGATATACTTTACCTATTCCTATTAAAGAAGTTTCGGCAAACCCGAATGTTAAACAAAATGACGGATACTAATCCTTGTTATTTTAATTAAAATACCCCTGAAGTTTTACTTCAGGGGATTTTTTTATCAATAGAATGGCTGATCACTTATTCAGAATATACGATAGCATTCTGATAGCTTTTGGGAGTAACCCCTACCAGCTGTTTGAATACACGTGTAAAATAATTGGTATCCGAAAATCCGGTTTGGTAAGCCGTTTCCTTGATACTGTTTTGACCCGCCAGTAATTCTTTAGCCCTGTTAATTCTTTCCTGTAGAATAAAATCATTCGGAGAAGTTCCGAACTCATCTTTAAACATTTTAAAGAAATTAGACTTGCTCACATAAGCAAGCTTTGCAATACTCTCAATAGAAAGTTTCTGATGTAGATTTCTTTTGATATAATCCACTACAAAACCTATTTTGGATCTGTTTTTTACAATATTTTTCTCTACCATACTCCTTGCCTGTGTTTGCATCAGTCTGATCAGGAGTTCCTTTAAGGCAAAATCGGCCATGATATCCTTCTGAGAATTGTCATCCATAGCAATTCTCATAATATTGTTGGTGGCAGAAGCTAAGGCTTTATTATTAAAAAGAAAGTATTCTTCCAGTTGGATATTCCATTGTGAATCTTCATCTGCTTTAGGAAGATGGTAGTTTAAATAATTGAGTGAATCCTCTATAAAATCAGGATTTAAACTTAAAGAAATACATTGTGTAGGGGTTTCATCAGCTTCAGGAAAATCGATCACCATCGTTTCCCCGGGAGCAACCAAAATACTTTCGCCCGGAAAATAATCAAAATAGGTTGTCTTTTTATCCAGTTTCATGTGTTTTTTACCCTGGAGCATAGCAGTAAATGCTATATTTTCAAAATGAAGCTTTACCCCAAAAGCAGCTTTATGTGTCTCATAAATACTGAACTCACAATTATTTAGATTGAATTTGGTCTGGTTCTCAACAAGACTCAATAGTTGGTTTTCTTTCCTTAATTCAGGAGTATTCAATAAAATAGGACTATTGTTATTCATTTCTAAATATTTTTAAGAAGCAGGTAACTCAAATATAGAAAATTTGACGGTATATTGTTGTTAAGAAAATTATAAAATTGGTTGTCTGCATTATTCTGCACTTTTTTTGTACGATTGTGCTATTGTTTTTTTTTGTGTACCTGTAATTTGGCATTATTGAAAAATTAAAACAATACTAATATGAGCACTCTTACAGAACCAAGACCAGCAACCCTTTTGCAACGCCCCGAGTTCAAAAGCAGATATGATAATTATATTGACGGAAAATTCACACCACCCGTTAAAGGGCAGTATTTTGATGTAATATCTCCCGTTGACGGAAAAACTTTTACTCAGGTAGCCCATTCATCCAAAGAAGATTTGGAACTCGCTGTAGATGCTGCTGAAAAAGCATTTCAAAGCTGGAAAAATACCTCATCCACAGAAAGAAGTATTATTCTGAACAAAATTGCAGACAGAATAGAACAAAATCTGGAATATCTTGCTACAGTAGAAACGATAGACAATGGTAAAGCAGTGAGAGAAACCCTTGCAGCAGATATGCCGTTGGCTATCGATCACTTCAGATACTTTGCTTCCGTGATTCGTGCAGATGAAGGCTCTCATAACGAACTGGATAAAGATACCGTTTCTCTTATTGTACACGAACCTCTTGGAGTAATTGCGCAGATCATCCCTTGGAATTTTCCGATCCTGATGGCAGTATGGAAGCTGGCACCGGCATTGGCAGCAGGTAACTGTGTCGTTTTAAAACCCGCAGAAAGTACACCTGTTTCCATTATGGTGATGATGGAATTAATAGGAGATCTCTTACCGGCAGGAGTAGTGAATATCGTTAACGGATTTGGGGCAGAACTGGGACGTCATTTGGTGACCAATCCTAAAGTGGCAAAAGCAGCTTTTACCGGTTCCACAGCTACAGGACGCCTCGTAATGCAGTATGCAACAGAAAATATTATTCCGGTAACACTGGAATTGGGAGGGAAATCACCGAATGTTTTCTTTACCTCAGTGATGGATGCCGATGATGAATTTCTAGACAAAGCTATTGAAGGAGCCGTTCTTTTTGCGCTTAATCAGGGAGAAATCTGTACCTGCCCTTCCAGATTGCTGGTTCAGGAAGATATCGCTGATGCTTTTATTGAAAAAGTAATTGAAAGAGTAAAAGCAATCAAAGTCGGAAATCCATTGGATAAAACCGTGATGATGGGAGCGCAGGCTTCAAAGATTCAGAAAGATAAAATACTTTCTTACATTCAGTTAGGGAAAGATGAAGGAGCAGAAGTATTGGTTGGCGGAGAAGTTAATCATCTGGGAGAAGACCTTGATGAAGGTTTCTATATTCAGCCTACCATTTTCAAAGGACATAATAAGATGAGAATCTTCCAGGAGGAAATTTTTGGTCCGGTACTCGCTTTTACGACATTTAAAGATGAAGAGGAAGCCGTAAAAATTGCGAATGACACCATTTATGGCCTTGGAGCCGGAGTATGGACTAGGGATGCACACCAGTTGTACAATATTCCGCGCCAGATTGAGGCAGGAAGAGTATGGGTAAACCAATATCACTCTTATCCGGCAGGAGCGCCTTTTGGAGGGTATAAGCAGTCGGGGATAGGAAGGGAAAATCATAAGATGATGCTTGACCATTACCGTCAGACTAAAAATATGTTGATATCCTACAACAAAAACAAATTAGGATTCTTTTAATATTAATTTTAGGACGTGCCCGACTGCCCTGGCTTTTCCGGGGAAGTCGGTCGGGCTATCCAGGGCTGCACTTCGTTTCGGTGCTCCATTACATTGCGCACCGGCTCGTTCCTCGCCGCCCTTCCTATCCCTCACGCAGAATAATATCAGTCTTATGGATTGATTATTAATTGAAAATAGTAAATCTGATTACCAACTTTTGCAGACATCATTACAGATTTGCCTGTAAAAACCTAACTCAAAAAATAAAATATGATTCCAAAAACAATGAAAGCCGCGGTAGTTCAAGGCTACGGCCAACCCCTGAAAATAGAAGAAGTTCCTGTAAGAGCACCTGGAAGATATGAAGTATTGGTAAAAGTAATTGCCTGTGGAGTTTGCCATACTGACTTACATGCGGTAGATGGTGACTGGCCTGCAAAACCTAAAATGCCTCTTATCCCGGGACATGAAGGAGTAGGAATTGTAGTGGCCTGTGGACCTGAAGCTTTCGTAAAGGAAGGAGATGCGGTAGGAGTTCCATGGCTGTACAGTGCCTGTGGATGCTGTGATTACTGTATCACGGGATGGGAAACCCTTTGCGAGGCTCAGAAAAATGGAGGTTATAGTGTAGACGGAGGTTTTGCAGAATATGTGATTGCAGATTCCAGATACGTAGGACATTTAAAATCTGATGTTAACTTTTTGGAAATAGCACCTATCTTATGTGCCGGTGTTACGGTTTATAAAGGATTAAAAGAAACAGAGACAAAACCGGGAGAATGGGTAGCCATCTCAGGAATCGGAGGATTAGGACACGTAGCAGTTCAGTATGCGAAAGCAATGGGAATGCACGTGGCAGCTATTGACGTATCAGACGATAAGCTTGATCTCGCCAAAAAATTAGGAGCAGATCTTGTAGTCAATGCTAAAAATACTGATCCCGGAGAATATTTACATAAAGAAGTAGGCGGAATGCATGGTGCATTGATCACTGCGGTCTCTCCAATAGCTTTCAAGCAGGGAATAGATGTGCTGAGAAGAAAAGGAACCATTGCCCTTAACGGGCTTCCTCCAGGATCATTTGAACTTCCTATTTTTGAGACTGTTTTAAAAAGAATTACAGTAAGAGGATCTATTGTAGGAACCAGAAAAGATATGCAGGAAGCTTTAGATTTTGCTAATGAAGGGCTTGTGAAAGCTACTGTGACTGCTGCGAAATTAGAAGATATTAATGATGTTTTTGACAAAATGAAAAAAGGACAGATTGATGGCAGAATCGTTTTAGATATTGCCGGCTCAAATTAGATAATGTTGTGTTTCTGATCCCCGTAATCATTTATTTTACCGGGATCTTTTTTTAAACAAGAAAGAATATCTTTCTTTATAAGGTTAAAATAGTAAAAATGGAAACAAAAATACAAAGACTGTCCGCAACAGAAGAAGCTCTTGAAGTCATCCGCGAGCTGGAAGATAAATATGGGCCATTGATGTTTTATCAGGCAGGAGGATGCTGCGAAGGGACACAGCCGCAGTGTTTCGAAAAAGGAGGATTTTTTCCCAGAATGAATGATGCAATGATTGGAACGATCAATGGATATGAATTCTGGATAGACCGCGATCTTTTTGAGTACTGGAAATATTCACACTTCACACTGGATGTTACAGATGGGTTCGGTCCCGGAGGCTTTTCTCTTGAAACCCCTTTAGGCAAAACCTTTAAAGTTCATTATAGACTTTTTACACCTGAAGAATATGAAAATTTAGAACCTGTACAACGAAGCGAATAAAACTTCAATAGATAGAAATGTATTGCTTTTAGTGTGTTACAGAAAAATCCTTTTGAGTAATATTACCAATCACTTTTTCAAAATCATATTTACCTCTTGTAATCTCTCTTTTCAAAACGAAATAGTGACTTACTGCCATTATAGATGAGATTCCAATAAAAACAGAATCTTCACCGCTATTTTTTATATTAACGGCTACCGCGAATAAAAAAAAGCACCATAAAAGTATGAAGGTGAAAATTTGAAATAAGGTAGGGATATATTCTATAGAAACGATTGTTATATTATTCTGATCATGCAGGCTTCCTTTTATCACCGGATAATTCATATTGATATCAAAGAAACGCCTTCTTGTCTTAATTGTAAAGCTGTTTTCTTCAATTTTCCCCCGGTATTCAAACCTTGTGGGGATAGCAGGATCTCTGATCAGCGATATGAAGGTTGTATTGGTTTTATACGTTATTTTCCATAAGTTCTGAACCAGCTCAGTTCTGGCTGTATTGACCTCAATGTAAGACTGGTCATATAAACCGATATTTTTTAACAATGAATTCATTGTGCAGAAAGAGTTTTATAAATAAATTCAGACCTTGACAAACCGGTTGACAAACATGGCCGCGACAATATCTCCCACCGCATTCAGTACAGTTGCTAGAGGATCTACTAATGTTCCGATAATCATGACAGCCGGTATCGCTTCCTGTGGCAGCTTATAAACAGAGATCATCAGCATCTCACCAATATACCCGCCATTGGGAATGCCACCCGCTACTATACTTACAAAAACTGTGATTCCTAATGCCAGAAGTAAATTAGCCGGATCAAAGAAATCTTTTCCAATAATTAAAAAAGCGACATAGATTTTGATAATGGATGACATGGACGATCCATTTTTATGCAAAGTTGTCCCAATAGGAATTACCAGATTAGCAATTGAATTGGGGATCCCGATCTTGGATGCTGCCTGTAAATTTGCAGGCATCGTAGCAAAACTGCTACAGGTACTTATTGCTGTAAGAGTGGGGTAGATCGCATTTTTCCAGAAACTTTTAACTCCTTTCTGACCACTCGCCATAAAGGCATATATTGAAAAGAAAACAAGGAAATAAACTATTCCTGCAATATAGTAAAGACCTAAAGGCTTAGCATAAAACCCGAAAAGCTGCGGCCCCAAAGTAGCCACCTGATAAGCAAAATAAGCCCCTAGACCAATCGGAGCAAGCTTCATTACCAATAAAAGCAGCTCTTTCATTACTTCATATCCTGAAGCGATAAAAACTCTGAACGGTTGACCTTTCTCTCCGGTTTTTCTCGCAGCAAAGCCTGTAAGGAAAGCGAATACCAAAAGCGCGAGCATATTTCTTCGTGAGAAAAGCTCTGTAAATTCTCCTACAGTAAAGAAGCTTACAATTCTGTTGCCCCAGCTTTCCTGATCAGCGGCTTCATTCATTATTTCAGAACTTCCCGAAATTCCGGAAACAGGAAAAAGATAAACAGCACAAATGGTGAAAATAGCTGCAGTCAGAATAAAAAATAAGAAAGTAAGGGACATGGTAAGAATGATTTTCCCAAACTTGGACTGCTGTTCCAGAGAGGCAATGGAGTTGGATACCGCAAAAAATACAAGAGGTACCACACTTACAAAAAGAAGATTAAGGAAAATATCTCCCAATGGTTTAATATATTCTACAAAATTCGGAGCTACAATTCCTATGATGCTTCCAACAGTAATTCCTAAAAGTAAAAATATAATTCCGGAATAGTTTTTCAATACCTCTTTCATGGGGGCACTTTTTATCAAAGATAAGTTTATTTTTAACACTTCGTTATACAATTTTCAGGCCTAAATTTCATAAATTTGAGTAAACAACGTTTCTATGGCTTATATAGATTACTATAAAATTTTAGGCGTAGATAAAAGCGCAACCCAGGATGACATTAAAAAGGCGTATCGAAAACTGGCCAGAAAACTGCATCCGGACCTTAATCCTGATGATAAGGAGTCAGAAAGAAAATTCAAAGAGCTGAATGAAGCCAATGAAGTTCTCAGCAACCCCGAAAATCGTTCCAAATACGATAAGTACGGTGAAAACTGGAAGCATGGCGAAGAATATGAGAAAGCTCAGCAGCAACAAAGACAATATCAGCAGCAACAGAACTATGGAGGAGATTTCTCCGGAACCGATTTTGGTGAAGGGGAAGATTTTTCAGATTTCTTCCAGAGTATGTTCGGTGGAGCGGGAGGAGGATTTGGGAAAAGTTCAAAAGGAAGGGCTTCAGGAAAGTTCAAAGGCCAGGATATACAGGCTGAGTTGAACCTAAATTTAAGAGATGCTGCCAAAACACATCCCCAAACCTTTGAAATCAATGGAAAGAAAGTAAGAATTACTATTCCTGCAGGAGTCTATGACGGACAGCAGATCAAATTAAAAGGACATGGAAATCCGGGCGTAAACGGAGGTCCTAACGGGGATTTATATATTACTTTTAATATTCCCGTGGATCCGGATTTTGAAAGAGTTGGTAATGATCTGAAAACTAAAGTGACGATAGATCTTTATACCGCTGTTTTAGGAGGTGATATAAAAGTGAATACTTTAGACGGAAGCGTAAATCTTAAAGTAAAACCGGAAACTCAAACCGGAATTACCGTAAGATTGAAAGGAAAAGGATTCCCTGTCTACAGAAAAGAAGGAGAATATGGAGACCTTTTTGTGACCTACGAAGTGAAACTGCCTACCAATCTTACAGAAAAGCAGAAAGAACTTTTTGAACAACTAAAAAATTCCTAAGCTATGAGTGAAAGAATATCACGGGAAGAGCTCGTAAAAATTTATAACATAGAAATTACTTTTTTTGATGAACTGGTAGATTATGGTCTGCTTCATATTCAGATAGAAAATGATATTCAGTATCTGACGTATGAAGATTTGCCGGATCTTGAAAAATTCGCCAACTGGCATTATGATCTTGAGATCAATCTGCCCGGCTTGGAAGTAGTTCATAATATGCTGAAAAAGCTGGATGCTTTAAACAGAAGAAATAGAGAATTAATGAATAAACTTTCTGCAATAAGTGATCAATATGAAGATATTTAGTTTAGTTTTGTAGCTTTTTAAAGCAAATTCTATAATATGAGTGAGGAGAAGGTGATTACCTTAAAACCGGAGAGAAAAATTTTTGAAGATATTTATTTTAGTGGTAACCAGGGAAGTCTGCTTTTTTCTCCAACCACTAAAAGTAAAACGATCATGACTATTGTATCAGTGATTATTTTACTGATCGCATTTCTTTTTAAAGATAGTCTGAGCAAGGATAGTGTAGGAGTTTTATATTTCCTCAGCTTTATATTTTTGCTTTGTGCCATTTTCTTATCTGTAAGTATTAATAAAGTCTCAAGATGGAAAAAACAGGTAAGCAATTATTTAAAAGTACTTGAAAAATGTAAGATATATGAGATCAGATTTGATCAGAATTTTTTTACAGTGAACATTGACGGAGAAAAAGAGACCAGTGAGTGGAAAGATTTTGAATATGTTGACAGCAATAATGATTTCATTTCTCTCGAAGGAAAGTACAGCTATATGTTTCCCAAAAAGTCTATGAGTGAAAAAGAATATAGTTTACTCAAGAAAACGTGTAAAGAAAATATCAAACTATAAAAAACCGGAGCAAAATAACTTTGCTCCGGTTTTTTTATCTATCAGCGGGTTTATCAATCATTTGATTTGTTTTATCCGCTTTTCAGTACTATTTAGCCTTCTTTGTTTTCTTCCAGCCAGCCCATTTCCTTCATCCACTCGTCATTGTAGATTTTTCCTACATATCTGGAGCCGTGGTCGTGAAGTAAAACAACTATAACATCATCTTTCGTGAACTGATCTTTCATCTGGATCAATGACGCAATTGCACTCCCTGCAGAATATCCACAGAAAATACCTTCTTCTTTAGCCAGTTTTCTGGCATACACAGCACCATCTTTATCTGTAACTTTTTCAAAATGGTCGATGACAGCCATATCATAGTTCTCAGGAATAATATCTTCCCCAATTCCTTCTGTAATATAAGTATAGGCATGATCATAATGAAGTTCTCCAGTTTCATGGAATTCCTTCAGGATAGAACCATAGGTATCCACTCCGATTACTTTGATGTTTGGATTCTTTTCTTTAAAGAAAGTTCCACATCCTGTAACTGTACCTCCTGTTCCTGCTCCCGCTACAAAGTGAGTCAGCTTTCCTTCTGTCTGTTCCCAGATTTCAGGAGCTGTTGATTCGTAATGGGCTGTTCTGTTGGATAAGTTGTCATATTGGTTTACATACCATCCGTTTTCTGTTTCTTTTGCCAGTCTTTTGGAAACTGAATAATAAGAACGCGGATCTGTAGGTTTCACATCTGTAGGGCATACAATTACTTCAGCTCCTACAGCACGAAGAATATCACATTTCTCTTTTGACTGCTTGGAATTGGTTACAAAAATACATTTGTAGCCTTTGATGATCGCAGCAAGTGCCAATCCCATTCCTGTATTTCCGGAAGTTCCCTCAATGATGGTGCCTCCAGGTTTTAATCTGCCGTCTTTTTCAGCATCTTCTATCATTTTAAGAGCCATTCTGTCCTTCACGGAATTTCCGGGATTGAATGTTTCTACTTTTGCCAAAACTAATGCCGGGAAATCTTCTCCAAGTACCTTGTTAAGTTTTACCAGTGGTGTATTACCTATAGTTTCAAGAATATTTTTTGCGTATTTCATAAATGTTTTATAAGCAGTGCAAAGATAATGCTTTTAAATTATTTGCGCTGTGGGAAGATCATGATAATAGATAACCAAGACTGAAACAATTCAAAAGAGATCCATAACTTTCAATTATCAATTATCAATTATCAATTATCAATTATCAATTATCCGGTTAGTTGTATTTTATAGCCTTCACCGGAGAAATCTTACTGATCAGATAACTAGGAATAATCAATGCTAATCCTGAAATAATCAGAATTCCTACAGAGATAGAGATAATAGCAATAGGATTAAGGTCTACCGGAACAGTACTTACATAATAATTTTCCGGGTTAAGTTTTATAATTCCAAAGAATTTTTGAATCAAAATAAGGCCTAGTCCTATAGCATTTCCGTACAACAATCCTGGTATCATAATAATCAGGGTATAATTGATGAAGGTTGCTCTGATCTGTGAATTGCTGGCTCCTAATGTTTTTAGCAAACCGATAGAATTTGTTCTTTCAATAATAAGGATCAGAAGAACCATAATAATATTAATGACGACTACAATCAGCATTATGATAATAATCAGAGCAATATTGGTGTCAAAAATACTAATCCAGTCGGTGATCTGAGGGAATTTTTCTGTCGCTTTTTCAGCATAGTTCTTGTAACCGATCAGCTTTTCTATTTCAGGAAAATCTTTGTCGATATCATTTACGTTTTTGAAGAAAATATCTATTCCACCAATCTCATCAGACTTCATATCCTGAATTTTTCTCACATGATTGATTCCGCCGATAACAAATTGATCATCAATCATTTTTATGTCCGTTCTGTAGATTCCAAGAACTCTGAATTTACGATAGATAGGCTTTTGGTCAGCTTTTGAAAATACAGTAACAATGCTGTCGTTTACTTTTAGGTGAAGATCGTTGGCAGTTTTTTGAGAAATGGTAACATCATTATTGAATCCCTTTTCCGTTACTTTTGGAGTCGTTCCGGCAATAAGAAATTTCTTGAACCGTAAGCTATCAAAATCCTTTCCGATTCCTTTAAAGATAATTCCTGCAAAATTATGCTCATTACGCATAATTCCCGTAACTGTTGCATACTTTTGGATACTTTCCACATCAGGAAGTTCTTTTATTTTTGCAATATTCAGCCCCTGATTATCCAGAACAGAAGTATTGTAAGATGAATTCGACCGTGTGGATCTTATAGTGATATGCCCGCTGAAATCTGCAAGTCTCTCTTTAATAGCTTTTTTGGAACCAAAACCTGTGGCTACGGTAATTAAGGAGACAATGATCCCCAAAGCTACAGAAAGCCTGCCAATGAAGATGATAACCCTTGAAAGGTTATTTTTGTTATCTTTGGAAAATGCTATTTTTCTAGAGAAATATAAAGGAAATTTCAAGCTTATGAATTTAGATTTCAAAATTAAAAATTTACTTCTGATTTGCCTAATTTTTTTAGGAGTATTCAACCAATATTATTCTCAAACTCAAGTTCAACCGGATTTTAAAACCGGAGCTGATCAACCTGATGTATATTTACCATTATTAAAAGGTAAAACAATTGGGGTAGTAACCAATCAGACCGGTTTAATGAATGACAGAACACATCTGGTGGATTTTCTGGTGAAAAAAGGAGTGAAGATAAAAGCTATTTTTGCACCGGAACATGGTTTCAGAGGAGATGCTGATGCAGGAGCAAAAGTTAAGAATGGAGTAGATGTGAAAACGGGAATTCCCATTATTTCTTTATATGCCAGTAATAAAAAACCAAAGCCAGAACAATTGGAAGGAATTGACCTTGTAGTTTTTGATATTCAGGATGTAGGTGTAAGATTTTATACGTATATCTCTACGCTGACTTATCTAATGGAAGCAGGTGCCGAAAATAACGTTGAGGTAATGGTACTGGACCGCCCAAATCCGCACGATGGGTATACTGATGGGCCGGTATTACGAAAAAAATGGACAAGCTTTGTAGGGATGCATGAAGTACCTGTGGTATATGGGCTTACTATAGGCGAGTATGGAAAAATGGTGAATGGTGAAAGATGGCTTAAAAATGGTGTTCAGGCTAAGTACACTCTTATTCCTATGAAGAATTATCACAAGAAACAGCGGTATCCGATATTGGACAAACCTTCTCCTAATTTACCCAATGATAAAGCAATCAATTTATATCCAAGTCTGTGCTTTTTTGAGGGAACGCAGGTTTCTGTAGGGAGAGGAACAGATTTACCCTTCCAGATTTATGGATCCCCATGGACGGAAAGTCTGCCTTATCAGTTTACACCTAAGCCAAGCTATGGGGCAAAAGATCCTTTCCTGAACGGGAAATTGTGTTATGGGGAAAATCTTGCCAATTATCCTAAAAATTTAAGAGAGCTAAACCTTGAATGGGTAATCAAAGCCTATAAGAATTATAAAAACCCTCAATTGGATTTCTTCCTGAAAAACCTTTGGTTCGATACCTTATCCGGAACTGATGAGTTGAGAAAACAGATCATTGCCGGAAAATCAATTCCGGAAATTAAAGCTTCATGGAAAAAAGATCTTGAAAGTTTCGAAAAGATCAGAACTCAATATATTGTTTATGAAGATTAATTCATCTGAGTTCTGAAATAAAAATTATGGTTTTAATGAAGCCGATAAAATGGATAAAATAAAAATAAAGTACAGTGTTGAGCTGTACTTTATTTTTTTATTCTTTTTTAGGCAATTCTATTTTGTAATAGTTGACAGGAGTGTCCGGCTTGTGTTTTCCAGTTTTCAACCCTTAAAATTTAATCCTCCAGCAACGATTGATTAATCAAAGTTCTGCGGTGGACTTTTATCATTTTTTCCTTTGTTGATAATAAACAAACCTACAGTAAGTCCTATAACCCCTGCAAAAGCAGTTAATAAAGCTCTTTGCAGTTTATCCGGAAGATCATTCCCGATGTAGTTCATTAAAAAAAGAATCACAAATGTGATCACTGAAATAATAATATGGTTTTTTCCGAATGGTTTCATTATGCTATTTAAGTTTATAGGATATCATTACACCTCCTCTGTATGGGATGATTTCGCCGCTTTTATTAAATTTATCAGCAGAATCATAACGTCTGCCAGTTGTTCTGTCATATCCTTTATAAAAATCTTGAGAGGTACCTACTGTCGCATAGATATCAAGATTTAGACGGTCAGACAACTGAAATTGATATCCTCCGGTGATTCCCAGTGTTACAGAATATCCTTTTTGATAGAGATTGGAGTTTATAAGAATTTCTCCATTCCAATTTTCGCCGGCTCTATCATTCCAATAACTCCATTTTTGAAGCTTATAAGCTGAAGCTCCTATATTGGCTCCTATATACCAATGTTTAAACGCTTCTTTAAAATAATATCTTCCCTCCACAGAAATAGAATAAATTTGCATTTCATGCCCTGCAAAAGATTTCCATGGTGAGATGAGAATGTCTCCCTGAAGAGTATATTTCGAGCTTAGTTGTTTTTCTAAACCAACATTTAAAACTCCCAGAGGAATAAATAAAGCATTTCCTTTTATATATAAACTTTTATCCTGCGCTTGTTCCTGTTCCTGGGCGCTCAGGGTTCCTGCTGACAGGAATGCTAAAATGCCCGCTATTAATTTATATTTCATTCGGTATGTTATGTTTATTTTATCTGACTTAATAAATCTTCTGCTAATTTAGAATCTTTATTGGCCTGAGCAGCCATATTCTTAGACATCTCAGCATAGCTTTTTGCCGGTTCATTATTACCTGTTAGATAATAAAGCTTGGCAAGTATGTAGGTGTTTTCTGAAGTTTCTCCCGTCATTACAGATTTTTCTGCCCATTCTGTTGCCTTTTTCAGTGAAGATACAGTTTTCACATGATCTGCAAATACCCAGGCAGCTCTTAAGAGTTCATTCGGATCGAATCCTTCAGCATTTTTGTAATAATCTACTGCCGCTTTTTCGTACTCAGGGAAATTGGCATTCTGTTCATAATAGCTGAGTTTAGTCTGATTAAGTTTTGTAATTGCAGCTTGTTTACCTACCAATGGTTCAGCTATTTTTAGGAAGTAATCATCATTGATTCTTTTGTTTTTATCATCAATAGATTGTTCCACCACTTTAGCTAATTTTAATTGAGCATCAAATTCATTATAAGTTTCTTCAGGCAGATATTTTACAATTTCTGCTTTTCTGGAGGTGAAGACGCTGTAATTGTTATCTTCAGATGATTTTATAAAGTAAAGTAGAAATCCGATGTCATCTTTTGAAAGTTCTTCAGTTTTCTTTTTGTTTTGAAAATATCTTTCAGAAGCTTTTTTGGCAAAGTCATAGTCTGAATTGGCGTTGAGTTTTATGATGTTAATCAGAAACTCCGGATTTTTTTCTCCATTGGCAAAACGTTCTTTCAGAGAGCCTTTTTGATTTCCTGGTGAATTGATATCCTGAGCCATTGCTACAAACATACTTTCTTCCATGTAACCTGTATTTCTGGAAACAAGTTCTCCTTCGCCATTCAGGAAAAGGTAAGTAGGATAAGAACGTACGCCAAATTTAGCAGCGATCTCACGGCCTTCCCCTTTTTCCATATCAAACCTTGCATTGATGAAGTTGGTATTATAATAATTGCTGACAGATTTCTGATTGAAAACATTTTTCTCCATCATTTTACAGGGACCACACCATGAAGTATAGGCGTCGATAAAGACCAATTTCTTTTCCTTTTTGGCTTTTGCGATAATATCCTTGAATGGCAGTTCCTGAAACTGAATATTCTCTTGAGCAGAGATGATGATAGCACAAAAAATAGATATCCCGGAGATGATCTTCTTCATTTTCAAATAAGATTTGAAGCGAAGATAATTAATTTTCAAAATATAAAGAGCTGAATCTGCCGATTGAATAATTATATTAACTAATTTTAAGATTTAACATTTGTTTGGCTCCTTATATTTTCTACGAAATATATATAGAAAATTATTCTTTTTGTATTCTGTACTTCAGATTTCAAACACTAATCATTTTCATCTATTAATCAATGTTTTAGCAAATTTTACTGGAATATTTCTGATTTTCCAAAGATGATTTATATCAATGATACTAATTATAAAATAATTCACTTTATGGTCCTGAAACCTTTGTTATAATTTTGCAAACGAACAGATTACCTGTAAGAAAATATTATTTTAGAAAGAATTGAGTATTAATTTTAAACACACCTTATCTCAAAAATCCATTTATATTGCCGCCTTGTCTGCCTGCTTAATTGCTGTGGTAGCATTTGCTGTATTAAGTTTTTTAATAACCCGGGACAGCAGGAAAAATACAGAAGATTTTGCAAAAAGAACCTTCTACCGTAAATATGAATCCATAGAAAATGAGTTCAGAAATATTGAGGAGTATCAATATCTTCTACGTGCTCTGATTCAGAAAGACGGCCTGAAAAATTATAAGGATTATTCTTCCGTTTTAAATGACCTTAATAAAAAAAGAAACCTTTTACCTTACAGTTGGTATTATTATGATAACAGTGCTACGGGGAGATCTGTGAGTAACAGTCCTTTGTCCGATATTTTCAAAAAAACGGATAGCACAGAAAAATCTATTCCATTGAAAAATAATGGATCCGGACACTTCAAAGATCTTTTGATCACTCGTAAAGACAGTATGTTCTGGATGAGCTATGACTCTCTGTCCATGCCAGATAAGAATGTTCTGTATTATGGTTCTACGGTAAGTCTTGATGACCTCCATCAGTATTTTATCAATGTAGATAAGACTTCCAATACCTATGCTTATGTTTTTACCAAAGAAGGTATTTGTATTACCCATCCTGAGAAGAAATATCTGGGAAAAAATATCTTTCAGTTTACAGACATTAAGCCTAAAGATACTCTGTGCAGTAAAGTTAAATCCGGATATACTCAAAATATTGCCATTTCGGAATATCTGGGGGTAGAGGTTACCCGCTTTATAAAACCATTGCGGACAGACAACTTTGAAGGATATACCGTCGTCAATCATGTTAATTTCATTATTGATGAAAATGTATATAAAGTAAAAGCCTATACCACTTTTATATTTCTGGCGGCCTTGCTTCTCATAGTAGCTGTTTTTATCCTGTTTCAAAGAGCTGCCAATATTGCCTACCGGGAAAAAGAAAAAATACAGTCTGAAAAGAACTTACTATTGATAGAGAATGAGAAAATGCATAAAGCGGAAGTGATCAATCAGCTTCAGCAGCTTAAGAATAATATCAATCCGCATTTTCTTTTCAATTCTCTTAATTCTCTTTATATGCTTATCGGTATCAGTAAAGAGAATGCACAGAAATTTACCATGAATCTCTCTAAGATTTATAGGTATCTTATTGTACCTCCAAAAGAGAATATTGTTCAGGTTTCACAGGAAATCAGTTTTATTCAGAAATATATGGAGCTGCTGAAAAGCAGATTTGACGAAGAATTGAATTTTGAATTAATTATTAATGATGAGAAAAGTTTAGAAAAAAGAATTCCTTATTTGTCGCTTCAGATTGTAACAGAAAATGCGATAAAACACAATATAGCAACCATAGATCAACCTTTGGAGATTGTTATTATAGTGAATGAAGACGGGATTGTAGTAAAGAATACATGGCAGCCAAAGACCGAGCAGGTAGAAGGAGAAAAGTTTGGGATTGATTATTTGAATCAAATTTATGAATATTTTAGGATTAATTCTCTTAATATATCTGTAGATGGTGAATATTTTATATGTTTTTTACCATTATTAAAGTGAAAATAAAAATCCATTCACTCCCGAAAATCAACCTCTCACTCCCTAATATTATATAATAATTCACTATACCTATAGCTTTGCTGGCTGAAACTAAGATATTTACTATTTGGAATGAATCGGACTATTTTAATGAAGAATTACAGACTTGCACTGTATTTAGGACTGGCTATAGCTTCACCTGCAGTAATGGCTCAGAAAAAAGATACAGTAAAAGTTAATAAAGACAAAGCTGATAAGACTGAAGCATCATCATCATCAAAGAAAACAAAAAAAATTGAAGACCTGATCAAAAAAGGAACTTATAAAAAAGGACTTTTTAATACGATTCAGGTGAAAACAGATGTTTATTTTGAAATTCCGGACAGCTTGATGGGACGCCAGTTTTTGGTGGTTAATAAACTTTCTCAGGTACCGATGCAGGTAAATGAGGCTGGTTTGAACAAAGGGATGAACTATGAGAATAAGATCATTTCTTTTCACCGTGATAACGTAGCCAAAAAAGTTTGGGTGAAAACTTCGGATGTAAAAGTATCATCTCCTAAAAATGATGCCATTACAAAATCTGTAAAAGATAACTTTTCAGAATCTGTAATTGAGGTTTTTGATATTGAAGCGCAGAACAGTGACTCTACAGCAGTCGCAATTAAAGTAAACAAAGTATTTGATGGAAATCAGAAAAGCTTTAATGATGTTCTTGCCAATGTAGGTCTGGGAGGATCTGTGAAGTCAAGCCTTTCCTATGTTGAAGGAGTGAAGACCTTTCCTAAAAATATTGTTGTCAAATCTCAACTGACTACTTCTGTGAATGAAGGTGGAGTAGATCTTCCTGTAACCCTTGGAGTAACTACCAATCTTGTACTGCTTTCCAAAGTACCTATGAAACCAAGAATCTCTGATCAGAGAGTAGGGTTTTTCAGTGAAAAGCACTGGGCGTTCAATGACCGTCAGCAGAAGATGGATGAGAAATTCTTCATTACCAGATGGAATCTGGAGCCGAAAGACGAAGACAAAGAAAAATATCTGAGAGGGGAGCTGGTAGAGCCGAAGAAACAGATCGTTTATTATATAGACCCTGCTACTCCAAAACAATGGCGTGAAAAGATCATCGCAGGAGTGTATGACTGGCAGGCTGCTTTCGAACAGGCAGGTTTTAAAAATGCGGTTATTGCAAAAATGCCGGATGAGAAAGATGAGGATTTTGATATTGATGATGTAAGATATTCTGTGATCACCTATGCTGCTTCTCCTAAATCAAATGCAATGGGGCCTTCAGTAGTAGATCCCAGAAGCGGTGAGATTATTGAAGCTGATATTATCTGGTGGCATAATGTAATGACTTCTCTTCAGGAATGGATGAGAATTCAGATAGGACCTATCGATCCTAGAGCCAGAGGAAACAAATTCAGCGATGAATATATGGGAGAGGCGATCCGGTTCGTTTCATCTCATGAGGTAGGACATACTTTCGGATTGAAGCACAATATGGGATCTTCTTTTGCATTTCCTGTAGAATCACTTCGTTCGAAAGAATTTACCGATAAAATGGGGGGAACAGCTCCTTCTATTATGGACTATGCGCGTTACAATTACGTAGCTCAGCCGGAAGATGGAGTTACCGCAATCACTCCGAAGATCGGAATTTATGATAAATATGCTATAGAATGGGGGTACAGATGGTATCCGGATGAATTCTCTGAGAAAAAAGCGCTTAGAAATTTAATAGAAAAACATCAGGATGATCCTTTATATTTCTATGGTGAGCAGCAAAGTTATTTAGAAACTATTGATCCGCGTTCACAATCCGAAGATCTTGGGGATGATGCTATGAAAGCCAGCGAATACGGGCTGAAAAATCTGAAAATTGTCATCAATAATCTTTTACAATGGACCTATGAAGACGGTAAAGATTATACAGATGCAGGGAAGCTTTATTTAGGAGTGATCGGTCAGTGGGACTTGTATACAGGTCATGTGATGGCTAATGTAGGAGGGATTTATCTGAACAATACCAATTTCGGAAATAAGAAAAAAGCGTATGAAGCAGTTCCTGCTGAAACTCAGAAGAGAGCAGTTGATTACCTGATTAAAAATTCTATCAACCTTCCGGAATGGTTGTTCTTTAACCCGATTTCAGAAAAGACCTATCCTGTGAAAAATTCACCGATGGGACCTTTTGAACAGACTCCGTATACTTTAGCAAGAGGAATGCAGTATGGGAACATCTACTCCCTGCTTATGGATGACAGACTGCTTAGGTTGCTTGAAAATGAATTGAAAAATGAGGTTTCAGGTTCAAAGGAAGAAATCTATACGGTAGAGAACCTTTTTGATCAGCTAAGAGGGGCTATTTTCAATAAGAAAGGAACCCTTACTATTCTTGAAAGAATGACGCAAAAGAACTATGTGGATGCTCTTATCGTTTCTGTGAACAAATTGTTTGAAAAAACAGCAGTGAAAGGATTAAAGGTAGATAATACCCTGAATATGCCGCTCATCTGTAATTTCCACGGAGATGATAAAGAACTTAGGAATATTAACTATTCATCCATGAAAAGGGTATCTGAAGTGACTACTTACAAAAGAGCAGAGCTACAGAAGGTACTGGATCTTCTGAACAGGACCAGATATAAAGGAGATGATGCTTCCAGAGCTCATTACACAGACTTAATTATTCGCATTGAAGAGGCTTTAAATAAATAATCGGCTATGAAAAAAACTCTAATACTTTTACCTCTTTTGGCTGCCAATATAGCGCTAGCCCAGCAAAAGAAAACAATCACCGGAAAAATAGAAGATGGAAATACTTCTCATACTATTTCTGGTGCATCTATAAAAATAGAAACACAGTCTGTTTCTACAAAAACCGATTTGGAAGGAGTTATTGAAAGTGTATCAGTAGGTACAGTGACCGATAAGGACGGAAAATTTACTCTGGAGCTTCCTGCAGATATTAAGTCTGTATCAGTAAGCTATCCGGGATATGAATCAAGAACCATTCAGATCAATGACGGGCAGACCAATTATACAATAAGACTGATTCCTGAAGTTTCTGACAAGAATAAAATACAGGAAGTAATCATTACCGGATATCAGAAAATTGAAAAACGCAAGCAAACCTCAGCTGTTTCTACAGTGAAGATGGATAATATCAACCAGGCAGGGGTAGCAAGTATAGACCAGATGTTATCCGGACAGATTGCCGGGGTAGCCGTTACTCCGGAAACAGGAGCTCCGGGAAGTCCTGCGAAGATCAGAATCAGGGGAACAGCTTCTCTTTCCGGTCCGCAGGATCCGCTATGGGTAATTGACGGTCTTCCGTTGGAAGGAAATGATGTGCCTAACTTTACCGATAAAGATAATATTGACCAGCTTCAGAACTTCTCTATTGCAGGACTGAACCCCAATGATATTGAAGATATCACCATTTTAAAAGATGCTGCTGCTACCGCAATTTATGGAGCCAGAGCTGCCAATGGGGTAATTTCCATTACCACTAAAAAAGGGAAAAAAGGAACCATGAAAGTGAACTTTTCAGCGGATACCTTTATTACATCCCGTCCGGATTTCAATAAACTGAATCTTTTGAATGCTTCTGAAAAAGTAGATCTGGAATTAATGCTTGCAAAACGTGCCGATCTTACCTATCGTGATGATAAAGGAGAGGTGATGAGAATTTTGACTAAAAATAATCAGCTTGATGCCTTTAGAACCGGAGGATTAGACGCATTGAATCCTTTCACACGCCAGCAGATTAATGGCTTAAGAAACGGTAATACAGATTGGGGTAAACTGTTGTACAGAAACGCGATCAACAAACAATATGGATTAAGTGTTTCCGGAGGAAGTGATCGTGCAGATTACTATTTCTCTCTGGGATACTATGATGAAGAAGGAACAACTATCGGTACAGGTTTTAAGCGTTACAACCTGACTTTAAAAAATAATTATAAATTAAGCGATAAGTTAAATGCAGGAATCTCTATTTTCGGAACGCAAAGCGAACGTGAATCATTTGTAACAGACGCCGATGCTTCAATAAACCCTGTTAATTACTCAAGAAATGCCAATCCTTATCTGAAACCTTTCAATGCAGACGGAAGCTACAACTATGATAAAGATATGGATGGTTATGCAGATCGTTATGTTCCTTTTAATTTTCTTGAAGAAAGAGAGAATACAAACTATTCACTGAAAAATAACTCTTTGAAAGCGATTTTAGATTTAGAATATAAAGCTTCCAAAAGTTTAAGATTTACCTCTCAGTTAGGTCTTCAGTATGATACCAACAAAACAGAGAAATTTGCTGCAGAGAATACCTACTTCACCAGAAAAATGAGAGAAAGTACCCGTTATTACAAAGACGGTAAATACAATTACTTTCTACCAGCTGGTGCTGTAAAACAAAACTGGGATAACGATTTCTTCCAGTACAACTGGAAATTGCAGGCGGCGTACAGCACGAAAATCAATTCAAAACATGAAATTGATTTGATGGCAGGAACGGAAATCCGTAAAACAGAGGATAATACGACCATTACAAGAGCTTTTGGGTATGATCCGAAGACCAGAACAGCTACGGCAATTGTTTTCCCGAATTCAGGTTTTGCGGCAGATAAAAGATATGAAACATACCGTGAGGCAGCTCCTATAGAGAATGCCTATGCTTCTATGTTTGCTACGGCATCTTACACCTACGATCAGAAATATACATTTTTCGGAAGTGTAAGATATGACGGAACTAACCTTTTTGGTGTGAATAAAAAATATAAATACCTTCCAATATGGGCCGTTTCAGGATCATGGCTGGTGACGAAGGAAGACTTCATGAAAAACGTTTCTGCGGTATCTAACCTTAGATTGAGAGCATCTTATGGTCTTCAGGGGAATATCGACAGAAATACATCGCCATTCTTTATTGGTGAATACAATGATGCAACGATTCTTCCGGGAATGAAAGAAGGTGTCATCAATGTTATCAGCCCGCCGAATGATAAATTGAGATGGGAAAAAACCACCAACACTAACGTTGGGCTTGATTTAGGATTGTTCAATAACCGTGTTAGCCTTACCGCTGATGTTTACAGCAGAAAAGGAACAGATATGATCAGTATGAGAGAAACTCCTCTTGAAACAGGGTTTGAATACACGATGATGAACTGGGGAAGCTTGACCAACAAAGGTTTTGAATTGGCAATATCTACCAGAAACATCAATCATGATAATTTCAAATGGACTACTACGATCAACTTTGCACACAACAAGAGTAGAGTGTTGAGTGAGCAGCCTCGTGAAAATGCTTTCCTTCCTTCAAGAGAAGGTCTGCCTGTAAATGCAGTTTTTGCTTTGAAAACGGCAGGAATGGATGAACACGGAAATCCATTGTTTTGGAAAGGGGATCAAAAGATTTCAGCAGCAGAATTCTTTAAATTATATGATGTGTATGCAGATTTCCTTCCGGGACAGCTTGTGGACACGAAACTTTCAAACGCTGAGCTGAGAAGCCTGTTTACCTATGTAGGAGATAGAGATCCGAAATTTACCGGAGGTATTATCAACACATTTAAGGTAAGTGATTTTGATCTTACCATCTCTGCAACATTCAATCTGAAGCAGACGGTAATGAGAACACCTTCTTACCGAGGTATGGATCTGGATAGAGGAAGAAATTACACAAGAGATATCTATGAAGCAGGAGGTTCGCTTCCGGGCATTACAAGTCCTGATATGGACGCTAATCCGGACGGATGGATGGCGAACAAATGGTTTGCCGGAAACCGCTCAAGCGCATACAATCTGCTTGATGTATGGGCAAAAGAGATCAGCTATATTAGAATCAGCAGTATCCGTTTAGGGTATACGCTTCCTAAAGAGTTTACAAATCCTATGGGGATCAGTAGTTTGAGACTGAGTGTTGAAGGGCGTAACCTTTTTGTATTCAGTAATGGATATAAAGGATATTTTGATCCGGAAACGTATGGTAATATTTATGCACAGCCTATCACCAAGTCGGTGACCGTAGGATTTAATGTTTCTTTTTAAAACTTGAGAAAAATGAGAAAAATTACAACAATCATAGCGCTTGCCGCAATCAGCTTTATCAGTATCGGATGTGACAGGTTTTTAGATATTCAGCCAGAAGGAAAGGTTATTCCTACCACCGTTGAAGATTACCGAAAAGTACTTACATCAGCCTATTCAAAATATCCTGTTCACAAATCGCTGATAGCCCTTCGTACCGATGAGACAAATATTGATGACAATGGAGTAGATTTTATTTCTTATCGTGAAATTGCGATGTGGAGGGATTCGAACTATGATTCTACCTCTGCGGAGCTTCCTTGGTTAAGCTTTTATAACGTGAACTTCTATCTGAATCAGATCATCAACGAAGGAAGTAAAACAATGCAGGATTCTCCAGAAAGGAATCAGATTCTAGCAGAAGCATATGCTCTTCGTGCTTATTTGTATTTTGATATGGTGAATTTATATGGGAAACCGTACAACAGTACTACAGCTTCTACAGACAGAGGTGTTCCGATCAATCTTGAAATTGATCTTGAGGAGGTATTGAAGCCATCTTCCGTGCAGGAAGTATACAATCAGTTGCATTCAGACCTTAAAAAAGCAGAAGATCTGATGGTAGAGCAGAAGCAGGCATTAGGAGTAAGCTACAGATTTTCAAAGACAGCATTGCTGGCTTTTGAAGCAAGAACAGCTCTATATGAAGGAGACTGGAACAAAGCTGTAAACTATGCAGATCAGGTATTAGCGGTAAAAGGAGATTTGAGTAATTTGAATACAGCAAGTACTCCGCCTAACCACTATGCTTCTCCGGAATCTATCATGGCGTTGGACAATACCTGGGATAACTCTATAAAGAACTTATCTTTTGCATCTCCGGAATTGATTTCTTCATACAATACTACTGCAGATAAAAGGTTTGGCATGTATTTTGAAAAAAATGGAAGTAAGTATAAAGTCATTAAAGGAGGAAGCTTAGAATTCAAAGTGTCTTTCAGAACAGCAGAGCAGTATTTTATAAAATCTGAAGCATTATTAAAGTTAAATAAACTTAGCGAGGCTAAAGAAACACTTCTGAAAGTATTGAAAAACAGATATACTCCTGACGGGTATACTTCAGTACAAAATACAGTGTCTTCAATGGATTCTACAGCATTCATGAACTTTATCCTAGATGAAAGATTCAGAGAATTTGCTTTGGAAGGCCAAAGATGGTTTGACTTAAGAAGAGCAAATCAGAAAAAAATAAGCCATACAATAAGTGGCAAAGAATATATTCTTCAGCAAAATGATCCGAGATATACCATTGAATATCCGATGAGTGCGAAGAAGAATAACCCCAATCTATAGAACTTCATATCAAATTCAATACAGAGGAAACCGCTTGAACTTAATTGTTTTAGCGGTTTTTTTGTACTTTTGCACCGTTATGAAAATTGCCATTATAGAAGATGAACTGCTAGCTGTGAATTATCTGAAAAATCTTTTGGATACACAGAGCATAGTCCCTGTTACAGAGACTGTTATTCTTCGTTCCAAAAAACAGGCAATTGATTTTTTTGAGACAGATTCTGTTGATCTTATCTTTATGGATATTCATCTTGGTGACGGGATGAGTCTGGAAATTTTCGAACATGTAGAGCTTTTTACCCCTATTATTTTCATTACCGCATTTGATGAATATGCTATGAGAGTCTTCAGACATTTTACAATCGATTATCTTCTGAAACCTTTCGAGGAGGAAGATCTGCATAAAGCTTTGCATAAATTCATCTCCATAAGAAACAATTTTGACCCTGAGCCTGTGCTTAGGTCCATTTCTTCATTACGTCAGACAGAAGATGAGATGATGAAGCGTTTTATGGTGAGAGAAGGGAATAAGCTTAAATCAATAGACGAGCATAATACCGCTTATTTTTTTGCATCGGGGAAATATCTTTTCCTTACTACAAAAGATCATCAGACCTATATTTACGACGATACCATCAAAGATATTATTCAGAAGTTGAATCCTGATATTTTCTTTAAAATAAACCGTAAGTTTATCATTAATAAAGAAGCCGTTTCAGAAATTATCAAACATTCCAGTCAGAAAGTAGAGCTCAGACTTTCGCCTGAACCTGAGGTGAATACTGAAATATTTATCAGTAAAATACAAATTTCTGAATGCTTAAACTGGCTGAACAGCTGAAGCCTATAAATTCAGTTAGGAAATATATGACCGCTAATTCCCACTGCTGATCAAATAATACTAAAATGGAATTAAAAGAATCCTCCAGGCAAAGGATTGAAGATGTGGAGTTTGGCATTAGAAGCAGCCTCGTCTTGTATAAAGGAGTGCTCTATACAGGATATGTGATTTTTTCACAAGTACCCGAATGGAATTGTTCAGGCAGAAATAGAATATAAAGATGGTAGTCATATCGGAGGAGAGAATGAGTACAATGAAAAAGGAATTCTTATCTATTCGTGTTTTTCAGTGGTGCCAACCACTCAGGAAGTATATGGGTATAATGATCAGGGAAACCTTCAGGACTATTATACACTTTAATTATGGAAGAGAGGATTAGAAAAGTTTTTTAGTAAAAAGTTCACAGACCAGGGTTTTTCGTGCATTTATGATAAAATAAAAAGTCTTTTTTCCAGTATCAAATAAAAAGATCAGAGAAGTGCTAAAAAAACTTAAATTTGTTACAAAGAACACTCTTTAATAAGGTACAGATTGAAATGCTTTTTTGGTAATATTTTTGATGTAATTGGTTGCCTTATATATTTACTTTTAAACTAAAACTTGTTGAAAAAAAATTATGGTTATTAAATCTCTATACTTATTTATTTTTATTTTACTTTTCAGTCTACCAGTAAAATCTCAGACTAAGGAAGATCAAAAATTTAACGCGGCCTATTTTAAGTCTTTCAGAGAAGAACAGGTGGATCGTATGCTTAAAACTGGTGACTCCCTGTATAAAAAATCAGAGACCGAGACTCAAAAGATTAAATCACTTGTTGTCATTGCCTCTGCCTACTCGCGAAAGCTGAGTGCCAGTAAGTCTATTCTGTATTGGAAAAAAGTAGATTCCATGGGAAAAAAGGCAGACCTTCCGGATTGGGAAACACTTGCCAACGAGCGTCTTGCTGCAGAATATTTAAAACTGAACCTTATAGATGCGAGCAGACAGTTTATAGACAGGGCTATAGCTGCCAGTAAATCCTTATCAGGCTCACCGGAGAGTAAATATATCTATGCAATGATGCTTGAAACAGAAGCATTACAGAAAATTGCAGATAAGGATACAATAGGTTTTATAAAAAGTATTAAGAATAATCAGAAGTATCTGACAACCATCCCTGAGAATGATATAAGAAATTATCTTTTGGGAAGATCCCAGCTTAAGCTGGGTGAAGTATATGTTCAGAAAAACAACCTGGAATCTGCCCATTATACCTTCCATAAAGCTGAAGAAAACTTAAAAAAATCGACTATTAAATCTTATTACAATGAAAGTGCTACACTGTACAGGGGATTGGGAAATCTGGCATTAAAACAGAAACGTTATGATGAAGCAAAAATCTATTTGCTAAAAGCAAAAGAAATAGCACTAGCCAATAGTAACAAAGAAATAACAGATCTGACTATCAATGATCTTAGAAAATATTATAGGATAGTACATGACTATGAAGGATTACTTGAAATAAATCAGATCAAAGACTCTATTGATCTTATCAAAAGAGATGAACTTGTGACGCTTGCCGATCAGGATTTTAAAGAAGAATTTGCAAAGAAAAATAAGTTCGAAGGATACATGAATATCCTGATTTTTGTATCCGTATTGCTGGCTCTTTTTGTGATAGGCTTGTTTTTTTATTATAAACAGCAGAGAAAAAAAATCAGACTTCAGTTCGAAAAGATTATTACCAAATTAAATAACCAGGAAGAAGAACATGCGGATCCTGTGATCATTTCATCCGAGCAAAACTTTATTGCCAGGAATATGGAAGAAGATGATTCTTCTCTGAATATAAGCACAGAAAAAGAAGAAGAACTCGTACAGCGGATGAAGAATTTTGAGCAGCAGCAATTATATCTGGATCAGAATATTTCAAGGCCTACGATGGCCTCTCATCTCAATACCAATACAAAATACCTGTCCTATATTATAAGAAAATACAGAGGCGTTGATTTCAGTGATTATATCAATCAGAACAGGATCAGTTATATCATAAAGCAGCTTTACACAGAACCTGCTTACCGGAATTATAAGATAAGCCATCTGGCAGAATTGTGCGGCTATTCTTCCCATAGTAGATTTGCCAATATATTTAAAAAACAAATGAATATCTCACCATCTGACTTTATTGCACAGCTAAAAAAAAGAGGTAATAAAGATTAAGCTTTATAACAACTATTTTGTATAATAACTTTCGGAGGATAGCTATGTATACGCAACAGAAATATAATAAAATTAAAAAAAATAAACGGAGGTCTGATCAAGACCTCCGTTTACATTAGTCAATAACTGCAAAATTGTAAAATAAAGATCGTAGGATACAATCAGTCTTATACATTCTCTATTTTTTAATAAATGTAATACTCAATCCTTCATTGTTGGAGAAAAAATAGAGGCCGCTTTTCAGACCGGATATATTAATACTGAATGCAGGATTAGAATTTTTTTCTGATCTTAAGACATTACCGAGAGCATCCGTTATTTTCCATTCCTTTGAAGTATTGTTTTTTATATTCAATACTTCCTCTGCGGGATTCGGATATATTTGGGTATATTTTGTTTTTATATCATATTTTTTATCTGATAAAGAAGAAAGTGTATTCATTTTAAAAGAAACTTCAATGGGGAGTCCCTGATAGGTTTTAAAATCATAGATACTGTTATTTCCATCTGATGAAATAAAGGTGACCGATGAATTGGGTGCTGTCAGCTTCCAGTTACCTTTTAGTGTTATACGTATTGTTTTCACCTGGAATGGTTCAAAACTCCGGTCACCGGGTAAGCCGAGATCAGGATTCGATAAGCTTAATTTCATCTTTGTATTGGCTGCATTGGGCTCATACATGATTAAGCAGGGGAAATCATTAGCTTTGATATTGGTATTTCCCGGAACAGCAGAATCCGGCTGAAATAAAACCAATCCGTAGATTCCTGTAGCTTTGTGTTTAATAATATGAGAATTTCCGGTCTTATTCAGAACCTGATAAGGTTTTGTACCGCTGGCTTGAAAAGATGTGGCCAATGACTGCATATCTTCTGCAGTAGTATTGGGAACCACAGCATATTCATATCCGGAACCGGAAGGAGCCGCTCCATGGTCAATATATCCAATAGCCGCCTGAGCTGCCGGATTCAGGATGGTGGGATCTGTCTGATTATGAGAAGGGGTCTGCTGATCTTTTCGCTGAACTTTCAGATCTCCGCTTCCTGCATGTATATAATATCCTGTCCCAAAATTATCCAGTACCCAATGGTCCTGGGCTGCAGAATAGCCGGAGGTTGTCCCTGTTAAAGTATAAGGGCTGCTGTCCACAATAACCTGGTCAGGGGTCGTAGAGTTTTGATACAATGTAGTCACTGTGGAATGTTCACTGTCTGTATTATTGATATCGGAAGCCAGGCAGATAATAACATCATCAAAAAAGAAAGATGATTTTTTGAAAGTAAAACTAGGGTCATGAGTATCAGGTGCTGTAACTCCGCTCCATCCCAAATTTTTCCTTTCCTGAAAATCCATTGCAAAAATACCGTAGGTTCCGTATACCTTGTTCAGAATTCCATTATTTTTTAAATTGAATTCCAAAGAACCTGCAAAACGCTTGCTTGTCACCTCATCAATTCTTTTCCATCCGGCGATAAGCTTTGTCCAGGGCAGTACTTTTGTGGTGGCTCCCGGATTATAATTCCAATCCCATTTGGTATTATTAAAGCCATTAGCATTTCTGTCACCCGGATATACAATAGGCATAGCCCCGTAGCTTTGATATCTTCCATATCGGTTTACAGTAGGGTAAATTTCAGAACCCCAAAGCTGATTATTAAATCCCTTATTGATCACCACCGTATTCTTGGTTCTGAAAACGGAAGCATTCGCGTGATTCATTTGATAAAATCCAGTTTCAAAAGGAGCTGCTGCTGAGTAGTTGAAAGAAGGCTCTGTACCATATTTCCTGTTGTATATTCCTGCCAAAACAGGATCAGCTGTTGTCAGTCCTAAAATCTGACCTCCCAGTATAGCTAAATCTTTTACCGAGTTTTTAGAAATATTGATTTCATCCCAATTGCCGCTCCTGCCTGTCATCGCTAGAGGAACCATATCACTGTCGCTTGCAATCAGTAATTTATGCCATACCGCATCTCTGAAACCGAGATAAGCTGGAGCATCAATCTGAAAACTTGTGGTACCGAGAATTTTCATAGCAGCGACTACTGTATTGTAAGAATACATATAGGCTTCATAATTATTCCAGTGGTGATATCCGCAGCCATCCGGTTTTACACCGTCCTTGGTTCCGTCTGTATATTCAGAAACGTAGCGGGCAATGTATCTTTTTAAAGTCAGTAAATACCGGTATTGTTCATCCTGAGTGGGAAAACTTTTTAAAGTAGGAATCAGTAAATCCAGATAGGTGTAGATTACATCACTGTCAAAAGTACCGTCTGCCAGCTGAGGTTTCCACAATACGTTCCAGTTTCCCGTATTTTTTTCTAAAATATATAAAAATCTTTGCTTGTCTGCATCATCAAGGTATTCCAGACAAAAGGCGGCCTTCCTCCCAAAATGCCTGAAAGTGTATCCCCCTAGGTCAGGAGGAAGAGTATTGTTACATACATTTTGATAAACCCACCAGATGGTGTTTTTTACCTTTTCTCTGATAGCGGTGTCATTGGGATTAAATTTCAGATAGTCGGAAAAAGTGTTGATAAAAGTTACCTGATTGAAACTTGTGATCGGGTTTCCGGTTATGGCGGTTCCTGAAATATTGATGTTTAAGTTATTATAGCTGGCAATGGCACTATTGACTGCATTGGCTGATGGGGCACTGCCTGACAGCATAGTATCCTTAGCACGGTTATAAATCTGATCTATTTCGGACTGAACGGCAGGTGGGCTTTGCACCAGAGGAAGATCTGGAACAAATGCAGGTAAGCAGGTTTGTGCTTTTGTGATCACAGAGATCAAGGTCATGGCACAGATCATTGGAATGATTTTTTTTTTCATAATGTTTGTGTTTTATATATATTAAACTTTGTTTCGTGTCCTGGGAATTTGAAAACTTTTTATTATGGACGGGTTGATTTATCTTATTTTTTCGATCTTCAATTTCTTGAAAGAAATGAAAACAATAATGTTCATGCTGGAATAAAAGTTTATGATGTTAAAAACTTCCTTAAGTCTTTTTATAGATAGGAGGGCGCAAAAATAGGAGGAACCCTTTTAAATTCCAATCAAAAGCCTGTCACTATTCTGGAATACTGACAGACAAATATGAACTGAGAAATGGTCATTTCCGGAATTTTAAATAATATAGAAATGATCATAGTAAAATAGTCCTCCTCATTAGATGAAACTAGTAAGTCTGATTTTTCTGAAACAAATAAAGCAATTCCTGAAGTTAAAATATATTGTTGTGGAGGGTGTTGGGACGAAAATTCTATTTTGCTATTGCTGTTAATTAATAAATAATATTTATTTAAAACAATAGTGAAGGCTAACAGTTTTTTTTGTAGCACATAGAGTCTTTATATTCAGATCCAGGACTTCTTTCTTTAATATCAAAACATTTTAGACACATACATTATTTTGTTGTAGCTGTCTGCCTGTGTTCCCTCCGTTGAAGGCTTTTTATTTGAAGTACGAGCATATCAACTGAAAACTTTTTTTGACTCTGTCTAAAAGTTAAGACTGAGGGTAATATTAATTTATATCCATAAAGTTTTTCAGTACATCTATTTAATTTTTATAAAGTGGCACAGGCTGGTAAAAGATTCAAAAGTGACATGAAAAATATGAAGCTGCTGAACAACAGGCGCTTTTTTAAACTTATGCAGCCCTATTAGTTTTTTGCCTTTCGTTTTTTTAATCTGTTATTTTTCGTGAATATTAACAGCTTTTTTTGATTATATCAACAATGATTGTAATAGAAAAAGTAATAAGAATAAAATTTTAAATAAGTATGTTACTGTGTTTGTTTTTAGTGTGTTACAGGCGTGTTGATGACGTACTTTGTCTGTCATTATTCGCGAATACTTACAGACTATTGGTTGCTTTTTGAAAAACTTAAGTATAATTTTGCTCTACACAAATGATGAGAAACTTTTGATTTTTTCAAATATTTTTTACTTCGTTAAATTCTTTGGGGAATTATTTTCCCCAGAGAATTTTAACTAAAAAATGATTAAGAAGTAAGAAAGGTACATCGACACTTTATTAGGAATTCTGGATTTATAATATGCTCAGAACTTCCATTATAAATTGTCATCTTTTTTCAATGATCAGTTTTAAACTTTTTTCATATTAATATTATGTTGGGTAACTTTTCCGGAAGTATTATACTTTCCGGAAAGTTTTTATATTCTAAAGATATTTTTAATATTAGGCCAATTTAAATTCTTACAGGTTTCGAATTCTTCAGACACAATGAAATTCATACAATCTTTAAACACTTTAGCTGACTTAAGAAGGGGACTATCTTCCCGCTTAGTAAGTAAAATTGAGAAGAAAATCAAAGATTTAAAAAAAATGAGGTGTTCCTGTTATCACAAAACATGAAACTTAAAAATAACTAAAGTGTTAAAAATCTTTTGTGATTAAATAAAACCCTGTAAAAGAGTAAGAACAGATATAATCCATTATCCCCACACTTTGTCATTCAGCAGAAATCTAACATTATAATTTTAAAACAATTAAGTGTCTGATATTTGCTGTTTTTAACGCTGTTGCATTCACAACTTGTGGTGGACATAAGATAGTTTAAACCGCTTTATAATTAAAAAGAGAAATCATAGTGGAAATAAATAGCAGACTGAAAAACCTGAGGATTTTCCAAAATGATTGGCAGAGACTGCTGATTAATGCTATAATATTCTCGTTTTAGTGGATTTGACAGGCTTGCGATGTAGAGGCTTTAACTATTAATATTCGCGAAAAGTAACAGCCTATATTTTGGAATTGTATTGGATACGAAATAATTTTACACCCACAAATCCAAATCAATTATATACATGATTCAATAAACATTATGAAGTACTTTTAGGCCGCTTAGCTTGTCTTTATCTATCATCAGCTTATTGAGAATCTAATGCTGAATAGAGATTAATACTATTTCATATTTGTGTTTTTGTGTTGTGAGTCTGTCCTTATAGGGACAGACTTTTTTTTATGTTCCGGATTTCAAAGTGCATCTCCCACAGCAAATACCCATGGATTTGTTACGGTTGCTAATAAATATCATTCATGGCTGTTACAAGGTTATTCTTAATTAAGTATAAGACCTGTTTTATAAAGTGCTTTATACCAGTATCCATTAATGGATTTTCCTGTTCTCATTTCTGTCAGGGCTGTTACTATTCGCGAATAGTAACAACCTTATTCTTGTGAAAATCAAGGTATGAAGCTACTTTTGTACCACTGATTTTTGGGATTCTTTAAGTATTAAGTATTATTTGGTTTAGCTCTTTGGGATTTTCTCAGTCAGTATAATTCATGTCTCAAAGAGCTTTTCTTGAATCCCGTCGGGATAATATGATACCATTCAAATTCTGAAAAGCAGAAGATCCTGACAGTATAGATTTTGGCTTTCTTCTACTGAAAATACTGATCATCAAAAAGGTCCTGTCAGCCTATAGAATACCTGCTGTAACGGCAGGGTCATTTCCTGCTGAAAAATAATTCAAAAAGATAGATAACATAAATTCAAAAAGATGAAAAAAATTGTATTTTTCAGCTCCATGCTGATATTTTCAGAAAACATATCCGCGCAGGATAATAGTGACAGCCGGTCGCAGTTTGTCAAATGGAATCTCGGCCTTAACTATACGGGAGGCTCACTTTCCAATAAAGAAGAAGGTACCAGCAGATGGATCAATAAATATACAGCAAGTCTGTCTGTGGATGTGGCCCTTTCAGAAATATTTTACTTTGACTCGGGGGAACTCTATCTACAGCCTTTTTTCGAAACTTCATTACCTGTTAGAAATCCATATAATAAAGATTTGAAATTCATAACGTACGCTGGTGGAGTTAATCTGAAAAAGTACTTAAACCATAATTTTGAGAAAAGCAGATTTTTTCTGCTTGCAGGAGGAAAACTTGAATATATAGTCTGGACATTGGATTATGCAGGTAAGGACGGGGCAAGACAGTATAAGTCAACACATCTTGACTACGTTTTGAATGCAGGAGGAGGATATGTGATTTCAGACCGGATGGAAATTTTTGCCCTGTACTCCAGAGGGTTTGGGAAAGCATATGCGATAACTGATCTTAGCCATATGACTAATTTCGGTTCTTTTTCAGTAGGGATAAAGGTGATGTTAGTGAAAAACTGGTGGTTCAGCAAATAGCCGGAGATGAACCAGATTAAAAGCTGTATGCCGAATTTATATGGAGCAAAGAATCTTAATGATTTGATTTTTAAAGATTCCTGACAATTCATAATGATAGATATTCTTTTTTTTGATTTTTGATGTGGAAAATTTCAGTTTTTTCACTGTATAGACAGGTAAAGTTTGAAATAATCACCAGGATGTGATCATTTTAACAGGCAGCGGTCATGAAAATACGATCAATAATACCTTCAAAGGGGTCTGAAACCAGTGTTTCTGTTATTATTCGCGAATACAGACAGCCTTTTTCTTGTGACTCTGTTGATTTAGATCTAGTTTTGTTCTGATCAACAACTGATGTTTTAGAGGTTTGGTGAACTGTTCTAATAGCAAGGAATTTCCCACGCTCATTATTATTTAATAACCATACGAAAACTTAAAAATATGGGATTTGATATAACTTACCACCCGATTAAAGAGCAGGAAATACAAAAATGGTATTTCGATGTGTTGAATGATATTTCACTTATTGAAAAATTAGCGGTAGAGTATAATATCGATGATTATTGTAAGGAAAAATATGAAGATATTATTTTAACGGCTAAAGAAGTGAAATCGAATGAGTTTTTTGACAGCTGCCATGGACGGTACATTTCTTTGATCCATGGATTCTTCAGAACCTATTATTATACAAGAGATTCTGCTTTTTCATTTTTGATTGATCAGAATTCCTTTTTTAAAAGATACACCAAAAGCTGGAAAGAAATAGTGGGTGAGGAAATTGAAAACCCGGTGAAAAATAAGATTACAGAAAATTATAGCTCTGGTGTTTTTATTCCTGCGGATCAGGTATATCAATTACTTGATGATTATCAGACAGACGACAATATCAGGGAAGAATTGAATGAATTCTATTCAGATGAGCGGATTCTGGTCTTTATCAAAGCGTTGGAATTTTCAAAACAAAATAAAATGGGATTGTTGGAGGCTGCGGATGTTGTAGAGCCTAATCCTATGGAATTCAATACTTCCCTTTATTATTCCAATATGTATAACTGTGATCAGGAGGGTGTATTTCTCTATGTAGAGGCAGCCATGAAAAGGACCCGGCGGGCTGAAGAGCTTAAAAGCTTAAATCAAAAGAATATTAATATTTATGATGAAGGAAATATCATGACAAAACAGGATGAACTTAAAGAGAAAAAAGGCTTCTGGAAGAAGCTTTTCGGGTAATCCAGAATGAATTCTGACAAATGCATTTTTGTGAGCCGGCAAATTCCTTTTTCATTTTGAAGTTGCTGCTGTGATCCCCGGAATTATGTTAGCGGCTTTTGTTCGTGTTGGAATTCTGATGTTGCATGTACTGAATATAATGGATCAGACAGCACTATTAAATCCGGCAACCCAACCTGCGGAACAGGCCTGCATTCTTTACCTTTTTTACTTATTCATTTTATTGAGTACTTAACAGGTTATTTTGCTGTCATTATTCGCGAATTATAGCAGGCCTTCTATTGTTCTACGGTTTATGCACTATATGTTTAGCATATTGAAAATATAGATTTTTCATCTTGTTATTTTATTTGGTAACTTCTTTAGGAATACAATGCTCCTAAAGAAGTTTTTTATTTGTTAAATGATCATAAAAAAGTGATTGTTTAAAGATGAGCCTGTTTAAACTTTTACAGGTTTTCTATACTTTAAAGACCATAAATTTCATGAAGATTGCTATTTTAAACACTTTAACTTATTTATAGGGTAACCTGAGGGAAAAAGATCATAGATTTTTTAAAAGCTTATTATTCCTATATCCCTTTCTCTTCAGTTAATAGTCAGATCTTTTTTCCTTTTAAGTTGATTCATTACAGTTTTCATTATTCTTTAATCTGAACTTCTGATAAGAATCTTCTGTTTTGAAATTTATTTCCCGATGATTGATAAAACGGGGATTTTAGAACTTTAAAAATAATAAAACAGGTAGGTTAATAGATATTGTACTAATTTTGAATATAATTGCAGGGGATGTTTTTTTTAAATATTCTGATAATGAGATTTTTGTATTTTATTTTCTGTTAATATTCGCGAATAGTGACAGAGGTTGGGTTGTTTATCAGAAAGTATCCTTGTAATATTGTCTCAATTAAGTTATCAGTGATGAGACGGGGCAGACTTTTAATTTTTAGGAGTGATGAAGCGGATCGTAATGGTGATCTCCTTATTTTATGAAGCATCTGAGTTTGCTGTTTTTTTGAAGGATATGAAATATTAAACCCATTGAGCTTCTGTCTGACCATAATCATTATTGTTTTCATAGTACTTGTTTGTGCCTGTTCAATTGTTTTGGACAGGTTTTTTCTATGTAGATATAGCGGTAAGGAGGAGCTTAAAAATCCGAAATAAAAATCCTTTTTTTCTGTATACCCAATCTGGTCATCGGCTTTTTAATAGTATCAGGGATATTATGAGAAAATTAATTGTGCTAAAAGATTATTCTGCTGTCATTATTCGCGAATAATGACAGACATTGTCTTTTATATCTCCGGTCTTAATGATAGATTTAGTACTGAAATAATTTTTTTTATTTCATAAGTTTTTTTCTTCTTTGGAGAGGTTCCGAATGATTTCGCTCTCCAAAGATTATTGAGTATAGAGCTTCAATCTTAGAAGTAAAAACTTTAAGGGTGAAAGACAGGACAAAAATTTTAAAAAGGTCCATAATAATAATTTACGAGTATTGGTTGAGCATATTCTAATTTCGTTTTTTTTCATTTGTGTTCTGGCTGCTATGAATGACGGATCATAGCAGCCTTTCTTTTTAAGGTGGAAATTCTTCAAAAAGAAGTACTGAGATATTGAAAGCTGAAGCTTTTTTAATGATGTTTTTAATTGAAAAATGAAATTTAACTCCAATTTTCAGGTTATAATTTTGTTGAATTTTATTTTTATTTATTTGTTTGATTTTCAATATTTTACATTGTTATTTATGCTGTCATTATTCGCGAATTGTAACAGCCTTTTTCTTGTGAGGTAACAAATTCCCCTATACATTTGCACCAGTAATACAATCACAAACACAGTGATGATTTCATAGAGTTTATTTTTTTTCTCTTGGAGGGTTCCTCAGTCTATCTGCCTCCAGAGAATTTTTAAAGTAAAGGGAATAAGCCGGTAAGCGATTTTATTTCAGGTGTGTAATAGGAATGTTAGCATTAATCCTGCTGGGGTTCATCATCTTTTTAAAAATTACAGATTTTTTATCAGTAAGAATATACACAGGAAGTGCTGCTAAATTTAATAAAGAGATAAGCAATGAATATAGATTTAAAGACGATCAATATTGGAAACTTAATTGAGGAGAGAGTAAAAGAATGCGAGATTGATATTGTACGGATCTGTAATTTCTTTAAATGCCAGGAAGAAGATATCAAAAAAATGTATGAAGAAGAGCATATACGGACTGATCTTCTTCTCAAATGGAGCAAACTGTTGAGCTATGACTTCTTCAGGTTATATACACAGCATCTTGTATTATATGCACCTCCCGAAGGAGGTGAGACGAGCTCAAGATCAAAACCTACGGCTTTGCCTTCATTCAGAAAAAATATCTATACAAAGGAACTTATCGCATTCGTGATAGAACAGTTGAATACAGGAGCAATGAAACGGAGCCAGATTATCAGTGAATATAGAATTCCGAAGACCACATTATATAAATGGCTGAGTAAATATAATCATAGTGGGCAGTAATCATTAAAAAAACAAACGATGGATTGGAAGATGATGTTTCACCTGAAAAACAAAAGAAAGAGCTTAAATAGTGCAGCGCTTGAGGAAATAAGATTCTTTGGAAAAGCAAAGCAGGAAGTAATGAGTCTATTAAGCAGTTATAAGTACGAATATAAGGATGAGTGGTTCTGTTTTATTCTTAGTAAAACCTGGTATGGTAAAAAAAGAATAATGAGCCTGTTTTTCGAAAATAATAAAGTAGAAGAGAAATATATCAAAACAGAATATGGAAAATTATCAATCACCAAATTATACAAGAATTTATCATGATATTATTGAAAAAAAATATCCCGAAAAGAAAGAAAGGTGCCTTTACTTCTTTGAAAAGGAAAAACTTAGTACAAGGGATATTATTACAATAAACACGGTTATATTTGGTCCGGAAATAGGATCAGAAATTTCAGAAAGTAATCAGAAATTCAAGTCTTATGATCAGGAAACGATCCGTTACATTTTGGAATATCAGGTGAAAAATAGCCTCAATAATACAGAAACTGCCAGTCATTTTAAAATAAGCAGGAACACATTGGCAAAATGGAAGAAAGACGTGAAAATATTTGATTTATAAACCACTCAGTTACAATTAAAATATACACTTTCTTTATAGATAAAGCAGAATTATAAGATCAGTCTAAGGTCTGGTATTATTTAAAAATTAGTAAAAGCCCCCAATTATTTTTGATCCCTACACAAATGATGAGAAAAACGGGAGCTTTTATTTTATAAAAGGAACAAGCTTTTTCACTAAGAATAGCTTTACAAGACTTATTTTCGATAATTATCCGAGAACTTTTCAGGGAGCTTAAATTCTCTGTTTAGTTCTTTTTTTAGCTGGAAATTAAAATTAAGCACTAAAGGATGAATGCTTATATAGAGCAGGCGAAAAGCTGGATGTAGATTCGGTCACTTCAGATCCTTTAAAATATATATACTTTTGAAATCTAAAATCTAAGCAATTTTCAAAATTCTGCCGCAGCTCAGAGGGGGAGGACAGAACATTTTTCTTATTCACATTAACCAAACTTTTTGCTTAACCCCCAACTTTTGCACCTGATCCAAAATTTCGTGCATTTGTGGCCATCTATAAAAATAAAAAAACCTCTAAATAAATTAGAGGTTTTAAAGTGGTTTCTCCAGGAATCGAACCAGGGACACATGGATTTTCAATCCATTGCTCTACCAACTGAGCTAAGAAACCATTATGTTTTTGTTTGTTACTTCGTTGTTTTAAAGTGATGCAAAAGTATAATATTTTATAATACCACGCAAGCTTTTCCTGTTATTTTTTTGATAAAATATATCTGTAATACTTGTTTTTTAATTCAATTATTTGCTTTTCAGTGGTTTGTATTGTGATGTTTTTTTGTTTTTTTTTACCTGGAAATTTTATCATCCAGGAATTTCTTACTTATGCTGCCTTTTAAGGGTATGTTCCGGTATTATGAAGTGTGATGATGAAGTTAACAACAGCTATATATGCGGTCCTGAAATAATGATGTTTATACGCTATAATAGTCGCTTTACTATTTATTGTTGTAATAATAAGTTTAGAGGTAGAAGACAGGGATTTGCAAAAAATAATACGATGCAAAAACAGGAGTAATAAACATCTTGGAAGAACAGTTGAAAAGAAGTTGCGGATTAACGGTTTTTTGCCATTAACAATAGAAGGGGAGCCCATAAGTAAAAATAAGCTTTAAATGGAGGCTTATGGCTTCAGAAATGCCTACTATTCTTAGTTGCCTGACCTTTTGCGTCTCATGACAGAGATTTTACTTCTTTTTCTAACTTAAGAAGGGGTATAATGAAACATTACAGAGATATTCTAAATTATTTTGATAAAAGAAGCACTAACGCAGCGGCTGAATCTTTCAATGCTAAAATCAAAAACTTCAGGATGCAGCTCAGAGGGGGAAGGACAGATCGTTTTTTCTATTCAGATTAACCAAACTTTTTGCGGATCAGTCTCAAAAGTTGGGGGGGGAATGTTTAGTGGTGGTATCTTTGTCTTATGCTAAGCGATTACGACCTTCTTAAATTCTTACTTCCAGAATTTCTAGTTGAACACTTTGATATCCTCAAAGCAGAAGAATATTCTGGTGAACTTCATATTTATTTTGAAAAAAGACCATAATGCACCATTACAGAGATATTCTAAATTATTTTGATAAAAGAAGTACTAATGCAGCGACTGAGTCTTTCAATGCTAAAATCAAAAACTTTAGGATGCAGCTCAGAGGGGTGAAGGACAGATCGTTTTTTCTAATCAGATTAACCAAACTTTTTGCTTAGCCCCCAACTTTTGCACCTGATCCACTTTTGTACCTGATTCAAAAATTCGTGAACGTGTAGCCCTATATAAAAACAAAAAAACCTCTAAATAAATTAGAGGTTTTAAAGTGGTTTCTCCAGGAATCGAACCAGGGACACATGGATTTTCAATCCATTGCTCTACCAACTGAGCTAAGAAACCATTATATTTTTGTTTGACTTACTTCGTTGTTTTAAAGTGATGCAAAAGTAGTAAGTTTTAGTATACAAAGCAAGTATTCATCGTACTTTTTTTTAATAAATTTAAAAACTTACTGATTATCAGCCGGATTATTTTCCTGTTCTTTTCTGATCTGCTCGCTCATCTCTTCCAATACCGGTTTTATCGTGTTTTCCGGAAGATCACTGATTCGGATATACATCAATCCATCAATGGCATCATTGAAGTTAGGATCAACGTTGAAAGCAATCACTTTAGCGTTTTGTTTAATATATTTTTTAATCAAAACGGGAAGTCTTAATTCAGGTTCAAGATCATCAATAATCTTATCCAGTTTATTAAGGTCAGATTCCATTTCTTCAAAGAAAATATTTTTATCCCTGTCACGAAGCTTTACCTTGTACTCATTTCTTGGAGTGATGTACTGAGCCACTGCAGAGTCAAAATAATTGGAACGCATGAACTCAATCATCAGGGATTTCGAGAACTCAGAGAACTTGTTAGAGATACTTACACCTCCCATCAGAAATTTATGGTCAGGATTTCTCAGACACACATGTACAATCCCTCTCCATAAAAGGAAGAGCGGAAGGGGCTTTTGCTGATATTCCTGGCAGATATACGCACGGCCCATCTCAATTACCTTTTTAAAGAAAGGATGAATGTCCTGCTCAAATTCGAATAAAGAACTTGTATAAAAGCCTTTAATGCCATATTTCTTCATCACCTCTCTACCCAATGCCATTCTGTAGGCACCTGCCAGTTTCTTCACTCCATTATCCCAAAGGAAAAGGTGATGGTAATGTTTATCATATTCATCAAGGTCAAACGGAAGATTGCTTCCTTCACCTACCGCGCGGAAAGTAAGCTCTCTCTGACGCCCGATTTCCCTCATTATTGAAGGTATTTCCTCATACGTGGTAAAGTAGAGCTCATAGTTCCCGTTACTGAACAGCATTTTATCGGTTCCTCTAAGTTTGTCAACATCTTTTATGATGTCCTCAACAGGAGTTTCATCAATAATATTCTGAACAATATTTTCTTCTTTCAGCAAAGGAAACTTTACAGATAAATTCTGAAGATTGATACTTTGAGCAAGAGATTTTCTTTTTTCATAGTAAGATTTCATCATATATACCTTGCGTTTCAGAAACTCTCCCAGTTCTTCAATGGTTTCCATATCATCCATTGCCTTCACACTGATTGGCCGCCCGATTCTGATCCGGATAGGTTTTTCCCTGTCGTTCATCATTTCAGCAGGAAGCATCAGGGTTTGTAAATTCGGGTGAAGTTTAGCCACCTGATAAAAAAGACGGCTGTTCTTTGCATGGAAATACATAGGAACTACCGGCACTTTAGCTATTCTGATAAGCTTAAGTGCCGTTTTTTCCCATTCTTTATCTAAAATTTCTCCATAAGGATTGTTTTTATTGGAAACTTCTCCCGCCGGAAAAATACCTACGCAGCCTCCGTTTTGTAAATGCTTGAGTGTTTCACGCATTCCGGACGAGCTGCTGTAAGCTTCTTTTCTGTTTTCAAAAGGGTTTACAGAGATTACAAACGGCTCCATAGGTTTGATCTTTTCCAAAAGGAAATTTCCCATTACCTTAAAATCCGGACGAACCTCCGATAAGATCTTGCACATCAGAATTCCGTCAATAGCACCCAGCGGGTGATTGGAAACCAGAATAAAAGGTCCCGTTTTCGGAATTTTTGCCAGATCTTCCTCAAAAGCTATGTAGCTTAGGTTTCTTTCTCTTACAAATGAGTCGAAAAAGTCTTTGCCTTCCTTATCTTTTAGTTTGTCGTATAATTTATTTACTTCGTTTATTTTAGCAATGCTCATCACAGCAGATGCTACTGGATTCTTGAGGAACCCAATTTTACTTAAGCCGGAAGCTTTGATCAGATCGTTTTTCGAAATTAAACTCATGTGTGTTTAGTCGCAATTAAATATTATTGTGTTACCATTTGAAGCGTATTATTAGAAATTTGTTCCAATAATACATTTTTTTCATGGTAAAATTTATCAATGTGATCCATCTTCGCATTTCTTACTGTGAATAAAGATACATTTTTAATTGCTTCGGTTTTAAAAATTTTTTGAAGCTCTTCGTTAAGTTCTTCAAGATGATTAAATTTATCCTCAAGGCATAAAGCCAGTGAGATTGCAGAATTCTGCATCAGGGATACTTTGATTTTATATTTGGATAAATATCCGAAAATTAAGCTCATATGATCCTCTGCAATGAAAGAGAAATCTCTTGTGGAGATTTTTAAAAGTTCCTGGTCTTCTTTTAAAATATAAGACTCTTCCTGTTGGTTTTTTTCTGAAGCACCTATTTTTGTTCCTTCCTTGGTCGGATCAATGAAAGATTTTACATAAAAAGGAATGTTTTTTTGCTGTAATGGCTGCAATGTCTTCGGGTGAATGACACTGGCACCGTAATAAGCCATCTCAATAGCTTCTTCATATGAGATATTGGAAAGAAGAGATACGTCACTGAACTTTCTGGGATCTCCGGTCATTACTCCCGGTACATCTTTCCAGATGGTCATGGCATCAGCATTTAAGCAATAAGCAAAAATAGCACCCGAATAGTCAGATCCTTCTCTTCCTAAGGTTACCGTGAAATTGTTGTCGTCAGAACCTATGAAACCCTGAGTCACATAACAGATTTCCGGATTAAGATGAGAAATGAATTCCTCAGTTCTTACCCAGTCTACAGACCCTTCTCTGTATGAGTTGTCTGTTTTGATATAATCTCTGGCATCCAGCCATTGATTGGCAAACTGTATTTCATTCAGGTACTCGCTTACGATTTTAGTAGAAATCATTTCTCCGCAGCTTACCACCTGATCATACACAAAGTTGTAGTTAGGAGATTTATTTCTTCTTAAAAAAGAATCGATATCATCGAAAAAGAGATTGATCTCAGCGAAAACTGCATGATTTTCAGGAAACAGACCTTCCGCAATCTCAATGTGTTTTCGTTTTATCTTTTCAATCTCAGTTTGATAGTTGTCTTTCTGGAAATAAAGTTCTACAACTTTTTCCAACTCATTTGTCGTCTTGCCCATTGCTGAAATGACCAGCAAACATTTGGCAAATCCCTGGCTTTTTAGAACCATGGACACGTTTTTCACACTGTCGGCATCTTTTACTGATGCTCCACCAAACTTGAAAATTTTCATTAAATTGTTAAAAAATAAATTGTTAGATAAAAAATTACATGAGTTTTTTACGGACGTCAAAATTATAAATTTACAACGAGATATGAAATAGGCAGGCGGTAGGATAGAATTAAGATTTCCTTAAAATGAAAAATTCATGAAATAATCTGAATTTTTCGGAGGTTTGGGATAACGATTTTGGAAAGATAATTCTCATCATCTCTATCATATTATGTTTTGTTTTTAATGTATCGTGCTGAAATACAGATGGTAGTTGGTTTGGTAATTAAATTTCATTAATGCAATAAATTTTCCGAAATTTGGGGAAAACGTAAAAAGAAAAATATGTCAAATCAACCATTACAGACTTTAGGAGAATTTCTTATCGATAAACAGGACGATTTTCAATATTCCACAGGTGAATTCTCTCGTCTTCTGAGTGCAATAAGATTGGCTTCGAAAGTAGTAAACAGAGAAGTAAATAAAGCCGGAATTGTAGATATAACAGGAGCTGCCGGAAACCAGAATATTCAGGGTGAGGAACAGCAGAAACTTGATGTGATCGCTAATGAGATTTTTATTACGGCTTTGTCTCAAAGAGAGGTTGTTTGTGGTATTGCTTCTGAGGAAAATGATGATTTTATTGACATCAAATGCGGAGAAAATGGTCATTTAAGTAAATATGTAGTCCTTATTGATCCCTTGGATGGATCTTCCAATATTGATGTGAATGTTTCTGTAGGAACTATTTTCTCTATTTACAGAAGAGTTTCTGAACCGGGAACTCCAGTGCAGCTGGAAGACTTTTTACAGAAAGGGATCAATCAGATTGCAGCAGGATATGTAATCTATGGTTCTTCTACCATGATTGTTTATACAACAGGAAATGGTGTGAACGGGTTTACATTGGATCCGTCTCTGGGAACTTATTATCTGTCTCATCCAAACATGACCTTCCCAAGAACCGGTAAAATCTATTCTATCAATGAAGGGAATTATATTAAATTTCCTCAGGGAGTAAAAAATTACCTGAAATATTGCCAGATGGAAGAAGGTGACCGTCCTTATACTTCAAGGTACATCGGTTCCCTGGTAGCTGATTTTCATAGAAATATGCTGAAAGGAGGTATTTATATCTACCCGTCTTATTCACAGGCTCCAAACGGTAAATTAAGATTGCTGTACGAGTGTAATCCAATGGCATTTCTTGCAGAACAGGCCGGAGGAAAAGCTACAGACGGATTCAGAAGAATTCTTGAAATAGAACCTACTGAGCTTCATCAGAGAATTCCTTTTTTCTGCGGAAGTGTTGAAATGGTAGAGAAAGCAGAAGAGTTTATGCGTATTGACAGCGTGAAATAAATGAAAGCAAATTATTTTAAATATTTATTACAGTTTAAACGCCCGAGTGGAACATCTCGCGGCGTTTTGCTTGATAAGGAAACCTTCATTCTGGAAGTTTCAGAAAATGGCAGAAAGGGGACAGGAGAATGTGCCGTGTTCAGAGGTCTTAGCTTCGATGACAGACCTGATTATGAAGAAAAGCTGAAATGGCTTTGTGAAAATATAGAGAAGAGCCCTCTTGATCTGAAAGAAGAACTGAAAGAATTCCCGTCTATTTGGTTTGGCTATGAACAGGCTGTTCTCAATCTGAAATATGGCCGCAATATTTATTTCCCAGGTGGATTTACTGACGGAAAATCTGCCATTACCATCAATGGACTGATATGGATGGGAGATGTAGGATATATGGAAGAACAGATTCAGGATAAACTGGATAAAGGATTCCACTGCATTAAACTGAAAATAGGGGTCAATTGGAACTCTGAGCATATAATTCTGCAGAAATTAAGAGAAAAATTTTCCAAAGATCAATTGGAATTGCGTGTGGATGCCAATGGAGGATTCAGCAAAGAACAGGCTGTTATCGTTTTGCAGCAGCTGGCAGATCTTAATATTCATTCCATAGAGCAACCCATTAAAGCTGGGCATTGGGCTGATATGGCAGAACTGTGTGCCCATACACCTACTCCCATTGCATTGGATGAAGAGTTGATAGGGATTATTGATTCTGAAAAAAAACAAAAACTGGTAGAAGTAATAAAACCACAATATATTATCCTGAAGCCAGCTTTAGTAGGAGGGTTTTCAGGTTCTGATGAATGGATTTCCATTGCCGAAGAACAGCAAATCGGCTGGTGGATTACCTCTGCACTGGAAAGCAATATAGGATTGAATGCCATTGCTCAGTATACCTTCACGAAAAAAAATCCGATGCCTCAAGGTTTAGGCACCGGATCTTTATTTGTAAATAATTTTGAATCAGATTTAGATCTCAGAAATGAGTTGCTATGGTTCAAAATATAACTGGGAAAAGTTAATTAGCAAAATGGTGGAGGTGAATCCGGACAGGTAGTCTCGCCACAGTAATCTGGAGCCCATGATCTGCAGCACATAGCACTTGGGTTCCAGTTGTTACATCCAAGAGGAGGTCTTCCTCCTTTGATTGTCTTTAACTCTCCTCTGTTGATTTTTTTTAAATTTTTCATGATTACTATTTTAATTTGTTGGCTAGTAAATATCTAAAACTTTTTTTAATTATACAACGTTTGGTGAATTTTTTTTAGTAATATTTAACAGTTTGATATGTTTAATTACGAATACGTTATCATGAAATTGTGCCTTGCTACAGCTTTTGACGCTGAGTATAAATAACAGACGTTAATGAGCGATCTTAAATAATAATTTAGATTTTTAGATACGAAAAATAAATCCCCTCAAGGCTTTGCAGGAATTCAATTGTATTTTGATCGATATAATTAAAGGATGAAGTAATTTTAAGGTCGGATAGTATATTGTTTTATAAGGTTGGTATTCAGCTAAATCACATCTTTTACGAAAATTGCTTTCTTTATATAGTTTAGTATATAGGAAAACTTCTTTTTGATCTTTTCCATAATGAAAAATTATAATTCTCTGTCATATGAATTGGCAATCTCTATGCCATTGCGCAGGTCATAATTAGTTTTAACACAGAATTCATTTTATTGGTTATATTTTAAGGAAGTGTTAAGAAATAATTGTGAAAATGTTTTCGTTATCCTTTGATCTGTTGGTGATAAGGTTCCGGTCTATTCCATTTAAATTCTGAAAAATATCATTCTGAACCTGTGAACTGGAAAGGTATCCCCAATGATTTCCGACTTCATATCTGAAACTGTTCAGAATATCATCCTTCACAAACGTACAGTCGATTATTGAAACCACATCTTTATAATTACTGATGTCACTTGGTCCGTTTTTACCCAGTCTTGGAGTTAGAATGTTTTTGGTAAACTGGGAAATTCCCAAAATCACATCCTGTCTGTTTAGATAAATGGAAACTCGGTTGGCTAATAAAGGTAATTTGTTGAAAGAGTCTTCAAAATCTTCAAATACTTTATAGCTCACATCAGCATTCAACAGCAGAACCTGATCAATTACCCGTAGTATATTTTCTCTTTTAAGGCTGTATAACATACTTTGAAGAACTCTGTTTCCCAAAGAATGAGCCATAATGTGAATTCTCTGATTGCAGGGAATAAGGTTCCGGTTGGAAAAAATATCTTTTAAAAATTGGGTGTAGAAATAAAACAGCCTCAGGAGAGAAGTTCCGGAATTGATGCTTGATGCTTTATCATCAAAATACGTCAGAGGAACAATACTGCCGGAAGCAGGCCAGCTCACAAACAGAATATGCTCAACAGGCGATGCGGGGTTATCAATAAACATTTTCTTAAGGTCAAGAATAGCTTTTAATTCATCATTAAAATCATAAGCATAACCATGGATGAATATCAGTATATCACTTCTGTTTTTGTCGGAAGACCTGTTTTTGTACAATTCATAAAAAAGTCTCTGGGTTCCGCCAAGATTATTGGCCGTAAGGGAAGATTGATTAATCCCTTTTTCGTTTAGCAATACCTCAAGAACCTCTTCATATCCCTGTTTTTCGGGTTCAGAAAACAGTTGATAATTTAAAATATTCCTGTTGGTATAATCTTTTTTCTTTTTGGCCGCTGCTGTAGGTTCTTTATAGCTGTCAAAATCACATTTAGCGATCCTGAAATTGGGGATGGAGTATTCTTCATTTGAAAAAGAATCTACTCTTTCGCCTTTATGCCGGATAATTTTCCGGTTGCTTAAGATATAAACGGCCATGATTAGTTTTTTATAAAGTTAAAAAAAATATTGATTCAAAATATTTCTTTCTCATGATTTAAAATTTTAAAACTGTAAAATATTTTATTTTCATTCAATTTTATCATTACGATAAAAGAACTTGCGTTTTGCGGTTTCCAGCCTCACACGGATTTTAGAACGATAAGTTGCAGAAGCCTAAACCCGATAAAAAAGGGTTAAAAAGATAGAGTTTTCTGAACCCCAAATTTTCCGTAACTTTGTGCAACTTTTTTTGCTAAAAAATAAAAGCTAATTTAATGGAAGAAGAAAAAAAATCACTCAATTTTATTGAGCAAATTATAGAGGATGATTTGGCAAACGGTCTGAAAAGAGATCAGATTCGTTTCCGTTTCCCTCCTGAACCAAACGGTTACCTGCATATAGGACATACAAAAGCAATCTGCATCAATTTTGGTTTAGGTGAAAAATACAATGCACCTGTAAACCTTCGTTTCGATGATACGAACCCTGAAAAAGAAGAACAGGAATTCGTAGATTCTATCAAAAAAGACGTTGAATGGCTGGGTTTCAAATGGGATAAAGAATTGTATGCATCAGACTACTTCCAGCAGCTTTATGAGTGGGCAGTGCAATTGATCAAAGAAGGAAAGGCTTATGTAGATGAACAGCCTTCTGAAGTGATTACCGAACAGAGAAAAAATCCTACAGAACCGGGAGTGGAATCACCATACAGAAACCGTCCTGTAGAGGAATCTTTGGATCTGTTTGAAAGAATGAAAAACGGAGAGTTTGAGGAAGGTACAATGTCACTTCGTGCAAAAATCGATATGGTTTCGCCGAACATGAATATGCGTGACCCTGTGATGTACAGAATTCTGAAAAGACCTCACCACAGAACAGGTACTGCATGGAAAATCTATCCGATGTATGACTGGGCACATGGTGAATCAGATTATCTGGAACAGGTTTCCCACTCACTATGTTCATTGGAGTTTGAAAACCACAGACCTCTTTATAACTGGTATCTGGAGCAGGTATCTGATGAAACTAAAATAGCACCTAAGCAGAGAGAATTTGCAAGGATGAATGTTTCCTATATGATTACTTCCAAAAGAAAGCTGCAGAGACTGGTAGCTGAGGGAACCGTAACAGGATGGGATGATCCTAGAATGCCTACCATCTCCGGGATGAGAAGAAAAGGATTTACCCCGCTTTCCATCAGGAACTTTATTGATAAAGTAGGGGTGGCTAAAAGAGAAAACCTGATCGAAATTCAGCTGTTGGATTTCTGTGTACGTGAAGACCTGAATAAGGTAGCTAAGCGTGTAATGGCAGTAGTAGATCCGGTAAAATTAGTGATCGAAAACTATCCTGAAGATAAAGAAGAATGGTTAGACACTGAAAATAATCCGGAACAGGAGAATGCCGGAACCAGAGAGGTTCCTTTTTCAAGAGAATTGTATATTGAACGTGAGGACTTCAAAGAAGAAGCTAACAATAAATTCTTCAGACTGAAATTAGGCGGAGAAGTTCGTTTAAAATCTGCTTATATCATTAAAGCTGAAAGAGTAGAGAAGGATGAAAATGGTGAGATCACTACCATCTATGCTACTTATGATGAGAAGAGCAAGTCTGGAAGCGGAACAGAAGAAAGTTTAAGAAAAGTAAAAGGAACCCTTCACTGGGTGTCTGCAAAGCATGCGATTCCTGTAGAAGTAAGAGTCTACGATCAACTGTTTACGGTGGAGCAGCCTGATGCTGAAAAGGATGTGGATTTCCTGAACTTCATTAATCCAGAATCTGTAACTACAGTGAAAGGTTTTGCTGAACCAAGCCTGAAAGATGTAGCAATCGGAGAACCACTTCAGTTCCAGAGAATCGGATATTTTACAAAAGATAAGGATTCTACAGAATCTACTTTGGTATTCAACCGTACAGTAACTCTGAAAGATTCTTATAAACCATAAGGGGTATCAGAAATACTTAATACATACAGGCAGGACTTCATTGGAGTCCTGCTTTTTCTTTTGTTGTAAAGCGGAAGTGGATAGAGATTTTTAAACCTGCAGGTCGACAAGGTAAAATAATTTTCAGGAATAGAAGATCAATAAAAGCAGGTCTTACAAGAAAACCTGCCTGGCTATTTTTAACAGTTTAAAATCTGAAAATTTAGATTCTATTTCAGAAAATCCTTATCCTGATAAGTAGGGTTTGGGTATTTGTAAAAACCTTCGCCCGTAAGAACTCCCAGTTTCCCTTTATCAATATAATCCTCTTTTAATCTTTCAACGGCCTTGATCTTCAACGGATCCTGAGTTTCCTCTGCTTCCATTTTATTGATGTTATAAGCTGTTGTAATCCCTACAACATCCAGAATGCCAAATGGACCTACAGGTGCTCCCGTAGCTACCATCCATGTCTTATCAATCGTTTCAATGTCTGAAACTTCATCAATCCAAAGATTAACCGCAGCACCAAGTAACGGAACAAGCAGTGAATTGACAATATATCCGGGCTGTTCTTTATAGATAGGCAGTGCTACCATTCCGATTGCCTTGGCAAATTGAATGACAGAATCAAATACTTCCTGCGAAGTTCCCGGATGACGCATTACTTCTCCGGTGTTGTGTTTCCATATTTCATTGGCAAAATGCAGGGCTACAAACCTTTCCGGTCTTCCTGTAGCTTCTGCAAACTCACTTGGAAGAAGAGTGGATGAGTTGGTTGCAAATACTGTTTTTTCCGGTGCTGCCTGAGCCAGCTTATGATAGAACTCTGTTTTTATTGTGGGATCTTCCGGAACGGCTTCTATCAGAAGATCTGCATCTTTTACAGCTTCGGCAAGATCGGACGTATAACTGAGGTTTTTAAACGTTGTATCAAGCTGTTCCTGTGTAGCATTAAGATCTTGCTTATAGCTCTCACTTAGAACGCTGAATTTACTTTTAGCCTTATTCAGTACTTCGTCATTGATATCGTAAACAGTCACTTTGAATCCGTGATAGGCAGTCTGGAAGGCTATCTGATATCCTAAGACACCACTTCCTGCTATCGTTATATTTTTAAAATCCATGAGATTTATTTTTATGGTGAAAATGAAAAAGTTGTTTTAAAAGCGGATGATACCATTACATCAAAATACAGTGTTAATCTGTAATCAGACCGGTAGACTTACCTTTAAAACAACCTTATTGTATGGGCTTTTATTTTAGCCTTTTACTCCTTTGATCCAGTCCTGGAATCTACCTACCTGTTCCATTAAGAAAGATTCATGTTCTTCTTTTTCTTCCGGGCGGTTAACAAGGATATGTTCAAAATAGGTTCCTTTTAATACTTTTCTTAAAATACCTTCTCCTAAGAATGGCTTATAGTCATTAAGGGCCTGAGTGGCTTTTAATAAATGTCTGATATCATACTGAAGCGGGTTAATATCAGGAACCTGCTTGTTAAGGTTAAGAAGATTGTAAACTGCTATTCTCGCGGTTCTCACAGAACTTTCCATAGTGAAGACAACATCATTGTTGGTTTCCACAAACTGTCCTACAAGACCTAAATTGTTACATCCTTCAGGAACCACTCTCGGACGGTCTCCCTGAGCTCTGGGCATAAACATAGAGGTGATATAAGGCATGAACGCTGTACGTACTATTGTATTTTCTATGACATTATCCAGTTGTTCTGCGATACCCAGGTGGTGGCAAAGTTCTGCAAGGATTTCGTTTCCTGTACATTGAGGCATTGTTTTTTTGATATAGTTCCCTTCTTTATCCATTAGTAAGGCGTATACCCAAACTACAAGGATGTCATCCGGCTGGGTAGGGAAGTGCGGCTGTCTGTTGCAGGTAAAACTCATGACCCAATTGGAGTCTGTAATGGTAATAATTCCTCCTGTAGCGGTTCTTCCGGAATAAGGATCATTTACACACAGTTCTTTTAATTTCTCAGTAAAAGCAGAAGGACGGCAGGTTAATGTGGCAGATTCCCATGAAGATTTTTCAATGTGGCTGCAGAATTTTTCAGGTTTCCCGAATACTTCAGATTTTGCAGCAAGGTTTTTCCACAATTTCCATCCGGCACTTTGTCCTGCACTGCTGTTGTCTATCGTTACTTCTGGAGCCGTATTATTATCTCCATAGAAGGTACTTTCTGTCATTGATCCGGTGGTCACGATTACGTAATCATCTTTACCGATTGGTATTTTAACTTCTTTTCCATCTTGTTCAGCAATAATTCCTTCTACTGTTTTTCCTTCGGTATTGATATGGATGTCAAGATCTCTTACCAGAGTATTGAACTGGATCTGTACTCCTTTTTCTATTAAGAAATTCTTTAATGGAGTTACATAGGTGTCATACTGGTTATATTTAGGAAAGACAAGGCATGAGAAATCTTTCATTCCATCGATGGCGTGAAGGAATCTGTGCATATACAGTTTCAGTTCCAGTAAGCTGTGCCAGTTTTCGAAGGCGAACATAGAGCGCCAGAAGAACCAGAAATTACTGTTTAGAAATGATTCTGCAAAATAATCTTCAATCGTAAGATCATCAAGCTCTTCTTTTTTCTTTAGTAAAAGTTTGACAATAGCCAGCTGATCTTTCTTTTCAAGCCCAAATTTGCTGAAATCTTTGATCTCTCCCTGGTTATGAATAAGTCTCGCTTTGGAATAGTTGGGGTCATTGTCATTGATAAGGCGGTATTCGTCCAATACACTATAGGGAGCCGGGAGTTCCAGAGCTGGAATATCCTGGAACATATCCCATAAATTTTCATAGGTCATGTCCATTTCTCTTCCTCCACGGATGATATAGCCGTCTTTTGCATTACCTGCTCCGTCAAGAGATCCTCCTTCAATATTCAGCTGGTCCAGGAAAATAATATTTTTACCGGGAACATGGCCGTCACGGATGAAATAATAAGCAGCGGACATTCCCGCAATACCGCTTCCTACAATATAGATTTTACTGTTTTCGTAAGATTTCAAAGGAATTCCTTTGTTACGTTGATAGTTTCCGATCTGGTCGGAGAAAGGCATCGTTTTTTCAGGAGTGTTAATCTGAACTTCTTTACTTGAATCCGGTTCGTGGTTTACTTTTCCAAACTGGTCAGAGGTATTTAAAACTTTGTCGAATTTTGAATTGATCGTACTCATTTTTTATTGTTTTTAATTAACATGATAAAGGTACCTCTATTCACAAAGCAATATATATCCCCAATGTCGGAATTACTGTCCCCAAATTCTTACGACTGTATATTTTCTTTTATTCTGTACTCCGAAGGGGAAAGGGAAGTATGTTTTTTGAAGAAGCGCCCAAAGGCTGATGCAGAATTGAACTGAAGCTGAAAAGCAACTTCTGATATAGTGATATTCGGATTGCCAAGCATCATAAAGGCTTCTTTTAGTAAAGTATCATCTATTACTTCATGAGGTGTTTTCCCACAGGCTTTTTTAATGATATTGATGAGGTATTTATTGGATATGCACAGCTCATCAGCATAAAACTGAACCGTTCTCTGCCCTCTGATATTCTCCCGGATCAGTTTACTGAATTTCAGATAAAGATCTTTCTTTCCTTCCTCTTTTTCAGGGCTTGTTCCATTTTCTTTTTCTACGATCTCTGCTGTTTCGAGCAGAAGATTAAAAATAATGGTCCGGATGATTTCTTCTGTAAACTTTCCCTGCTTCCTGGATTTCCTTTTAAGATAATCCAGCAGATTCTGTAATAACGCAGAATTTTTTGCAGTAGTTTTCACAATGCTGTAAGAGCCTTTAGAGAAGAGGTTCATTTTCTCAATGATAAAAGGATTCGAAATATTTTTGATCAGGAAATTTTTATCAAAGAATAAGAGTTTCATCATAAAGTCTCCGCTGGTTTTCAAGAATTTTACGATGGTAGACGGTGCAGCCATAAGAAAGCTGTCGGCCCCCACTTTATATTTCTGACGGTCTATTTCAATATTGATCTCTCCCGCGGTACAGATACAGAGGGCATAATAATCCATTCTGAAAGGGGACTCAGGAAAATTGAAAATGGGCTTTCCGGAAGATATATAATAGGACTGGCGGCAGTCAATACTGTAAAAGGATAGCGTATCATGTAAATTTTCGTAGGTTACCATTCTTGAGTATTGGTTAAATATTTATTGTGTTTTTAAGAGTTTTAAGTTTAAAAACCCTGTTGTTACCGCAATTTACGATTTTTATAAAAGTCTCTGGTCTTTAATATATTAAAAAAAGCTTTTTTTTCAGGATACAGATGATAGTCTGTTTTTATGAATGTTATTTATAAATAAGTACGCTAAACAAAGGGTTTTGGGTTATTTTTCTCTAATTTTGCATTTTCAAATTCCTCCCCCAAAAATAATATTGTGAAATTAATTAACGTATATACGAGTTCTTTCAAAGGACTCTCGCAGGAGAGTTGGATGCTGGCGTTGGTAATGCTCATCAACAGGGCCGGTTCTATGGTACTTCCTTTTTTGGGAGTTTATATGACCAATCATTTGCATTTCAGTATTGAAAACTCAGGTATTGTGCTTAGCTTCTTTGGTATAGGCTCGGTTATCGGTTCATGGCTGGGAGGGCTGATTACTGATAAAATAGGTGAATACTGGGTACAGAGTCTGAGTCTGCTTCTGAGTGTGCCTCTATTTTGTCTGATTCCGTTTTTTACAACAGAAGCAGGATTGGCAGGGATTATCCTGGCACAGAGTATTGTAAGTGAAACTTTCCGGCCTGCTAACTCAGTAGCCATCACAAAATATGCAAAACCTGAAAACATTACCAGAGCGTTCTCGCTGAACCGGATGGCTGTAAACCTGGGATTTTCTATAGGACCTGCATTAGGAGGGATTTTATCTGCTATTTCCTATGAATTTCTGTTTTACAGTAATGCACTGGCTGCTTTGCTGGCAGGATTGATGTATATATGGTTCTTCAGAGCCCGTACAAGATTGGCCAAGCAACAGGCAAAAAATGTAAAAGAAGCAATAGCTGTCAAAAAAGAAAGCTCTCCTTACCGGGATCATAAGTTTTTGATTTATTGTGTGTTCTGTATGATGTTTTCAATATGTTTTTTCCAGCTCTTCAGTACCCTGACGATTTTTTATAAAGATACGGCACATCTCAGCCAGCAGAATATCGGCTATATCCTGGGATATAGTGGTTTTCTGATTGTATTGCTTGAAATGGGGCTGGTGCAGCTGGCAGAAAAGTATTTTACATTAGCTTTCACCATGTTGATAGGGACCTTTCTATGTGGTGTTTCCTATGCTATGCTTGCTTTGGACTATAGTATGGTTGTATTACTGGTTTCTATGACGCTTCTTTGTATAGGAGAGATCTGGACGCTGCCTTTTATGTCAACAATTACAGCACTGCGCTCGGGAGAAAATAACAAAGGAGCCTATATGGGGCTGAATGGAATGTCTTTTTCAATAGCGTTTATTATTACCCCTTATATAGGAACTATGATTGCTGATAAGCTTGGTTTTAATGTTCTGTGGATTGGGACAGGAGTATTAGCGATAGGTATTGCTATAGGTTTTTACTTTATCATCCCGTGGATGCTGAAGGATAAGAATAAGATGGATGGAAAGCTTCCTTTGGAAATCGATTAATCTTTAAACAATACATTATACATAATCCCGGCCGAAAAAATTTCGGCCGGGATTATTATTTGAAAATATACTTTTAAATTTTTTAAGACCTGTCTGTAGAATACCTTTTAATAATATGACCAATAATTATATTGGCATGGATTCTCGAGTTTTCAATGAACCATAGATGAGTATCTTTTCCTCCACATACAACACCGGCAAGATAAAGATCAGGAACATTGGTTTCCATCGTTTCAGGATTGTAAAACGGATTGAGGCAGTCTCCATTCAGTTCGATTCCTGAATTTTTCAGAAAATCAAAATCAGGTAGGTAGCCTGTCATGGCTAAAACAAAATCATTTTCAATCTCATGAACCTGGCCATCATTTGTTTTAAAGATAACAGAATTTTCCCTGATCTCATTAAGTTCTGCATTAAAATGAGCAGTAATGCTGCCTTCTGCAATTCTGTTTTCGATGTCCGGTTTTACCCAGTATTTTACACTTTTTGAAATTTCAGGATGGCGGATAATCATCGTAACTTCGGCTCCTTTTCTATAGGTTTCGAGGGCTGCATCTACTGCAGAATTACTTGATCCTACTACAACTATTTTCTGACGGGCATAGGGATAGGGTTCTGTATAGTAATGTTTAACTTTCGGAAGATCTTCTCCCGGAATATTCATAAGGTTTGGAATATCGTAGAATCCGGTGGCAATGACTACATTTTTAGCATGATATCTCCCTTTTGTTGTTTCAATTTCAAATATTCCTTCTTTTTTTGAAACCTTTACAACTCTTTCATACAGATGGATACTGAGTTCTTTTTGTCTGGCAATTCCCTGATAATACTCCAACGCATCCTGCCTTCCCGGTTTTGGGGCTGTAGAAATAAAAGGAGTACCGTCAATTTCCAGTTTTTCAGCGGTCGAAAAGAACCGCATATATAAAGGATAATTGTACAGTGAATTGACAATGGTCCCTTTTTCTATAATTACATATTTAAGGTTGTTTTTCTGAGCTTCAATGGCACAGTTTAAACCGATAGGGCCGGCTCCTATAATAAGAATGTCCAAAATTTCCATAGAACAAAGGTACGATGTATATGATGAATAATTGAAAATGGATAATTGAATAATTGAAAAAAGGCAATTCAGAAATTAAATTACAATTTGTTTTTTTACTCCAATTCAGTATTCTGAAATGCCTCATTCATTCTTATGGCATTGCTTTTGGTATTTTTTATCTATTACAAAATTGAAAATATGAAAAAACTGATGATTTCGCTGTTTGTTCTGAGCCTTGCCGTAGCCTGTAAGAAAGAAGCTGGAAAACCTGTTCCGAATGTTATAGATTCAATGGCACAGGCTAAATCTGACAATGCAGCAAATACGGTTAAGAATAAAGCTGAGAAGGAAGCTGCTTTAAAACAGGCAAATGATGAAATTCTTAAAGCTTTAAAGAATAAAGATTATAAAACTTTTGCCTCATTCATCCATCCTGAAAAGGGAATCCGCTTTTCAATGTATGCTTTTGTGAATTTAAAAGAAGATAAACACTTTTCTAAGGCTGATTTTGAAAAGTATCAGCCATCTAAAACACTTTTTACCTGGGGAGCTCATGACGGATCGGGAGATCCCTATAAAGCAACAGTTAACGACTATCTTAGCAAATGGGTGTTTTCAAAAGACTTTACTACATCACAATATTCATTGAATAAATTTCTGGGGGGAGGTAATTCCCTGAATAATTTAAAAGAAATTTATCCGAAAGATGATTTTACAGAGAATTTTATCAAAGGAGCTGAAAAGTCAAGTGAAATGGACTGGAAAACAGTTCGGTTTGTATTTGAAGAGTTTGAAGGAAAATACTATCTGATTGCTGTCGTGAATGACCAGTGGACGATTTAATGAATGTAGAATTGTGCGTTGAAAATTGAAAATCAGAAGTTACAATTTAGAAGCGGGAGGGTAGAGTTTTTTTACCTTGTGAAGATGAGCGTTTGCTTTATTGAAACAGACATATTGCTATCCTCCGGCTTCCTTTTTTTATAAAATTTCAGTGAGTTGTTTAGTAAGATTTCTTCTTGAAAACTGCTCGATATGCTGGGTATTCTTATGAAGTTCTCCGCTTTTCCATAGTTCAAATTTTTCAAGAATAAATGTTTTAACGGTTTCAGTATCATGATAACTGAAATGTTTCCCAGCCTGAGTTTCTTCTAAAATCTTTGCAACATCTGCTTTTTCCGGACCAAATGACAAAATCTGCTTTCCTGAAGCGAGATATTCAAATATTTTTCCGGGGATAATTCCTCTGGAAGACTCATTTGGAAAATTGGTGATAAGAAGCATTTCTGAGTTTTCCATTTCTTCAACAGCTTTGCCGTGAGAAAGATATCCCAGATTCAGAATGTGGTTTTTAAGATTTGAATTTTCAATAGAACTTAATATCTTGTCATCAATTCTTCCTGCAAATTTGAGTTTGAAGTATTCTGCAAATTCTGAATTTTCTTTTACCAGTTCATTAAGCGCTTTCCAAAGATTTTCAGGATTTCTAAGCTGCTCCAAAACTCCGATATAGCTCAAAATAAAAGCTCCGTTTGGATTACTTTCCGAATGAGCAGAGAGAATTGTCTGATCTTTTACTTTTTCAGCAGAATCACTTTCATCAAATCCATTGGTAATACAGAATGCATTGGCGCCTGCCTTTCTGAAATTCTCTGCATCAGTATAGCTTGTCGCCAGAGTAATATCTGCATTTTTAAAAACTGCACTTTCAAGCTGCCTGTGTTTTTTATCAGAACTTTTAGTCAGCTTTAAATGTTTATAGTAAGAAATTTCTGTCCACGGATCACGGAAATCGGCAATCCATTTCAGGTTTGGCAATTGATCTTTAAGCCCTAAACCAATCAGGTGAAGAGAGTGGGGCGGACCGGAAGTAACGATGGTGTCTATTTTATTTTCTTTCAGGTATTTTTCCAAAAACTGAATGGAAGGTTTTACCCAAAAGACTCTGGCGTCAGGAATGAAAAAATTTCCTCTTACCCAGATTGATAGTTTGGATTTCCAACTTTGATTTTTACCTACATCAAACTGTCCGGCCTTAAATTTCTTATTGCTCTTATTCAGTTTTTCTGCCAGCTGGTAAGGTTCCCAGATCTTGGTTCTTACCATTTCAATATTTTCCGGAACCTCTTTCATAAGTGTTTCATCCAGTAAAGGATAGCTCGGGTTTTCCGGTGTATAAATGATGGGTTTCCAATCAAAATCAGGCAGATATTTGGCAAACTTCAGCCATCTTTGAACACCAGGGCCTCCCGCAGGAGGCCAGTAATAGGTGATAATCAGTATTTTCTTCTGTTCCATTTTGTGCTATTGATTACGCTTTTGGTTCAGTTAAAGTTACTTTTTTCTTGTTTTTATTCATCCAGAAAATTCCAAATGCAGCCAGTGCTATAAATAATCCGAAGGAAAGAAGTGAGATCCATTTTCCTTTTTCTATCACTTCAGGTTCGAAAACCATTCTGATATGATGACTTCCCGCCGGAACATGTACTGCACGAAGTAAATAGTCTGCTTTGATGTAAGGAACTTCCTTCTCGTCAATCATAACTTTCCAGCCATGAGGATAGTAAACTTCAGAGAATACAGCCAACTGTGGCGTTTTCGACTGAGATTTGAATTCTAATTCATTGGGCTGGTATTTTGTAAGATTGATATAGGCTGTAGAATCTGCCTGAACAGGTTTATTGCTGAAATAAGACTTGTCAGATGATGCGATGACAGCTGTTTTTTTGTTGTCAATAACTCCAATAGATTTAATTTCTTCATTAGGTGTATCTACAAACTTTAGGTCACTTACAAACCATGCGTTTCCATTAGCTTTTGGATTCGGAACTACCTGCGGCTGATCCGGCCCTCCGAAAACCATATATTTTGCATTAAGCAAATTCAGGATCTTTGGTGTTTTCACACTGTCGATATTGGAGATGTACTCATTCAGGACATCATCATATCTTCTTAGCTTTACAGCATGGTAACCTCCAATTGATGCTTTAAAATATGAAGTGTTGGTTTCACTTGTTACTCCTAAAGTCTGGTTATAAATTCTATAGTGGTTCTTATCTTTTTCAGCAATAGTTTCTAATGTCTTGTTGATATTTACATTCGCTAAAATAGATTCTAAATTCGGGTTTCCCTGAACTTTTTCTGCAAGCAGTTCTGAACTTTCTGTCTGGAAAGGGTTTTCTGCAAAGATTTTGTCTACATAATTCTCGTCATTTAAATAACGTTTATTAACCGTCCAAAGATCAAATAAACTTACTACTCCAATGATAACCAAAGCCATATTCTGACTTAGTTTCTTTTTCAAGCTTAAGAATAATGCGGCACCGGCAATAGCCACGTAAATAAATGCTTTTATAGCATCTATTCTGAATAGTTTATATCTTTCATCTACCAGATAGTCCAAAAGGAAAGGGGGGAAATAAGTCTTTTCACCTTCTGTAGAAAATCCTAATAATGATTTTCCGAAGACTAAAAGAATTAATAATAATCCTAATGTTCCACCGCCTACATACATAAGAATTTTTTGTTTGTGTTCCCCGGTAAGCTTTTCATCTGTGAAGAATCTGTACAGCCCTAAAATAGCAATAAGAGGAAATAATAATTCCACTACCACTAATATGGACGAAGGTGCTCTGAATTTGTTATAAAACGGAACATAATCAATAAAGAAATCAGATAATGGCATAAAGTTGCTTCCCCAGGCTAATAAAATAGTCAGGATAGAAGCTCCTAAAATCCAGTAACGGTATTTTTTCCATGCGAAGAAAAATCCTAATACCGTAAGGAAACATACGATAGCTCCCTGATAAGCAGGTCCTGAAGTCCCCGGTTGATCACCCCAATAGGTCATTCCACTGAAGCCTTTTGAAATTCTGTCCATTTCAGCCTGCGAACCTACATTTTCCTGAACAAGTTCCTGAACTCTGTTCATCATTGCTTTTCCTTCCGGTTCCTGGCTTCCTCCTCCCATTAGTCTTGGGATAAAAAGGTTCAGCGTTTCAAGCTGTCCATAGCTCCACATCAGCATACTTTCTTTATCCATTCCGGATTTTCCTGAAGTATGGCTGTCGTTTGTTAAGATCTGTTTTCCACGAACTGTTTCTTTTACATATTCAGAATTGGCCATGATTCTCTGTGAGTTCATTCCCACCCCAATGATACATGCTACAGCAATGATTCCTGAAGAGATCAGGAAATGTTTCATTGGTATTTTTTTCTGAATTGCTCTGATAAGCTCAGACAGAAACAGAAATCCTAAAGCTAAAAACAGGTAATAGGTCATCTGCGGATGGTTTGCCGCAATCTGGAGCCCCATAAAAAGGGTGGTGACAATAAATCCCCAGATATATTGTTTTCGGATATAAACCAGTAAAATTCCGGCTAAAAGCGGTGCGAAATATTCAATAGTATTTACTTTACCATTGTGCCCTGCTGCAATGATGATATAGAAATAGGTTGAAAGCCCAAAGAAGGTTGCTCCCAGTAAGGCATACTTCCAGTTTCTGACCACTACCATTCCCAAAAGGAAAAAGCCTGCAAAAAGCAAGAAAAGATAATTGACCGGTCTTGGCAGGAAATTCAGATTGCTGTCGATCTTCTTGATGATGTCACCTTTAAACTGGCTTCCCATCTGATAAGTCGGCATTCCCCCGAACATGGAGTCACTCCAATAGGTTTCGCTTCCGGTATTTGCTCTATAGTCAAGCAGTTCTTTTGCTCCTCCTCTGTATTGTACAATGTCATGCTGGAAAAGCTGTTTTCCTGTAAATACAGGAGTGGAATATAAAAATGCTAAAACTATAAATACTACTATTGAAGATGCAATATAAATTAAGTTTTTATTTTTTGCCATACTGGTTATTATCTATTATTTCTTGGAATTTTTACCTTTTTTCGTTACTCTCTTTTACCTCTTCATAGTCTACGGTTTCCGCATCCCAGTTAAGATCTTTTTTATTATTCTTATTCGAGTCCTGTATATCCTGCTGTCTGTTATTTTGATTATTGTTGTTGAAACGATAACTATAAAATGTCTTAAAGAAAATTCTTTTTAGAATATTCCAGACAAAAAATATAATAATAGCAGTGAGTACTAACTCAAGGATGTACTTCATAATTTACTTTTTTAAAATATCTTGTATGATAGGGAAATATTAACCCCATTCATATTTATTTCTCCCGCATGTCCATAGTAAGCAGAAGAAAAAGTAGGTACATTGCCCCATTTAAATTCTACTCCAAACTTATCATAATTATATCCTGCACCAAAGGTCATATAAAAGGCGCTGTCTCCTCCACTGAAAGAATTATTATCAACGGTAAAAACCTTGCTGTTATTTAAAATTAAGTCATAAAATATTGATCCTACTACATATATTTTTGATTTTTGATTTAAAAAAATATTATATTTAATCCCCAGCGGAATTTGTATGGAAGAATATTTTATTTCAAAGTTTTTGTCGTTGTAATCATTTATTTTATAATTCACAGACTGGAAAGTCGGCTCAGAGATAAGGGCCCATTTACCTTTATTAAAGCTTAATACATATTCAAGTTCTACTCCAAAACGATAAGCAATACTATTTTTTTTGTATTCATTTATTGTATTGTCGTTAGAAGGTGTAAGTATTTTATAACTTGAGAAACCTACTCCAGGTTTTAAATAAATATGAAAATCATTTTTATTTTTATCATTTACATCTTCCAGACCATTGTAATTTAAGAATATCTTTTTGAGATCATTTTCTTTATAAACTAATCTTTCTATATCAGAACTTGTAATATTTCCATTATCAGAAAATTCTTTCTTTAGCTGATGTTTATATTGTTCATTTTTTATTAATCTGTCTGATTCTAAATATTCTTTGTATTCAAGTTGGTTGAAAGTATCTTCATTCTCTTTTTTATAAAAATAGCGAGTTACATACTGATCGTTGTATTTATATAAACTTATCTTACCATCCACTAAAGTTTTTAATAAAAGCACTTCTTCTTTACTGTTAAGGTCTTTTGTTCCTGATAAAGACTGTAAGTTTGAAGAAGATCGGTCTATCAGAACTTTTGCTTTGATATATTTGATACTTCCCACAGAAAACTCATTTAAATCTATTGTTTGTAAGTTCTCTGTTTTATCATTTTCAGTCTGTTTATATTCTATAATCGTTGGATTGTTTCTCCAGTCATAGTTTTTGATCAGGCCATTTATTTTCTCTCCTTTTTGATTGATAATGTAACCTTGCTCAAAATTTATCTGACTATAAAATAGAGACGGAAATAATATTAAAGCAGCGTAAAAAAAGTTTTTCATGATTGATTAGAAGATGTCTATGTTGTGTTTTTTTAATATTTATTTATTAGAAGGATTTACCATTACAGAAGAGTTGGAAATGCTTGTCATAGACTGAGATTGTTTACCATCTGTAATACTTTCAATCTGTGTGGTTTTTACATTGATATTCTGGTTGGTAATCCATCCTGTACTTTCGTCAAACTTAATGGTCCCGTTCTGAACCAATTCGCTGCTCAGACTGTGTGTGATAGCTCCCTGAGCTTTCTTTTCAGTTTTCTTAGGAATTCCACCGGTTACAGCAATTTCTGCAGTTCCGTTTCCTAGACTTTTTAAAACATAATTGGAAGTAACCTTTACACTTCCGCTTGGGTCAGCATTTTCAGAAGTTGTCCATTTTTCACCTACTTTTACTCCTTTTTTAGGAATGATTGTTAAGTTTTTGTGGAACTGGTCTTTTAATACTTTCTCATTGAACGATTCTTTAAGGCTGGCTACTACACTTGCTTTTTCGTTAGCATCTTTGATAATCGTTCCTACAGCGTTTAACACTTTAGTGTATACAGCATCAAAACCTGTGATGGAAATTACATTACCTTTTGTATCCATTTTCATGGCAAGCTTATTTCCGGTAAGTGCTCTGTTAACATTCCATATCATTTTAAGCTCATCTTCTTTTGGAATAGGAAGCTTGGTGTCTACAACGATTGTTTTTCCCTGTGAAGATTGTGAACTTCTTTTAGCAACAAGATTAAGGGTCATGTCGTATACATTTCCTTTGATATCATTTACTATGAAATTCATTTCATCCGTAGATTCACTTGTCGCAGTGATAGATTTTCCCTGAGGATCTGTCATTGTTTTTACATCTCTCTGGTACGTTGTAAGAGGATAAGTTTTTCCTTTTTCAAGCTTGAAAGATTGTATAACAATTCCCGCAGAGTCTCTGATAGCTGGGTTTTCTGCCACTTTAGCTACAGAATCCGCCGGAACTTCTACAGTGACTGTTTTTCCTGTCTTAGGATCTACCTTGGTTATCTTTGCTGTTTCTTTTTTACAAGATACAAGAGCTATTGATGATATAAGCGCAAGCGCTGCAATATTCTTCATTTGATTTTTTTAATTTTATTTCTTACTACTGTTTATTATTATTCTGTCTGCAATACCATACAGTTTTCCCTGAGATTCTGCATCTGATTCGTTTGAAAGCAGAATAACTCCCATGTTTTTTGAAGGATATATCATCAGCACACTTGAAAATCCAAATGTACCTCCCGTGTGCCAGATGGCCTGGTTTCCATCATCAGATGTGTGAGTTTTCCAGAATAACCCGGATTTATCTCCTTTATTTTTCTCTCCCGAACTATGAGACCGCTGAACATATTTGTTGTTCTTGTCCATATGATACTGAATATATTTTACCATATCCTCTGTCGTAGACTGAATTCCGCCTGCAGGGGCAAAAAGGGTTGTAATATTTCGGGGCATTGGTTTTCCTTTTTCATTATAACCGGTTAGAAGCTTTGCAGAATCTGTACCAATAATGGTTTTATTCATCTGCATTGGCTTTGTGATATACTCAGCAAGTAGGTCTGCATAGCTTTTATGATACACTTTTTCCAAAATGTCACCTGCAATTTGTGTCCCTACATTCGAGTATTTGAATTTTGTTCCGGGAATAAAGTCAATTTTTACCTGATGCAGATCTTCATAAAACTTTTTCCTGGAATAGTTTTTATAAAAATCAGATAAGGCGATTGCAATAGAATCCATCGGCTTTTTAAAAGTTTCCGACTGATCTGGTAAAAACTGGGGCAGTCCTGATGAATTACTGGCAAGATCAGCAATTTTTATCGGATGCTTTTCAAATTCAAGATTTGGATAATTTCCGTCTATATATTTCCGGATATCATCATCCAATTTAATTTTACCGTCCAGTAAAGCATGGGCTAAAAGGGTTCCGGTAAAGGTTTTTGTAATAGAAGCAATTTCATAGACACTTTTGGAGGTTGGAAGGGTTGATTTTCCAATTTCCGCAGTTCCGTAATTGTAAAAATAACTTTTACCATCCTTAAAGATTCCAACTGAGAGTCCTGCGCGAGAAGGATCTTTCATATAATCAGAAGTTTCCTTCTGGACAATTTTATCAAGCTCAGTAGCAAGGCGATTGTCTGTAGGTAAACTTTTCAATTGCGCTTTTAGTAAAAAGGGCACAAAAAACAATGGTAAAAGAAATTTTATTTTCATGTCTTATAGATTGGGTGTTACAGTCATTTTCTGTCTTACCGCTTCATATAAAATCGCCCCACATGCTACAGAAACATTTAATGATTGAGTTTTTCCCTCAATAGGAAGCTTTATTTTTTCATCTGCATGATGCATTACTTCTTTAGAAATCCCTGTCTCTTCATTTCCCATAACGATAGCGCATGGCTCTGTCAGGTTGACATCATAGATCAATTTCTGAGCTTTCTCACTGGCAGCATATACAGAAATACCGCTTTGCTGAAGGAAATCTACCGCGTGTGCAAGGTTGTTTTCTTTGCAGATCTTAATATTATAAATAGCTCCCGCTGATGTTTTTATCGCGTCAGAATTGATAGGGGCTCCTCCTTTTTCCGGAATGATAATAGCATCAATACCTACGCATTCTGCTGTTCTGCAGATGGCACCAAAGTTTCTTACATCAGTAAGCCTGTCCAGAATCAGTAAGAAAGGAATTTTTCCTTCTTCAAATAATTGGGGAACAATATCCTCCACTTTATGAAACGGAACATCCGAAATAAAAGCAACCACACCCTGGTGGTTTTTTCTCGTAAAACGGTTCAGTTTTTCAACCGGAACATAATTGGGACGGATTTTATTTTTAGCCAAAATTGCTTTCAGTTCAGCATAAATAGGACCCTGAAGTGCATTTTGCACAAAGATCTTGTCAATCGTTTTTCCCGCTTCAATTGCTTCAATCACGGGACGCAGCCCGAAAATAAAATCGTCTTTCATTGAAAATTTATTATATAGTTATAGAGTGAATTTAATAGTGCGTTGTACGGGGTAAGTCATTTTTAGCAAATGTAAAATATACATTGCCGTTGACCTTATTGTACAGCCGCTATCCTCCGTTCTCTCCTAAAATTGCTCTTTTCTGTGCCAGCACATAACCGTAGTGAAGGCTTTCATGCATATTGTTAAAGATAATAGCATCCTGAATGCTTTTCAGATCCATTCCGAAACTGGTAGTATAAGGGGTATAGTCTGAAAAGAAGTCGCTGTCATAATCTTTCATCAAAATCTTTGAAGTTTCTGTAAGTAAAAATTCTAAATCTTCCACTTCAGATTTTTGAACATTTAAGTTTGGTAAAGTACCTTTTTTGTACGTTTCAATCCAGTATTTATCAATACGGAAAGGGTTTCCGCTCAGGTAATAATGCAAAAGCTGCTGTGTGGCAACTGTATGTGCTATATTCCAATAAATATTGTTATTGAAACCATCAGGGATCAGCAGAAGGTCTTCATGAGAAGTGTTCTGAAGAATATCCAAAAGGTTTCGTCTTACCTGTCTGTGTGCTTGAAAATGATAATTCATTTAGCGGATTTTTTAATCACCAAAAATAGTTTAATAAACTGGAAATGACAATTTTTTTGCGTAAAGGATTAAAGTTAAAGTTTTTTAACTATTCAGGAAGAGGCTAGCTTTAAGTTCTCTTTTTGAAAGGTTTTAACCAGTATTATCAAGTTTTTTGAATCGAATTTTACAAAAGCCTGTCAAGTGAAATATTAATATAAAACCCTCCTGTGAAAAGATTCAGGGAGGGTTTTGTTATATTTACGTGATGCAAATGATTTGATCTATAGGGTTGCAGATGGTTTTATTTTTTGATGATTTTATGCTTAAAGATTGTTCCGTCTTTTAGGATAATATTTAAAAAGTAAACTCCGGTACTATATGAAGAAAGGTCTATTCTGTTTTCTCTATAGGTCTCAGTAAGTTTTCTTCCTTCTACATTGAAAAGAGTTATTGAGGCAACATCTACTTTAGATTTAACGTTCACAAAATCGGAAGTGGGATTAGGATATATGTTGACGTCTACTGTTTTAATATCTTTCACATCCAAAGTTACATTACTTTTCCCCTGCATATAAACAGATAGATAGACATCCCCTTGCTGTTGGTTGAAAACAGCTGTAGGTACTGTGTGTTTCAGGGTGTGATTTCCTGCAGTGAGGCTGGGTAATGTAAATTCTCTGATAGGAACTGAATTTCCGGGACACCAGTTATTCCATGAAGTCCAGTCAGCAAATGTTTTAGCAACATTTCCGTAGATCCCATTACCTTGAGTGTTATATACTCTGTAGGGTTCACAGGAAGTTCCTCCGGGGGTATAAGTGAGTACCTGTACATCATCAATGTAGGTGTAATTTTGTCTTCTGATGTATTCTTCACCACCGGCGTTGGCACCATGAGGAGTGGAGATTACAAAAAAACGAGCATTAGTAACCGGATCAGGCAGGTTGAATGTTACAATTCTTACAGTTTCCCCCGTACTGTCTGTACTATTATAATTATTAAGTCTGTTATAGCTCAATATTGGAATAAGGTTGTTGGAATCTGTAACGGAAGCTCCGGTATCTGTTGAGAAAAAAGTAAGCGTTCCGGAAAAGACATCAATTCTTCCGGAGCATCCCAAAACCTGTGTCTGTGCGGCATAAGGAACTCCAAAAACATCCAATTCCATATACATATCGTAGGTGCTGCGTAGGGCATTATCATGAAATACGTTATATAAATTGCTGATGTCATAGGTATACGGAACTTCTGAGGGGGTCCGGTTCTTATTCATGAATGGGGTGATATATCTTCCAACTTCAATTCGTTTCACATTCGGATCAGCAATGGTATAAGTAGACTGGCTTTTAGGGACCAACGCTAAAAAGACTTCACCAAGGCGGTCATAGTTATCGCACAGTGCACCTATTGTAACCCTCATAGCAATCTTAGCTTTGAAAGAATCTAGCTCGGTATCAGTAAGTTTTCTCGTATATCTGGCGTTGTTCAATCTTGTCAAACCGCTAGGTACAGGGTTGGATACCGTGGCAGCATAGCCGTCATAATATACTGCATCTGAAATCACATTAGTCATAGTTGTTTGTGATGAAACAAGATTTGATAAGAAAATACTTAAAAGAAGTAGCCTTTTATACATGTTATTGGTATTTAGTGTAAATATATTAAATATGTATTAAAGATGCTTTTAATTATTTTTATTTTTGAAACGGTTGGTTTTTTATTGCTGATTATGTAAAAGAAATAATTATTGGGTAGTTTTTGTTTAAAAAAAAAGTTTGTACTGAATTATATGGCTGAATATTATTTTTATTGTTAGAATCAATATTTTTATTGTTAAATTAGCATGGTATTCGAGAATAATATTATTAATAATGAAAAGAATTTTACTTTTAAGTCTATTGTTTGTAGTGTTGGCTGTAAAGGCCCAGATCAATATAAATATCGGAAGTACAAACGTTGGTACTGCTCCTGTAAGTAGCTTTTTTTCCTATTCCTATGTTCAGCAGATTTATCCTAAACAGGAACTCAATGCAAGTGCTGCGGGAAATATTACAGGCCTTACCTTTTATATAGATCCTATGTCAACCATTGTAGAATCTTCGAACTGGACTGTTTATCTCGGGCATACATCAAAAAACACTTTTTCTTCCGGTACAGATTGGATTCCTGCCACTCAGCTTACACAGGTATTTGAAGGAACTGTTGTTAAAAATAACAATCAGGTACAAGTGATTTTTGCTACTCCGTTTGCTTATAATAATACTGATAATCTGGTTATCGCTGCAAAAGAGAATTCTCCCAATATCGATATTAATAACTTTGATGAAGCTTTTCATGTTTATACTCATATTCCATACTCAACTCTTTATTATAAAGGGGATCGTGGAATCGTAGATACTGCAGCACTGCCAGGCGGAATAAGAGCAGATTATAAATCATCAGTTACTATTTCAGGGCTTACACCAAGTACGGCTCCTGGCTGTCCTTTCATTATCTATCCCTTGAATAATATTCAGAATGTTTCTCTTTCTCCCAATATAAAGTGGCTTCCGGTTTCTGGCGCTGATTCTTACAAGATTTCATTAGGTACCAGTCCGGGCGGAACAGATGTTATCAACCAGCAATCAGTTTCGGGAACTGATTTTACGCCAATGGCCAATCTTGCAACAGGGACTAATTATTATTTAAAAATAGCGTCCGTTTCGGCAAATGTCGTTTCTTCCGGGTGTTCGGAGTATGTTTTTAAAACCATTCCGCCGGTACCATTAAATGATGCATGCAGTGGAGCTTTTCTGGCGTCAGCTTTTCCTTATGCTTATACTCAGGATGATGCCGTGTCCACAACCAATAATGCTGGGAATATAAGTGTATGCTCAAGTGCCGGTGATACGGGGATGAATGATGGAACGTGGTTTAAACTCATTGGAGATGACAGTCAGTATACTATTAAAGTAACAATGCCTGCTGGAAGTAGTTTTGATCCTCAGATCGGTGCTTATAGTGGAAGTTGTAGCAACTTATCATGTGTGGATACAGTAGATAATGCTGGCGGCGGAGGTACGGAAACCCTTACAGTTGCTACAACAGCAGGAACTGAATATTTCATCAATGTAGGAGCGTATGACGATACCACAGATGCTCCTGAGGATACATTTACCCTAACGATTACTAAACTCTAATCTTATAAACAATCATATTTCTGATCAATGGACACCTTGAACAGGGTCTTATTTATCTGATGAATCTGTTTTATGTGCAAGATAGTCAGGCTGTATACGTCCGGATCGTTTGCTGATCCCGGAATATTTAACAAACTTTAACTCAAAAATGGCATTTATTGTGTTGATTAATGCAAGTATTTATCAGAAATTTACCACTTATTTTAAATCAAGCTATGTCAGATACACATCAAGCAGAAGACATCCGTCAGTTGACGGAAAAAGTAAAAGAAAAAAACTACTTATTTTCTCTTCTGAGACAGGAAATCAACAAAGTTATTATTGGACAGGAATATATGATAGACCGCCTTTTGGTAGGACTTCTGGGGAATGGTCACGTTCTTCTTGAAGGAGTGCCTGGTTTGGCTAAGACCTTAGCAATAAAAACTTTAGCTGATGCCGTTCATGGTGATTTTTCAAGAATTCAGTTTACACCGGATCTGCTTCCTGCTGATGTGGTGGGAACGATGATTTATAGTATCAAAGACAATGATTTTTCTATAAAAAAAGGACCTGTATTTGCGAATTTTGTACTGGCGGATGAGATCAACCGTGCGCCGGCAAAGGTGCAGTCAGCTCTTCTGGAGGTGATGCAGGAAAAGCAGGTGACTATTGGTGATGAAACTATGAAGTTACCTAAACCGTTCCTGGTATTGGCCACTCAGAATCCAATTGACCAGGAGGGGACTTACCTGCTTCCGGAGGCGCAGAGTGACCGTTTCATGCTGAAATGTACCATAGATTATCCTTCTTTTGAAGATGAAAGACTGGTAATGAGAATGGTTTCTACTTCACATCAGCCTACAGTGAAGCCTGTGATTTCTCTTCAGGATATTGTAGAGGCCAAAGAATTGATCAACCAGATTTATCTGGATGAGAAAATTGAAAAATATATTCTTGATATGGTTTTTGCAACACGTTATCCTGAAAATTATGGACTTTCTGAGCTTAAAAATTATATCAGTTTTGGAGCTTCTCCAAGAGCATCCATCAATCTTGCTATTGCGTCAAGAGCTTATGCATTCTTAAAAGGAAGAGCTTTTGTTATTCCCGAAGATGTGAAAGCTTTGGCTAAAGATGTACTGAGACATAGAATGGGGCTTACTTTTGAGGCTGAAGCAGAGGAAATTTCTACCGAAGAAATCATTAACAGAATTTTAGCAAAAATCCAGGCTCCGTAATGAGTGAGGTTATTATAAGAAAAGCGGTTCAGGAAGATTGCGGCTCCATGCTGGAATTAATCAGAGAACTGGCAGAATATGAAAAAGCTTTGCAAGAAGTTATTATTACTGTAGATCAATTTACAGAAGATGGTTTCGGCAAATCTCCTGTTTGGGGGGCTTTTGTTGCTGAGCTTAATGGTGAAATTGTAGGAATATCATTATATTACGACAGATATTCAACCTGGAAAGGAAGAAGACTTTACCTTGAAGATCTTGTAGTGACCGAAAGAATGAGGGGAATGCAGATCGGAAAAAAATTATTTGACGCTACTGTAGAACACGGAATAAATAATGAGTACAGTGGAATGGTATTTCAGGTATTGAACTGGAATGAGCCTGCCATCAATTTTTATAAAAAATACAGTCCGAAATTTGATGATGAATGGTTGAATGTATCCATTGAATTCAAAAACTAGGAAGTAGACATCAGGAGCTGAAAATTGTAAAGCATCCGAATCTTAAATTTAAATTTTAAACCCGTCTATGCAGATAAAAGATATTGTAAAAAAGGTAAAGCAGATAGAAATCCGTACCAGAAGAAAGACGGAGGCTGCTTTGATGGGACAATATCACAGTGCCTTCAAAGGGCAGGGAATGACTTTTTCTGAAGTTCGTCCGTACCAGTTTGGTGATGAGATCAGAAGGATCGACTGGAACAAAACAGCACGTTTCCGTGAACCTTTTGTGAAAGTAATGGAAGAGGAGAGGGAGCTTACAATGATGCTCATAGTAGATATATCTGCTTCTATGGATTATGGTACGAAAGTCCAGTTGAAAAGAGAATATGTTGCGGAAATTGCGGCCAGCCTGGGGTTTTCAGCGGCCGGAAATAATGATAAAGTAGGATTGATCCTGTTTGCAGATAAAGTATATAAAGTGATTCCTCCCCAAAAAGGAAGAAAACATATCCTTTCCATTATCAGTACTATTCTGACCGCAGATTATGTACCTGCGGAATCTAAAATAGATAAAGCACTTGAATATATGATGGGGATTTTTAAAAGAAAATCTTTGGTATTTCTATTTTCCGATTTTGCGGATGAATATGACTCCAAAATGCTGAGAGTAGCCTCTAAAAAACACCATTTGCTGGGAATGAGGATTTATGATGAAAAAGATAATGAGATTCCTGATGTGGGCTACACCCTTCTGTATGATGCAGAAACAGGAAAACAGATATGGGCCAATACTTCCAATGCAAGATGGAGATATACTTTTGCGGAAGCCCAAAAACAAAAATTAAGAGCTTTAGAAGAAGATTTTGCCAATAGTTCGGCCAGTTTTATGAATATTAATACCGGTTCGGATTATTCAAAATTACTGTATAATTATTTTCAGAAAAAATAACATTGGGCAAAACCCATATATAAAAACTTAAGGCTTTAGCCTTTATTATTTTAACATTGAGAAAAATACTATTAATATTATCTTTTTTCATCTGTGCGAATGCTTTTTCACAGATATTATCTTCCAACGTAGAAAAGAAAACAATTGCGCTAGGCGAAGTGAACCACCTTATTGTTAAGATTGATAACCTTAATGAGCAACAGGTAACTTCTGCTCCGAAAAATGAACTCCTTCCTTTTCATTTTGAAGAAACTAAAGACAGCATTGGGCAGAATGCCAACTCTTATGAAAGAAAAATAGAATTTGCAGTTTTTGAAGAAGGGAAATTTACCATTCCGGAACTTGAGTTTAAAGTGGGAGATAAAATCCTTAAAACTATTCCTTATGAAATAGAGGTGATTAATACAGCGCAAAAAGCTGATCAGATCAGTGATATTATGAAGAATAAGGAAGTGAAGCTTGCTACCAGAGACTATTGGGAACTGTATAAGTTTTATATCCTTGCAGCCTTAGCAGCTATCGCTTTGATTATTGCGATTATCATGATTATAAAATGGGGCAGAAAAACAAAAAGCTCTCCTGTTGTCGCAACCAATCAGACTTTAAAAGAACTTGATTCTCTTAAAAAGAAAAAATATATTGAAGGAGGTAATTTCCGTTCATTTTATGTTGAACTGATTGATATTTCCAGAAACTTTATTACAAAACAATATCACCTTCCTGCAGATGTACTTCTTACTGATGATCTTATTGATGTAATGAAAAAGAACAACACCATCTCTCAGGATAATGAAAAAATAGTGGAAGATGTTTTCCTAAGAGGAGATCTTGTGAAGTTTGCCAAAACCTTTCCGGATCAGGAAACAATGGAAAAAGATTTTGCCAATATCAGAGACTTTGTGAAGAGATCATCCAAAGATCTAGAATTTGAAAACTTGAGAAAGGATGTTTGATTTTGAATTTTACAGTCCATGGTTCTTACTGCTTTTTCTGCTGTTTATTCCTCTTTTTATAAAAGATGCAGGTAAACGGGAAAAGAAAGGGATAAAAGTGCCTACGATAAAAAATATGGATGACAGCAGTGGAATCCGTGGAGTACTCTTTGTATTGAAAATATCAAAGTATATCATTCTTTCTGCCCTGATTATTGCAATGGCAAGACCGAGGACCTTTACCATTTCTCAGGATAGAGATGATACAAAAGGAATTGATATTATGCTGTCAATAGATGTATCTCTCAGTATGCTGGCAAAAGATTTAAATCCCGACCGTATCACTGCCTTAAAAGATATTGCGGTGAAATTTGTTCAGAAGCGCCCTAATGACAGGATAGGAGTTGTGGCTTATGCCGCAGAAGCTTTTACAAAAGTTCCCGTTACTTCAGATCATCAGGTTGTAATTGATGAAATTAAAAACCTGAATTCTGCAGGTCTTGAACCGGGAACAGCTATTGGAGAAGGACTTTCTGTTGCTGTAAATCATTTGATAAAAAGTAAAGCCAAAAGTAAAGTAGTCATTCTGATGACGGATGGAGTAAGTAATATTCAGAATGCTATACCTCCGCAGGTTGCTGCTGAGCTGGCAAAAAATAATAATATAAGAGTATATGCTATAGGAATAGGAACCAATGGCTATGCACTGATGCCTACATCTCAGGATATTTTTGGAGATCTTGTCTTCACAGAAGCTGAGGTAACTATTGATGAAAATACATTGAGAGAAATTGCGCAGACTACAGGGGGGAAATATTTCAGGGCTACATCAAACAGCAGTCTTGAAGAGGTGTATGATGAGATCAACCAGTTGGAAAAATCGGATGTGAAGATTTCAAAACTTTACAACTATGATGAGTATTTTAAGATATTCCTTTGGATTGCTTTAGGAATGCTGATGTTGGATGCACTGTTGAGATGGGTGTTTTATAAAATTTTAAGCTGATGAGTTGGTCTTTAGGAAATTATTGGTATTTATTATTACTGTTGCTTCTCCCGCTGTTAGCTTCTTTTCTGATCCGTTTTTTGAAATGGAGAAGTAAAAAGAGGGAAATTTTTGCAGCCAGTGAGTTTCATGACAGTCTATTTGAAAAAAGTTCAGGATTTACAAAGTTTTTTCCTGTGTTATATCTCCTGGGAACCTTGTTTTTAATATTCTCAATTATCGATCTTCTCAATGGTTCTGAAGAAGTAAAAAGCAGTCAGAAGCTGAATAATGTTATTTTTATGCTGGATGTCTCCAATTCTATGAATGCGGAGGATATTAACCCAAGCCGTCTTAGTGAGGCCAAAAACTTAATGCTGGGGACCATGCAGAAAATGAAAAATGATAAAGTAGGAATCGTCATATTTGCAGGACAGGCAATGTCTATCATGCCGCTGACTACCGATTATAATTCTGCTGAAACCTACATCAGCGGTATTGAAACCAGTTCTATGCAGATGCAGGGAACTGATTTTCTAAAAGGAATGCAGGCAGCAGCAGAGAAATTTAAAAATGTAAGCAAAGGATCCAGAAAAGTAATATTGCTGAGTGACGGAGAGGATAATGAAGGAAATGATAATGCCGCAATAAGGCTTGCCAATAAAGAAGGAATCAGTATTACTTCAGTAGGAGTAGGTACGGATGAAGGCGCTCCGGTTCCGGAATATGTCTATGGTCAGCTGATGGGCTACAAAACAGATATGAATGGCAGTACGGTAATCTCCAAAAGGCAGACTGATGCGCTGAAGAAGATGGCCGAATCTACTGGAGGAACTTATATTGACGGGAATAATATCAACGAAGCTCCTGACAGGATTCTGGATGCAGTTAACAGGAAATCATCAGGCTCTGAAACCTTGGTGAAATCACAGAATGCCAATCACTATTATCAGTATTTTTTAGCTGTTTCCATTCTTTTCTTCTTTTTAATTTATATTTTTAATCCTAAAAAGGATTTTAATGTGTAGTTTCCCTACAAGTGATCATGATTCCAAAGTATACTTTAACCGAATTTTAACAAATAAAACCCTGTTTCTTAACATATAAAGGGATAATTTTGCAAGTGATGAATACTAAAATTATATTTTTATCGTTTATTCTTACTTTCTCTTTCTCAGGCATTTTGTTTGGGCAGGAAAATTATAGGACTTTAGTTCATGAAGGTAATCAGAAATTTGACGGTAAAGACTATGATGGGGCGTCTTCAAAGTATATGGAAGCTGTAAAAGACAATGATAAAGATTTTACGGCCCACTATAATATGGGAAATGCTTTGTATAAAAGTAAAAAGTATGAAGAGGCTAAGGCTGAGTTTGAAAAAGCAGAAAAACTTTCGCAGACCCTTCCTGATAAAGCTGCAGCCCTTCATAATTTAGGAAATACCTATATGCAGATGAGCCAGCCGGAAAAAGCGGCAGACTATTATAAAAAAGCATTAAAGCAAAATCCATACAGCGAGGCAACAAGAAAAAACTATGAAATTGCCAAACTGAAAGAAAAGGAAAAAGAACAACAGAAGAACCAGCAGGATAACTCAGGAAAAGGAGGCGGCGGTAATGATCAGAACAAAGGAGAAGATCAGAAAGGAGATAAAGACCAAAAGCAAGATCAGGGAAATGGTCCGCAGAACGAAGGCAAAAGTGACCAGGGCAATAATCCTCAGCAAAATAAAAATGAGGGCAGAATGCCAAAAGACCTTGAAAATGCGATCTTAGATAAAATAAACGAAAAAGAAAAAGAAACCGCCAGAAGAATTTTAAACAAAAATTCTTATTCGATGCCTGAAAGCAACGAGAAAGATTGGTGATGCAGTACAAATTAATTTACATATTGCTTACTTTGGCTTCCGTAATTACTTACGGACAGGTAAATCTTTCTATGGATGCAGATAAAACTGAATATGGTGGAAAAGACATCGTAAACCTGACCATTGTACTGGAGCTTAACGGGAGTGATCTTGAACAGCAGACCAAATTCCAGCTTCCGGATCTTTCAAAATTCAATATCATAGGCAGCGGCTCTGTTACAAATACTGTAATTGATCCTGCCACTAATTTATTAGTTACCCAAAAAGTATCCAGAATAGCCCTTGAGCCTAAGAAAAAAGGTAAAATAAAGATAGGATCTGTACTGGTAACGATCAATAATAAAATCTATAAAACTGAACCTTTTGAGGTTAATGTTAAAGATATTGTCGATAAAAAATCTTTAGCCAGTAATGTTTCCAATGATGTATATCTGAATATGGAAATTGAGGACAGGGATGTTTATCAGGATCAGCCTACTTTTGCTGTTTTGAAAGTCTATTCCAGAAATATGGATAACCTTAGAAAGGTAAAGGATATCCGTCTTCCTCAGCAGGATAATATCAATGTACATGCGGTCAGTTTTCATAAATCTGAAATAGATCCTTCCGGGTATGCAAATATGCCTTCCCAGGTGCTTGCTGTATTTATGGTATTTCCAAATGAAGCAGGATATGTGGAGGTTCCCGCTGTTTCAGCATCTGTAAATTCTTATTCAAGTAAAAATAAAATTGTTTCCAATAAAGTAAAACTTATCGTTAGAAAACTTCCGGAAGGAGCTCCTGAATGTTTTAAAAATGCGGTAGGAAACTTCAATGTAAACGTTTATAGTGCTTCCAAAGAAAAACCTGAGGCCAAAAAGCCTATAAATGTAATCGTAAAAGTATCCGGAGAAGGTAATCTGCCGGATATGGTACTTCCAAAGATACTGGCATCACCGGACTATGAAGTTTATGCTCCAAAGATTTCTTCTAAAGTTACCCCGGGAACTACAGGAATGAAAGGTGAAATTCTTGCCAATTATGTGGTAATTCCAAATAAATCCGGAGCCATATCCATAAAAACGGAACAGTTTGCTTTCTTTGATCCTGAGAACAGAGAATATGTAGATCTAGGTCAGAAAACACTGGATGTAAATGCTTTTTCCCATGATCAGATACTGGAAGCCCGCTCTACAGTAGAAAAGGTAAATGAATATACCAATAATCTTCTGGAGACCGTAAATACACCTGTTTTAAAAACAACTTCCTTAAAAGTAAAAGAAAAAAGCAAGTTCCACTGGAATATTTTATTGACTAATATTGCGATTCTTTTAGGTTTATTTGTTGCTTATTTATTATTTAAAACTTGGCAAAAAAAACGTACATTAGTTAGGGAAACCGTACCTTCAAAACCCTTAGGATCAGTGGCTGAAACTGAACAGGAGATAAGAGAATTGATGAAAACGGATATTAACGATTATTTTGGTTATCTTGAAAACCTTAAAGATAATGAAGAGTATGAAAAGTTTTTTGTGACGTTGGATGAGCTGGACCAGGAAGTTAGAAATCAGTATTTCCATGGCTCTGCTGGAGAGTTTAAGACTTTTCTTGAAAAATACAAAGGTTCTTCCGTTGCAGAAGACTACAGTACAATGCAGCAGAAAATTCAAATGGAGAAATATGCTCCTGTGAAATCTCAGGAGGGTCTTGAGGAACTTTTGAAAACTATTGTTAATTTATATTCACAAATTAGCAAATAATCAGTTTATTTTCATATTTTTGCGAAATTTTTAATTACAAAGAGATGGAAATTTTTGATGGTTTCTCTATTAAAGAGATTGTTACCAGCTTCATGGTTCTTTTTGCCGTAATCGATATTATTGGCTCAGTTCCTATTATAGTAAGCCTTCAGCAGAAGTTCGGAAAAATAGAAGCCGGAAGAGCTTCCATTACCGCCGGAGCAATTATGATTGTTTTCCTGTTTGTAGGAAATAAGATTCTAAAGCTGATTGGAGTAGATGTAAATTCGTTTGCCATTGCCGGAGCTTTTGTGATTTTTATCATAGCGCTGGAAATGATTCTAGGAATTGAAATCAATAAAACAACCGAAGCAAAGGCTGCATCTATCGTTCCCATCGCATTTCCACTGGTTGCGGGAGCTGGAACGTTAACAACCGCCTTATCTCTTAGAGCTGAATTTCATGATATTAATATTATTTGTGGAATCATACTTAATACAATTTTCGTATATTTGGTGCTGAAATCAGCGAAGTGGTTAGAACGAAAAATAGGAGATGCTACACTAATGATTCTTCAGAAAGTTTTTGGTATTATCCTTTTGGCGATTTCAATTAAATTATTCACCGCAAATTTTGCTCAATTGGTGCAGAATTATATTAATTTTTAAATATCATGCAGAAGTTTTATAAGGTATTTCTAGTAGTATTTATCGTTTTCATGGCAATCAATCTTTATGCTATCAATTGGCAAACAGATATTTTAGGTGATGAAGACAATTTGAGATTTGTGTTTTCAGCATCAGCCGCTGCGATTGGTCTTCTTGTGCTTTTCGTTATGGATACATGGAGCAGAATTGGAGCTAAAAAAATAAAGTAAAATATTAAAAAATATAAAAAATGCCTCTTTCATCCGGAAGAGGCATTTTTTTATGAACAGATATTGCTGTTAAACTTCAGAATTTCTGAATGAAAAAGCTTTTTAGTCCTTTGTATTTAACCTGAAATAAGTAATTAAATACTTTCTTGAAGATTAAGAAATTACCAGGTTTTTCAATATTGCTTCAGACTTAAGTTCTGTTTCTATCCATTCTTTTTCAGGGTTGCTTTGTGCGGTAATTCCACCACCAACAAAGATATGTACTGCATTTTTATAAAGTCTGGCACATCGCAGATTTACAAAATACTGAATGCTTTCTTGGGTTTCGATCTTACTGTAGCCTGCATAGAATTCACGCGAGTATTTCTCATACTTCCGGATATTCGCATTGCAAAAATCTTTGGGAATACCACACACTGCCGGAGTAGGGTGCAGGTCCCTGATAAGCTGATCCAGATCTTCCGGATTTATATTGGTTTTAAAATCGGTCCGTAAATGCTTAATATTTCCGGAAATATGATCATAAGTTTCTGATTGCTGAACGTGTTCGGAATAATTTTTAAGAATATTCTGAATATAAGCAGTAACCGGTTTCTGTTCTTCAATTTCTTTTTCAGACCATGCTTCAGAGACAGGAAGAGTTCCCGCTAATGCCATGGTTTCAAATTCATGAGTTTCTTTATTAAACTTTCCAAGAACCTCAGAAAAAGCCCCCATCCATGCGTTTTCACCATCATTGAACAGATATCTGAAAGCATTGGGGTAAGATTGGCATAGATTATTGAAACTCTCCTTATAATCAATCACTGTAAAATCTGTAACAATCTTCCTTCTCGAGTAAACCAGTTTGGGTAAGTTGTTTTCTTTAATTACTGCAATTACCTGTTGCAGTGTATGACCATATTCTTCCTTGGTTTCTGCTTCGGTACTGGTTGTATTACTGATTAGTGATTCATTTGTAATAGAAGTTGTATTGAATTCAAACGGGTCGATTTCAATAATATCTCCGTTGAAGCTTATCTGAGAATCACCGTTATAAGAATGAAAGTTAACAGCGGTATTATCGTTTTTCTCATCTACAGACTGCAATCTCTCGTCGAAAGGAAGTTTGAAATAAATCATTAGTTATGAATGGATTTTGAAAATCGTCGCCCGGAAATAATATAGGAAATTCCGAAGTTGATTTTCCTTTCTGCAAAGGTATTATTAGTCTTAAAAATGTCAAAATTAAAACAGTCTTTTTTGAGATAAAAATCTGGCGATGTTGCTATAAGTGTATAAAAAAAGCTCAATTTTAAGTTGAGCTTTCTATGTTTATGGAAATGATACCGCTTTATCTGTGAATAATAGCATTGGTCATTGTCGTATGATTGATCAAAGTTCCTTTTTCATCACGAATTTCAATCTCAGACACGTGCATCGTTTTTCCTTTTCTGATAAATCGGGCAGTGGCTGTTACTTCTCCGTCTTTTTTACTTCTCAGATGATTGGAGTTGATATTGGTGCCAACCCCGTAATATTTATCTCCATCTATAAAAATATTAGACAGGCTTGATCCTAAAGTTTCTGCCAACACGCAACTGGCTCCTCCGTGCATAATCCCAAAAGGCTGATGCGTTCTAGGAAGCACTGGCATAACAGCTGTTAGGGTCTCATTTTCGAGATCAATATCAATGAATTTGATCTCAAGGGTTTTCGCAAGGGTTTCGCCACCCCAGTTATTGATAAATGTTAATATTTCTTCTTTTGTCTGACCTTTCATTTTTATAATAGATAAATGGTGAGTAATAATAGATAAATGAAAATGGGAAAGTAATTTGTTTCTAAATTTTTTCCTCTCCTGTTCCCATAATATTAGGATTCCAGTTGGCAGGAACCTTAGGGACAATATCATTTTTTATATAGTAATCCTGAATTTCCTGCATAATTTCAGAAAAAGGGACGGATGCTATTCTTTCATATGGAATAGTATACCCCAGATAAACAGTGTTTCTTTTAAAATCACCTGCTGCCAGTACGATAGGAACTTTAGCTGCTAAAGCCATGTGATAGAAACCCTTTCTCCATTTCGGAACCCAGCTTCTTGTTCCCTCAGGGGTAATCACAAGGCTGAAATTTTCTTTTGAAAACCGATTGGCTACAAAATTCACAAGATCATTTTTCTGAGTTCTGTCGATACCAATTCCTCCAAGACCTCTTACAATACTGCCATACCACGCTTTGGTATGGGCATCTTTGATAATTATTTTCAATGGTTTGTTCAAGGACCAGTAGGCAAAGTTTCCTAAAATGTATTCCATGTTGTGGGTATGGGGTGCCACCACAAGGATGCACCTGTCCAGGTTGTTTACATCGCCCTGTAGAACGACTTTCCAGCCTAATAATTTTAACATCAGTTTGCCTATAAGCTTTTTCATAGATTCTTGGATTAAAAACAAAAAAGTATAACCATATTTTGGTTATACTTTACAAATATATTGAAATATTATCGCTCTTAAAACAAACCGTTAATTAAATCTACGATTTTCATTACGAATTCCATTGCAAATTGTATCATGATAAGGCTGTGTTTTTTGTTAATTGGTTATTATAATTTAGCTTTACGAAATTAAAACTTTTTTTTTACATGGAGAACTAAATATTGTTTTTTTTTCACTTTTCTGAGAGAAGAAGGGTGTGAATTTCAAACGGTTGCCATCCATTCACACCTTCTACCACTCTCTGAAGTTAATTATTTAGTTTGTATGGAAATTTCGTTTTTCCCGTCTTTGATTTTGATGTCCACATCTTTGTTTATTTTCTTGATGTTGGACGCTACAGAATCAATTACTTTCTTTGCCTGGTTATTTGGAACTTTTTTACCATTGATGATGATGCTGTCTTTATCATCAGAATTATATTCAATGCTTGAACCGTTCACCGTGATCTTATTTTTTTCAATTCTGATACCGTTGTGGTTCTCAGATTCGTCCTGATCATTGTCATTAATACCGTCTCCATTCAGATCTCCATCAAAGCTGATATGATCTTTCTTCACAGGAATTACTATTGTTCTCTGAGGAACTACAAGTTCGTAATCCACTCTGTAATTTCTGAATCTTTGTTCATAAGGATATTTAATGAAGTTGGGAAGCATTACCTTATTTCCTATTATTTCTACAGGAACTGTTACCTGCACCGGCACATTGTATCCCTCTCCCTCTTTTTTGATAATCAGATAAGGTGTTTTGATATCTGGCTTTCTTGTTACATCTACAGAGATATAATCTTCTTCAAATACAGTTTTCTTATCAGAGTAGATGTCATCATCATAAGCTTTGAAATTCTGAGGAATATTCACCTGCTTGATGTCTACATAAAGCGTATCTGATGTTGTATTGATTGCGATGTTTTCAGTATCTTCTTTATTACCTTGGTAGATCATATTTTTCTTGGCCATACTTACTCCAAAATAAGCTCCCAACCCAAGTAATAAAAGGAAGATTCCTCCTAATACCCAGCCGATATTTCTTAGTTTTGTTTTTGGAGAAAAGATTTTGATACTTAATAAACTGAAGATAATAGCCGGAATTAAACTTCCTAGAATCATTATAGCTACTAAAACTTTATCAAGTCCGTTTTCCCCCATATAGAATTCTATTTTGTTAGCTCCAGGGAAATCAGCACCAGTTCCAAACAATCCGAAGATGACGAAAATTCCGATGATACTTCCTACTGCCATCAGTACCAGTAATACCCCTACAATATATTTTAATACATTCCAGATCCCGCTTCCTGCATTATTGATATAAGGCTTGTTTTCGTTGTAGATTTCTCCGACTCTCTGAGTAGATTCATTAGCAAACTGAACCAGTTTGTTGGACTCATTTTTAAGATTATCGAAGTTCATAGGCTTTCCCTGCATTTTCAGGAAATCTGCTGCTGTTTCAGCTTTTGGAAGTACAATCCAAAGGATGATATAAAGCAGTCCTATTAATGAAGAAGAAATAGCCGCTGTAAAAATTCCTAAGACAAAAACTCCTAGCCAGATAGCTCTCATGGCAGTAATATCCATTCCTACATACTGAGCTAAACCTGCGCATACCCCTGCAATCTTTTGTTTTTCAGGATCACGGAATAATTGCTTTTTGTCTGTATAATTGCTTCCTGTGGTATTGTTTTTAGGTGTTGTTTTTTCAGAAAAATAAGCCTCTTCCTGTTCTTCTATTTTTTCCGGGCTTCCGATCTGAGCAATTACCTTTTCTACATCGGTATCATTGATCACTTCACGTTTTCCCAGTGAATCTCTGAAGATCTCCACCATTCTTATTTCTATGTCATGCATTACCTCATCCGCTTCCGAAGCATCCAGTGAGCTTCTCAGAGCATTAAGGTAATCGCTAAGCTTTATATATGCGTGTTCTTCTATGGTAAAAGAAAAACCTGCGAGTCCTATTGAGAGTGTCTTGTTCATAGCTTTGTTTTTTAATTTTGTTGGGTGATTTGGTTCACTGAGGCTGTCAGTTCATTCCATGTATTCTGAAGTTCATCCAGGAAAAGTTTTCCTTTTTCTGTAATCTGATAATATTTTCTGGGTGGTCCCCCAGTAGACTCTTCCCATCTGTAAGAGAGAAACTCCCCGTTTTTAAGTCTTGTAAGAAGAGGGTAGAGGGTCCCTTCCACTACATCCAGTTTTCCTTTTTTCAGCTCGTCAATAAGATCAGAAACATACATTTCGCGATTATTGATGAGACTTAGAATACAGAATTCCAGAATTCCTTTTCGCATTTGCGCTTTGGTATTTTCAGTATTCATCTTTAATAAGTTTTGTTAATTAGTTATATTTTCAGAAAAATGCTCCTAGCTAGTTGAGCCTATTCTAATTTTACATTACAAAGATATATAAATAAAATGGTATTATGCAATACAAAGTAGTGAAATTTTGAAAATAATATATTTAACCATTTGAAAAACAGTGTTATAATTTTCAAGTTAGTTTTTCTTAAATGTCACTAAATGAGAACTTTTATGAGAATTTTAAATTTTATCTTAGGTTTTAGTAAGCCTATATAGTCTAATCACTGTTAATTTTTGCGGTCTGTTATTTGTTTTATTGATTCCAAAAGCAACAGTCACTCACAACAGGGTAGCAGTATTAATAACGATGGAATGAAAAGTAATAATGGATAGCAGGTAACGGTTTCAAAAAATAGTATGGTGTGAAACTGTATTATACATTGGAATGAAAAGAGATTTTGAGATCGGTGTTATGATTCGTATTTTTGTTAAGATTTTTTTTAAACACCTTAATTCACAGTAACTATTATCATGAAAATTTTGAATCATTACAGAAATTTATCTGCTTTTCTTCTATTGGGGCCCTTATGTTTCGGTCAATATCAATTTGAAGTAAAAAATGTATCAAAGAATTATAATGCGATTATCCATATGGAGAATTGTGTTGATGATCGGTGTAAAGACAGAGGAACTGTAGAACTCTTCGATAACAAAAACAGCAAAATTCAGACGTTTGTTTCCGATGATCTCATTTTCGATTTAAATCCTGATCAAAAAGCGGTTCCTGGAAAAATGATTCAGCTAAGCACTGATCAAAGTCCGGTAATTATGGAAGATTTTAATTTTGACGGTACCGAAGATATAGCAGTAAGAAATGGGAGCATGGGTAACTATAGCGGAGCTTCTTATGATGTATACGTATTCAACATTACCAAAATGGGTTTTGTAAAGAGTAAAGAACTTACTGAACTTGGATCTGGTTATCTGGGCCTGTTTGAAACGGATGCTAAACGCAAACGGCTAATTGCTACAGGGAAATCAGGCTGCTGCAGGATTTTTGTCACAGAATTTGCGGTGATTCCCAATAAAGGATTAGATAAAGTATTGGAAAGAGAAGAAGATATGACAGAAGAAGGCCAAATAAAAGTTACCACCAGTGAAAAAGTAAAAAATAAATGGATTACCAAAACGAAGGTATATCCTTCAGATGAATATAATAAAGAAAAGTAAGATGAAGATACAGAAAGAGATCGATTTTATCCTGGCAGTGGATGCTTTGAAGAATGTACAGAGAAGAAATTATAATGCAGATGACTCCCGGAGAGAGAATACGGCGGAACACTCCTGGCAGATTGTTATTTTGGCACAGATCCTTTATCCATATGCAAAAAACCGTGAAGACATTGATCTGCTGAGAGTGATAAGAATGCTTTCTATTCATGATCTTGTGGAGATTGAAGCAGGTGATACGTTCCTTTTTGATGAAGCAGGGATGGTGGGTAAGTTTGATAGAGAAAAGATTTCCGCACAAAATATCTTCGGAATTCTGGATGAGCCTTTGCGTACAGACTTCTTTAATCTATGGCTTGAGTTTGAAGAGGAAAAAACTCCCGATGCCATTTTTGCATGTGCTATCGACAGAATTATGCCATTTATCTTAAATTCATATACTTCAGGAAAAAGCTGGACAGAAGCGGGTGTTACAGAAAAGCAGATCAGAAATATGCTTGAAAATGCGATCACCAGAGCATCAGATGAAATGGGAGAGGCTTTTGAATTATTGCTGAACCAAAATCTGGAAACTGAAAAGGTATTGAAATAATTTAAAAAAGGAAAAGACACTGTTCATTGGCTGAGCAGTGTCTTTTTACAGATGATCTGTGGAATTTTTATTGAGTCAGTAATAAGAAATTGTCAGGATTTAATAAAATCCCTTTTTGGGAATAAAATCCGGACATACTGTTGTATACATAAAATCTCAGTTCGAAATTCTTATAAGAAGTATCAAGTTTAAACTTTACTTCTTTCCCATCTTTAGACCAAACCGGATTTTTAACGACAATAATAGTATTGCTGGTTTGTTTTTTATCTATGTATTCGAATAATCTCAACTGGAGGGTAGATGTTTTTTTCATAGGCTCTGTGAATCGTAAAACCATATTGTTTAGATCCGCTTTTTCAAAGTCGCTGTTGTTGGCATCTAAAACAGAAGGCTGGGAGATTTTTGGTCCTATTTTCTTTGTCCACTGTAACAATGGAGTATATAATTTTTCCAGACTCTTATTTTTTTTATAAAGCTCTATCACTTTCTCAGAAAATAAATTCTGAGCAATAAACCCACGTCGGATATTGACTTTGTGATAGATCGTAGAGAGACTGTCAGTTTTTTCTTTCGGGAATTTTTCTCTGATAAATAAGTCGTAAACAGCCCATGTCATATATTCATTGAATGAGCTTATACCAGGATATCCTGATTTTTTATCCCAATTGTTCAAGTTGAAGGCCGCTGTTATTTCCTTTGAATATTGATCTGAGATAGGGTTAACATAGCCATGATCAATTTCTGAAAATACAGTATGATTATCAAGAATTCTTCGTGCAATGTTATTTTTTAAATTTCCACGGATAAGATCTTCTCCGATATCAGGAAAATCAACGGTTAATGAACTATTGATATCTCTATGACAATTTTGTCCACCTACTAAAGGAGAGATTGCTATGACATAGTTTTTGGTATTTTCAGCGGTTACTTTGCCGACAATTTTGTCCAAAAAAGCATAGGTATCATTGATGTAATAATACTCTTTATAATTGTTGATTAAGGTATTGTAAAACTGTTGATGGTCTTTAAAAAAAGCCCTGTAATTCGACTTTTTTACAAAATCATTTATTAATTCAATATTTTCATCTACTTCTTTTGGTCCAAATGAATTGAAAGGATAGTCTCTTTTGAGTATTCCTTTTTCGTCAAATGAAAAAGCATAAAAATCAGTTCGGAAACCCAGAAATTTCTTCCAATCACTTCGCGAGTAATTTACTTTTTGTAACAACGGGTGATCTTTTACGGGCTTAAAATAAGTCATGATCTCATCATAATACGGAGGAATCTTCTGAACATCATAAGGATCTGTTTGGCCATATTCTGTAAGTGCTAAAATAATATTTCCCAATTCGTAACTTTCCGGAAGTTCAATTTTGACATTTTTTTGTGCTGCTATGGAAACAGAAAGGATAAGGGCGATGATTAAGATAAGTTTTTTCATTGAATAAGGTTCTTCGTTTTTAGTAGCAGAAAAACATTTTTTTATTTTTTTCCTGGGTTGGCTAAATTAAGTAAAAAAACAAACGAATTCACTGAATTTTTTGGTGATGATATTGTAAGGTAAAAAAGTTTCGGGCGGCCAAAGGCCGCCCGAAACTTTTTTATGAATTATAGAATCTGAATTGGTTTTTTGAATTCGTCAATTGCTACAAATGTAAAATCACCAACGATTGCTTTTTCTCTTTCATAAGAATACATCTGTTCTGTGTAGATCTCAACATTTACCTTCATACTCGTTTTTCCAACATAGGAAACTCTTCCGATCAGCTCTACAATAGTTCCTGCCGGGATAGGTTTCTTAAAATCGATCTTGTCACTGCTTACCGTTACCACTCTTTTTCTTGCAAAACGTGTTGCTGTGATAAAAGCTACTTCATCCATCAACTGCATGGCAGTACCTCCGAAAAGGGTATCATAATGATTGGTTGTGTTTGGGAAAACCGCTTTAAAGATTCTGGTTTCGGATGTTTCAATTCTTTCTTCTGTCGTCATATTTCATTATTAATTAAAGCGAAATGAAATCGTATCAAAACAACAGAATAATGACAGGAACCCTTGGAAATTCCCGAAACAATCCATCAGATCAATAAAACTTCATATCGCGAAAGTTTTTTGTTTAAGAAATAGGCAGGTCTCCTGACTTGTAACATCTTTTATCTCCTTCCCATGCCCCGCACAGTGGATCTTTGATAAAGATTACAGTTACTTACAGTTGCGCGACAGTCCGTGATTTTCACACGGTTCCCTTTTAATTTGCGGTTAGGCAAAACCAGTTTCTATGATGAATAAGTATTACACTTTTTCGGGTGCAAAAATAATGAATTTATTCCGGATTATGATAAATAATCTGACTGATTACTCTTCCCTTCTTAATGGTCCAAAGGGTTGTATATCTGTTTTCTCCTGTACCATTGATCATATAAAGGAAAATATTGTCAGTGTCAAGAGAAGTTACTCCTACATTATCAAAATCCATTGTGGGCTGGAACATATTTTTGATAGCTTCTCTTACAAAAACAGAGCCTCTTCCGGGTTGCTGTACTCTGATAGACTTTATCTCCGTCATTCCTTCAGGGAGATCATTCCCAATTCCCCATGGCTTTACTTTATCTATGGTAAGGAGTTTCCCATCTGCATCTTTTTCCTTTTTACGGTAACCAGCATTGGAAGGATAAACATCAATGACTACTTTACTTCTTTGAGCGGTAGGGATTTTCGGATCAGAATTGTCCGTGAAGATAAGGGATCTTCCGTTTTTAGATTTAGAGGGAGTATAAGCCGGAAGCTGATCAATGTAAGCAATACGTTCCTTATTTACCATTCCTTCTTTATCCAACGTTTCATAACGTACAAATGGCTTGTCATCATCCTGTTTTTCAGGATATTTGATCCAGATCCATTCGGTTTCTCCTGGAGCAGGTTTTACATAAACAAACACATCCCCTTTGCGCATACGTATTTTATCTACAATTTTTCTGTAATTGTCTTTATGCACCCTTACGTTGGCGTATCCTTCTTCAGCTTTTACAACGCCGAAAGGAACTTTATTCTGACCTTTAACGAAGGCTAGAGAAAAAATACTAAAAGCGGACAGATAAAATGCTTTGTTTATGAAAGTCATCATGAAAATTTTTTGATCCTTCAAATATATAAATTAAATACTTTTCGACAGATAATTATATTGCCGTAATGCCTGTAAGTTCTACATTTTTAAAAATATAATAATTTGTGGTTAAAATATGACACAGTTATTGAATTTTATATTAATTTTCATTCTGATTTTAAAACTAATAACTATGACCAAAAAACTACTTTTTTGCTCCTTCCTATTATTGGGAGCTTTTTCATTGTATCAATCTAAAAATTCTACAGCAACATCGGTTACTAAAAAAGCATTTACAATTCCTATAAATGTTGTTGTTTCTAACATTTCTACTACTTCAGCAACGGTAATGTGGGATCCGATTGCAGGGGCTACAAGCTTTGCAGTGAGGTTTAGGCCAGTTGGTCCTAATCTATGGAGCAGTATATCAGTATTTAATACAAATGGGTATACATTTACAGACCTTCAGCCTTGTACAGCTTATGAAGTGCAGATTATAGATGTTGCTTCGGGGGATATTTCAACTTCAGTAATTTTTTACACCTCTCTGAATTATTGCATTTCTGCATCTACAGACTCCAATATAATGCATATTTCCAACGTTACGGTAACTTCTACAGGAGTGACAAATCCAATGATCAGCAATTCAGGACCTTCTAATTACACAGATTACAGAACAGATCCAGGCCGTAGAGTCAAGTTCTTTGCAGGAAGTCCGGCAAATAAACTTTCGGTAACCAATACGTGGACCGGCACCGCTGGCCCTATAACGGTAAATGCATGGATTGATATTAATGGAAATGGAGTCTTTGAAGCTGTGGAAAAAGTAATGAATGCTAATGTCAGTTCCGCAATACCGGTGGTATCTACATTCCCTATCCCAGGGTATCCTACCATACCAAGCGCTCTTATTGGCGGATGCGGTGTAACGATGCGTGTTATTTCCAGCCAGACATTCCCAACTGGTGCCTGTGGAACATTTACCTATGGAGAAGTGGAAGATTACGGTGTAGATTTTTTAGATCCTTTTCTCGCAGTAAAAGAACCTGGACAATCTGCTAAACCTGAAATTTATCCAAATCCGGCATCTGACATTTTAAATGTCTCTGGAATTTCGGAAGCAGCCGATTTTGAAATTTATAATGCTGTAGGACAAAAAGCAGGAGAAGGGAAAACTTCAGATCATAAAGTAAAACTTCAGCGTTTGCCCCAAGGAGTTTATTTTATCCAGTTAAAAGATAAAGAAAATATAACACGCTTTAAATTTATTAAGAAGTAACTCTAAAATATTTTATAGCCCAAGTACAAGATCTATTTATGAATGTATGAGGATAAAATAATATAGGCGGTCTCAAAAATGTGGCAGCCTGTATTTATGTGTAGTATAGAAGGAATTCTAAGATTCTGTACGATGTCGGCAAGGTTCATAGACTGTTTCGATATCATTTTTAAGGAAATAAGAAAATATTCCATAGAAAAGTAAGATGATCAGGAAGAAGATCCCTGTAATATAAAATGCACTTGCAAAGCCATAGCTGATTGAAACTCCGCTTCCGAAACCCATTTCGATTTTATTATTTCCCATTCCTTCCATTTTTGACTGGAAAGTCCGGTAAAAAGATAAAAAGGAAGCCAGCCCTACCACGGAAAAGACCATAGGATACAGATACTTTTTTCTAATACTTTTTATCAGCTGACGGTTAAAATTAGAAAAAATATTACATAACCCTATAAAAAAGAGAGAGTACATTAAAGTACCCTCTCTGTATTATTCGCTTAAAGTTAGTTTTTAGATTAATTCATTCTAAAAACTAATTAAATTCTTTCAAGTTCATCAGCATCAATCGTTGTTTTGAAAGTTCCGTAATTAACAATTACCTTGTTTCGGGAGATTTTTTCAATAGTTCCCACACTGGTACTTCCTGTAATACGGACACGCTGGCCAATTTTCATCCAGACAGCACGGTCGCTTTTGCGCTGTTCTTCCAGTTTTTCATTCGTTTCAGCAATCTTCTCAATGACTTCCTCCTTCTTCAGCTGTTGGGTAATCTTTCTTTTTACTACCTGAAGGCGTTTCGTTTCATCCTTATCACTATCCAGTTTTCTAAACTTTTCCTGCTCTAAAAGCTTTACAAAGTCTTTCACTACATCCTTTCTGGATTTTCCTTTTGTATAGCTTTCAATGAAGGCTTCAATTTTGTTTCCAAACTGAAGTTTACGGTGCTCCTCCTCATACAGTTTCTGAAAATTGAATAACTTCTGCTGAAGCTGATCATTCAGCTTCTGAAGATTATCACGTTTGTCTTCTACAGATTCTTTTCTTTCTGCAAGATCAGATTTCAGTTTTTCAACTTCGAACTTTTCCTGTTGCAGCTTTACAATGGTTTTGTCCAGATTAACAATGTCGTGTTCTACTTTTTTCTTAGCAGAATGAATGATGAATCTCGGAATTTTATTCTTTTCCGCAACTTCAAAGGTGAATGAACTTCCTGCCTGACCCACTTCCAGTTTGTACATTGGCTCCAATGTTTCTTCATTAAAAAGCATTGCTGCATTCTGAGCATTCGGAAGCTGTTCTATAACCAGTTTAATATTGGTGTAGTGAGTGGTAATAATAGCAAAACTCTTTTTGTCATAGAAAAACTCCATGAAGCTTTCTGCCAAAGCACCCCCCAGTTCCGGATCAGAACCTGTCCCAAACTCATCAATAAGCAAAAGCGTATTGGCATCTGCCTCACGGATAATTCCTGACATTTTCTTCAGCCTTGAAGAATAAGTAGAAAGGTGGTTTTCTATGGATTGATTATCGCCAATATCCGTCATCATCTTTTCAAAGAAAAACATCTCAGATTTTGGATGAACAGGTACCAGAATTCCACTTTGAATCATTAGCTGCAGTAGCCCCACAGTCTTTAAAGTAATGGATTTTCCACCGGCATTCGGCCCGGAAATACAGATAATTCTATTATGTTCCGTTAATGCAAGACTCTGCGGGTGAATCGTTTTGTTCTCTACTTTATTTCTTAACCACAGTAACGGATGATAAGCATCCTTCAGTCTTAATGTCTTATGACGGTTTATTTTTGGAAGAATCCCATTCACTGAATCTGCAAATTTAGCTTTGGCTCTTGTAAGGTCAAGATCAAAAATATACATCTGATATCTCCAGAGCTGAGGTTGAAACTCTGCCAGTTCTGTAGTCAGTTTTCGGAGAACTCTGTCAATTTCTTTTTTCTCTTCCTCTTCATTTTCCCGTAGTTTGAAGTAATGCTTTACAACACTATCCGGTTGGATGTAAGTAATGGAACCTGTTTTTGAAATTCCTAACGTTCTTCCGGGAACTCTTTTCTTAAATCCTGATTTTACAGCCAGAACCCTTTGGTCATCAATGATGGATTCCCGTATATCATCCAAAAAGTCACTTTGTCCATACATGGTAAGCGCACGGTTGAAGTTTTCCTGAATTGCTTTTTTAGCAAGCTGGATCTCTGTCCGTAATCCTTTTAAGACCGGAGAAGCTTCATTTTTTACTTCACCAAAACGATTGAAAACTTTATCTACCTTATCAATGATCTCTTTTCTGAATTCCAGTACAGAAACGTCTTCCAGTAAGGTGGGGAAAGTTTCCGGCATGGTAGGAAAGAATTTTTGTAACCTTCCGATCTGTTCCGTGATGGTTTTTATTTTGATGAAAGCAATATTTTCCAGACGGTAATTCTCAATCAGCATCAGTTTCAGCTCACTTTCAATATCTTCATATTCATCAAACGGAATTGCATTTGAACTTTCAAAACTCGACAGATATTCTGATGTTTTTTTTAAGGAAAGTTCTGCCTCGTCTATTTCCATCGGACGAAGTTGAAGAATTTTTTCTCTTGTTTTGGGAGAATACGCAAATGGGGATATTTCCGCGAGCAATTGCGGAAACTCTAATTCGTCTAAATCTTCTTTATCTATATACACACTGCAAATTTAGTGAGAATTTTGATTATTACGTATATTTGAGCGATTTACAAACGATATCCGTGAAACAAAGATCAATTATTCTTACTTTCCTGTCCTTAAAAGGCTATGTAAGGTCAAAAACCCTGGTACTGGAAAATAAGAGCGCCCACTTTAAAACTTTAGGGGTGAAGAGCAAAATAATCTTTGATCCCAGCCGGCAAAATGATGCTCCCGGAAAAGAAATAGTAAATAAGAACAATAAAAGTAATAGAACAGCAACAATTCTGTAATAAAAAACTCTTCTGTAAAATCATAGACTTTACTTATTAATTTAGAAAAAGAAAAAAGAAGGGAATGGTGGATTGATTACAGGGACTATAAAAATTATCAGATGAAACTGGAAACAGAACGATTAGTTTTAAAAGAAATTGATGAAAATCACATTGACGATATTTTGAAAATAAGGAGCAATGCGTACATCAACAAGTTTGTAAAAAGAAACTCGCCCCAAAATAATTATGATGCGCTGGAGTTTATTTTACACATTAAAAAAGAGACTTTAAATAAACAAATGATTTTTCTGGGAATCTCCTTTAAAGATCAAAGAAATCTTATTGGAACGATTGGTCTGTGGAAATTCTCAGAGGACAGGAAAACAGCAGAGATAGGTTACGAACTGTTACCGGATTATCATAAAAAAGGGATTATGTCTGAAGCGTTAAAATCTGTTTTGAAACATAGTTTTGATGAATTAAACTTAAAGGAGATTTTTGCTTGTACCGGTAAACACAATAAAGATTCTCAATCGTTGCTTTCTAGACACAATTTTGTCTTGGAAGAAGGAAGAAAAGATGAAAATAATATTGAAAATTTTATTTTTAGTTTAAGAAAAACAACATGCTGAAAGCCTTTAAAAGAAAACTGAAGATATTTAAAGTATAGTTTGCGCTTTTGTTTTAATATTAATTATTTTTGCATTATTATGACCTGGACAGAAATTTTAGCCCCTATCAAGAGTACGGAATATTTTAAAACACTTTGGGAAAAAGTGAAGAATGAATATGCAACAACGAAAGTTTTCCCTCCGAAAGATCAGATTTTCAGAGCGTTGGAACTTACATCCTTTGATGATATTGAAGTTGTGATTATCGGACAGGATCCTTATCATAATGACTTTCAGGCTAATGGATTGTGCTTTTCTGTTTCAGAACAGGTGACGGCACCTCCTTCATTAAAGAATATCTTCATCGAATTAAAGGATGATCTGGGAATAGCCCGTACTTCCAAAGAACTTGATGACTGGGGAAAGCAGGGAGTTCTGCTCCTAAATGCTACTTTGACGGTTCGTGCGCATTCACCCAACTCACATAAAGACCTTGGTTGGGAGAAATTCACCAATTTTATTATCAAAGAAATTTCTGACAAAAAAGAAAATGTAGTATTCGTATTATGGGGCGCTTTTGCACAGAAAAAAGCCGAACTCATTGATCCGGCTAAGCATTTTATTCTGAAATCGGCACACCCTTCACCATTCTCTGTTTATAGAGGTTTTTTTGGCAGCAAACCATTCTCAAAGATTAATGAGTACCTGGTTTCTAAAGGGAAGAAGCCTATTTCATGGTAGAATTAGAGGGCTTTTCAGCTTTTTTAATTGTAATTCCTATTTTATATTTTCCGTTCAGTGCTTGGGTGCCTTCTTCTGATTTAGGATAAGGGGCTACCTCCTGTAACGTAATTGTGTAACCATTGAAATTCGTGGATTGCTGATGGTTTTTTGCAGGATCATCCATAGTAGACAGGCTTAAAATGGCAGGTCGGGTAGAGGTTCCCATTACTTCAATTTGCGCAACAGCTATCCCTGCCCACATACAGTTGACTCCTTCCGGACAGCGGTTATCTTCTGAAATACCCTTAAAGGTAACATTCATCTGGTATTCTCTCAGAAATTTATTTTCACCCTCATTGAAATAAATAACCTGGTCTTTCTGATCTGGAAGGTTCGTAGGTTTTATAGATTTGGGCATTTCAGATAATTTTGTGTCAGCTTTTACTTTCTTTTGGGCATCGCATGCTGATAATGCAAATATGGCCAGACTGAATATAATGGCTTTATGGAACATAGTTTCTTATATTTAATTAAATGACGTTAAACATATTAAGTAATACTACCAAAAACATTGCCACTCCCACTACAAAACTGAATCCCGTTCCATAGATAAATCCTATTAACGCTCCTTTGGTCGACTGGAGTGCTTTATTCATGTCCTTACTGTCATGAAGAAGCTCGCCAATAAAAACACCGGCAAACATGCCGATGAGAAAACCTAACGGGATAGGAATAAATATTCCAACAATAGTTCCAATGACTGAACCAATACTTCCCCAGCGGGTTCCACCATATTTTCTGTTGGTCTTTGCCGGAATGACATAGCTTAGAACCACTGACAGTACGGTCAGAATCCCAAACGCCCAGATGTAAATCATGGAAAGATCGGCATCCGTCCCGAATTTGTAGATCAAAAGTCCACAGATACTCAGCAATAGTCCCGGTAAAATGGGAAGAAAAGTTCCCAATATTCCTACAAATAACAAAAGAAGACAGAATATATTAATGATTGTTGTATCCATTTCTTTAAATATAGATGCAATATAAAAAAAGTGGCCTTATAAAAGCCACTTCATATCTTAGATTATAAAAATTTTATTAAAGATTTAAGATTACATATTCCAGAATAGGTCCTGTCTTACCTATATTGCCACTTGCATGATTGTGAAATGTGGTATAATAGATATTCCCGCTGCTGGTGCTTCCGGTACATGATCCTACATAATCGCCGTGAGCCTGATGGGCGCTCCATGCATTCTGATTGATGGTGATGGTAATATTATTACCGTTTGGTGTATGATGGCAGATCGTCATATGGTTGTTGTTTAAAGAGGTTCCTACAGGTATCTTAGGATCTGTCTTGTTAGTATAATGGTTAGTTCTTACCATTAGAGGTTCATTACCTTTCTGTACCATCACCTCCCAGAATGTAGGGTCGTAATTCTGAATTTTTTCCCATGAAGACATATCATAATCAATATCTAATGTATTAAATCCTAAAGCTGCTGCCAGGGCAGTATTCGAAACATTGCAGTTGGTATAAATTCCGGCATTTCCAATATTTTTAAAACAAATAAGCGTATCATCAATAAAGCCCCCATACATACCGCAGTAATCAACATTCATTCCTCCTCCTACAAGGTATGCAGCAGCCCAGTCTGAGCTGTAAATACTTCCGCCGTTAGTTACAAAAGTAGAGAGATTGCTGAAAACATCAAGATCATTACCTGGAGCTGAGGTGCCCGTTTGTGCAAAACCACGTGAGCCGCAATTCAGAAAAATAATATCATACTGTGAAATAGTATTGAAGTTTTTTAAATCGTGATAGGATATTTCCGTTGCTGTATAGCCCAGACTTGCAATAATATCTTCTATTTTGTCAAAACTGCCTTTTATATAAGCTATTTTCGCTACCTGATTCAGTTTTGAATCTGTACCGGCGACAGTGGTTGTTTCATTTTTTTTTACCGTAATAGGAACTTCGGTTCTGAAATTTAATCCATTGCCTGTCTGGATGTGAAGTGTTGTATTTCCCTCAGGAGTCGTCAGACTAAAGGTGCCATCAGCATTGGAGTAGGTATGATAAACCTGATTTTTATTGTCAATAGTGAACACAATGGCACCACCAATAGGCTTTGTTCCGTTTTTAGCAAAAACTTTGCCTTCAACCTGCCCGGTTGATACAGTTTTGGGATCTTCCGGAGTGATGGAATCATCACTTCCTTTACAGTTTACCAGCAGTAGAAGACCGCATAGCATAATAAACAAGTACTTTTGTCTCATATTTAATTGATTTTGATGGATTTAGTTTTATCAAATGTAATAAATAATCAATATTATATCATTAAAAATGTAATATTTTTTAATATTATTTAAATATTTCATCTGTTTATGGTTGATTTCTTATTTACTGTTGAGTGTTTTGAAGGCTTTCCTGCTTTATGATTCTTTTATGAGATAAATTTTACCAAATATTTCAAGATGAATGTTTTTTGGGATGAAAATTGATTGTGAATAGTAAAATCATGATTCTTAATTTCATAAATTTGCTGTAATGAATGATCAGTTACAAGAAACCAAAAACTTTATACAGGAGCTTAGTGAGCAGCTTTATATCTATATTACCCGGATTTCGCCAACTGGTCTGGACTGGGTTTTTCATATCATAATAAAGCTGAGTTTACTTATTGTCCTGTTTTTAATTACAGATTTTGTTTTTAAATTTCTGATCAATTCTGTGTTCCGGTTATTTCATAACGAAGAGAAATTTCCAATACTAAAATCCGTATATCAGTCTAAAATCACCAATTCTGTAGCCCACTTTGCCGCCTTGATTGTTGTAGGTTCTATACAAGGTTCCATATTTCCTGAAAATGCACTGCCTAAAACGACGGTCTTTATCATAAGGTGTGTCAATCTGGGATTAGTATTGATATTGGCAGGAATGCTTTACAGATCACTGAGTGCGTTTAGAAATTATTTCAGCATAAAACAGGATTTTTATAAAATCATGGCCCTCAATGCCATTTCCGAAACCGTAAAAATTTTAGGACTCTTTGTATTTACCGTTGTAGGAATCTGTGTGGTTTTCGGAATAAAAGGAACTACTATTGTCGGAAGCTTAGGGGCTATTACTGCTGTCTTGGTACTGGTTTTCAGGGATACTATTTTAGGATTTGTAACAGGACTTCATGTAGCTACTTCTAAGAATTTAAAAGTAGGAGACTGGGTGGGGATTCCGAAATACAGTATTGAAGGGAATATTACTGAAATTAACCTTTTAACAACGAAAATTACGAATTTTGATAAAACTGTTTCTACCATTCCTACCTATGATCTGATGACGACCGAGATCAAAAATATGCAGGTCATGTCAGAATCCAACACCCGAAGAATTAAGAAATCGATTTATTTTAATATCAATTCCTTTAAATTTCTAACTGATGAAGATGTTGAACGTTTAATGGAAATTAATTTGATTTCCGATTACCTTGAAGAAAGAACTTCTGAGATCAAAAAAGAAAAAGAGGGTCTTGAGCATAAAGAGATCATTGTCAACGGAAGACAGCTTACCAACATCGGCGTTTTCAGATACTATGCACAAAAGTATATTGAAAATGATCCCGATGTAGATGAAAATGGGACCAGAATGGTAAGGCAGCTGGATATTACCCCGCAGGGACTGCCGTTAGAAGTATATTGCTTTGCCAATGATTCCAAATGGGAACGTTTTGAGCAGATTCAGGCTGATATTTTTGACCATCTGCTGGTAGCCTCCAAAGAATTTGATCTTCAGGTAATGCAGGTAAGCATCAAGGTATAAAAGAAAGAAACCGGATATGAGAAGTTTGAAAATGAGCTTCATTACATTCCCGGTATTGATCTATAAGTATATAATAATGATATAAAATTAGAATGTTGAAATTATAACAGATATCTGTATTTCTAATTTTTTAATATCTAACATCTTAAATATAAAATGACAAAACTAAGCGTAAACATTAATAAAATTGCGACGTTAAGAAATGCAAGAGGAGGTGAAACACCAAGCGTTACAGAAGCAGCTGTAAAGATTCAGGAGTTTGGAGGACAGGGAATTACGATCCATCCAAGACCTGATGAAAGGCATATCACAAGGAAGGATGTCTATGATCTGAAACCATTGGTTACGACTGAGTTTAATATTGAGGGGAATCCCCATAAGGACTTTATTAATATGGTGCTGGAAGTAAAGCCGGAGCAGGTGACATTAGTTCCGGATGCAGATGATGCAATTACTTCAAATGCTGGTTGGGACACGAAAAAACATTTGGATTACCTTACGGAAATTATTGCAGAATTTAAAAATGCTGGAATTCGTACTTCTGTTTTTCTGGATCCTCTACCGGAATTGGTGGAGTATGCTGCAAAAACAGGCGCAGACAGAATTGAACTGTACACAGAGGCCTATGCAAAGAACTATCTGAGTAATAAAGAGCAAGCTATAAAACCTTATTATGATACTGCTGTTGCTGCTTCCAACTTTGGATTGGGAATCAATGCAGGACATGATTTAAGCTTAGAAAATTTAAAATACTTTGCCGATAATATCCCTAATTTGCTGGAAGTATCCATCGGCCATGCTTTAGTTTCTGAAGCACTTTATATGGGATTGGAAAATACGGTACAGGCTTATTTGAAGAGACTGGCAAAATGGTAAAATAGGTAGAAGAGGCCATATTTCTGACCCATTTGTTAAAAATGAGCTGATGATCTGGAATCTCCTATCTCAAATCTATTATTAAAAAATATGGAAATTTTAAACTCAAAAATATTCGGTGAAAATGTAGCCGCCACACCGCTTTTAGTATTTCACGGACTGTTTGGAATGCTTGATAACTGGGGAACTTTCGGAAAAGATCTGGGAGAATATCTTCCCGTACACCTTATTGACCTTAGAAACCACGGAAGAAGCTTTCACTCAGAAAATATGTCTCATGATGATCTCGCGGATGATATTGCCCGTTATATGGATCATTATGGAATTCAGAAAGCACATGTTTTAGGACATTCTTTAGGAGGAAAGGCAGTGATGCAGTTTGCCATAAAATATCCTGAAAGAGTTGAAAAACTGATTGTTGTAGACATTTCCCCAAAAGCATATCCACCACACCACCAGGGGATTATAAAAGCGTTGGAAAGTGTAGATTTTAATACAGTAGGATCAAGAAATGAAGTAGAAGCAGTTCTGACTCAGTATATCCCCGAAAGATCTACCATACAGTTTTTGACGAAAAATCTTTACTGGGATGAGGATAAAAAGCTAAAGTGGAGATTCAACCTTGAAACATTATCTCGAAAATATACTGAATTTGTCTCCAATGCTATAAAATATGGTGTTTTTGAAGGAGAAACTTTATTCATTGCAGGAGAAAAGTCCAATTATATTCTGCCGCAGGATGAATTTGGGATTAAACAACAGTTTCCAAAAGCAAAAATAGTTACGGTGAAAAATGCAGGACATTGGGTGCAGGCTGAAAATCCTGTAGATTTCGCAATAGTAGTTAAGGAATTTCTTGATTTAAATTAATTTTATTCTATATTTTTCGTATATATGTTAAATTTATCTTAAAACTTGATATTATTTCTCCATGAGTTGAATTTTTTGTACTTTGGTTTTATCAAAAAAGTAAAACTATTGCCTTATGGAAAACAAAAATTCAAAGAAAAAACCATTTTTCGCAACATTCTTGGAGAAACAGATTAAAGATCCTGAAACAGTAAAAGGAGGAGGTACTATCACTTCTGTTATTAAAGACCATATTATTACCACTACACTTGAGGATACTGTTGTTACTACACAGATAAATGATCATGTAAATGTTACACTGAAGTATCCTTCAGACGGTGACGATGACGTTTTAGATGTATAAGAACTAAAAACAAATCTATCAAATCAAAAATAATAATATGGAAAATAAGAATTCAAAGAAAAAGCCGTTTTTCGCGACATTTTTAGAAAAACAGATTAAAGATCCGGAAACAGTAAAAGGAGGTACAAGTACTTCATTACTTACGGATAGTGTTACTTCCGTTATTAAGGATCATATCACTACCGCGGCACTTGAAGATAGTGTTACTACGCCAAATAACGATAATGTAACACTGAAATATCCTTCAGACGGTGACGATCATGTTTTTGAACCACAGGATTAAACCAGATCATTTTATCAAATTAAAAAATAATAGTATGAAAAACAAAGACTCAAAGAAAAAGCCGTTTTTTGCAACATTCTTGGAAAAACAAATTAAAGATCCGGAAACGGTAAAAGGAGGTGCTGGATCAGATATGATTACTATTCCAGAAAGAGATTTCGTTACAAAGCCGCTAGCGGATGATGTAACATCTCCTCAGCTGGATTTGATGCATACGATGAAGTATCCTTCAGACGGCGATGACGATTCTATGACTATGCCATTATAAGATAGAGTAGAATAATAATACAATTATAATAGGGGAAACTTAAACATTAAGTTTCCCTTTTTAATAAAAAACGGCTAATGATTCTCTGCATCACCCATTCACGAGATTTTTATAATATCGATATTTTTTTCGAATACCTTGCCTCCCGCAATATTCCCTATTTCAGATTAAATTCTGACCGCCTGAACCATCTTCAGAAAATAAGTGTGAATGAAAATTCATTTGAATTAACTGATGAATTGGGTAATACCATTCATTCAGGAGCTGTTAAAGCGGTCTGGCACAGGAAAGCCTGGAAAATCAGCAGTCCGGAAGAGCTGGACCAGCATTATGAAAAGATTTTTCTGGGTGAATATGGTAGTCTGCGATACAATCTGATGACTGTTTTGGAGGACGTTCCATGGATCAATCCTTATGAAAATGAAAAAAAGGTAGATGGAAATAAGATGTATCAGCTGAAAGTAGCTCAAAGAAATAATCTAACCGTTCCCAAAACTATTTTTTCTAATGACGAAGAAAAAATAACCTCCTTTTTTTATGAATACTGCCAGGGAAAAGCTATTGCCAAGCTTCACGGAGTAACTGCAAAAACAATGACAGGTGAAAACATGATTTCTACTACAGTCATTGAAGAAGATTCTCTGGAGCATCTTTCAGATATTGCCTATTGCCCAATGATTTTTCAGCCTTATATTGACAAGGAATACGAACTGAGAATTGTGTATGTAGACGGTGACTTTTTTACTGGAAAAATCAATAACAGTGAAAATCCGGATTGGAGAGTAGCTCATGCAGATCATTTCTGGTCCGCTTATGAACTTCCTGATACTATTAAAGAAAATCTTACCTCCATGATGAATGAGATGGGCCTTTATATAGGAGCAATAGACATGATCAAAGGAAGAGATGGAGAATATCATTTCCTTGAAGTGAATCCGCAGGGAGAATGGGGAATGCTACAGAAAGAGCTGGGATTTCCCATCGCAGAAAAAATTGCCGACAACCTTATCAAAAGAATTAATTTCCATGAATAAAATTTTAATTATAACGCATACCGCAGATAATTTTTCAATCGAAAAAGTAACAGAATACATCGGGCAGAATAACTGTGAAGTTATCCGGTTTGATGTCGATCTATATCCTTTACAAAACAAACTTTCAACTGTTTTCCAGGATGGAGAATGGGTTAGTATTCTTGAAACTCCTGAAGCAAAACACCGTTTGGACGATATTTCAGCAATCTGGTACAGACGTGCTTATAATATTGGAAAAGGTCTTAAAGAAGAGATCGATACCAAATTTTACGGAGCAGCTATGGGAGAAATCCGCAATACACTTTTCGGTTTCTTCGAATCCGTGAATACTTACTCTCTGGGAAAACCAAGTATTTACAGAAGAATAGACAGTAAGGAAGAACAATTGAAAATTGCTGATAAAATCGGACTTACCATCCCTGATACATGCCTTACCAATAACCCTGATGAAGCCAGAAAATTTATTCTTAAACATCAGAACGTAGTAGCCAAAATGCAGACAGGTTTTGCTATCTATGAAGACGGAGTGGAAAATGTAGTGTTCACCAATGTAGTAAGTGAGGATAAACTGGAGGAGCTGGATTCTCTTCTATATTGCCCAATGCAGTTTCAGAAGATGATTCAAAAGAAAAAAGAACTTCGTATTACCATTGTAGGAAGAGATGTATACGCTTTCGAAATAGATTCCCAGCAATCCGAAGATGCAAAAATAGATTGGAGAAAAGATGGGATTAATCTTCTGGATAAATGGAACAGAACAGAACTTCCAGGAGATGTGGAAGAGAAATTACTTGAACTTCTGGATGTTTATAATGTCGATTACGGAGCTATAGATATGATCGTTTCTCCAGAAGATGAATATTACTTTATAGAAATAAATGCTGCCGGAGAATTCTTTTGGCTGGATAACCTGACGGAAGGAAATCTTATTTCGAAAAGTATTGCTGATTTACTTTGTGATAAAGCTCCAAGAAGAAATAATATGGTAATGGCTTAAGAGGCCTCTCCTTATCCTGTAAAAGTCCTGAAAGTGTTTAGCCTTAAATCCTTTCAGGACTTTTAATATAATAATAGGTAAACTATTCTTTGAAATCTATATTTTTCTACAAAACCGGATTTTTTTGGTAAGCTTAAACTTACTTTTTATACACAAAGTCTGCAACTTAAAAAATCACTTAAGAGAAAACAAAAATTTGAGACTTTTACGGTTGAAAATTTTAAGTTTTATCGTTTTCAGGATGATAATATTGGTTAAATTAAGTTGAATTATGCTTTAAAAATCGCAAATTTGCAAAAGCAGTTTTTCAACGTAACTTTTGCAGGAACCTGAAGAATTGCCGGATAGAAAATATTGTTATATTTTAGTCAGCAATCAAGTAAAATAATTAATGGTTTTTGTAACGGGTGCCACCGGAATTCTGGGAAGAATAATCGTTTTGGAACTTCTTAAAAGAGGTAAAAGCGTGCGTGCTTCCAAAAGACCGGGTAGTAATTTAAACGAAGTAAAGCATTCATACGGCTTTTATACAGAGAATCCTGAAGATCTTTTCAATAAGATCGAATGGGTGAATGTTGATTTCACTGATCTCAATTCTTTAAACGACGCCTTGAAAGGGGTAGATGAGGTATACCATTGTGCTGCGAAGGTAAGCTTTCATCCCAAAGATGAGAAAGAAATGTACCTCACCAATATTAAAGGTACGGAAAACCTGTTATTTGCCTGTGAAGGATCGGATGTTAAAAAATTTCTGCACGTTAGCTCTGTTGCAGTTTTGGATAACTTTAATGAAAAAGGAGAATTGGATGAAGAGTCAGAATTTAATCCGAAATTGGAACACTCTGCCTATGCTATTTCCAAACATTTATCTGAAATGGAAGTATGGAGAGCTTCTGCAGAAGGACTGAATGTAGTAATTATCAATCCGGGAATGATCGTTGGAAGCGGAAACTGGACCCAGAGCAGCGGTGAGCTGTTTGCAACCTTCGAAGACAACAGCTTTACTTTCGCCGGAGGATCTGCTTACGTAGATGTGAGAGACGTTGCAAAAACAGGTATAGAACTTATGGAAAACAATATTTTTGGAGAACGATTCATCATTGTTTCCGAAAATAACAGATATGCAGACCTTGCAAAACAGGTCAGAACCCGCCTGGGGCTTAAAGATGCCAAAATTCTTTCACAATCTCTGTTAAATATAGGAAGAGTAGCCAATATCCTTTTCGGATGGCTGATTCCAAAGCTGAAAATGGTCACAAAATCAAATATTGAGGCCATATCTTCATTCAATACCATTTCAAATCACAAAGTCAAAGAAAAACTGAACTATCAGTTTATTCCTGTAAAAGAAAGCATCGACTTTCATCTGAACAATTATATTAACGACAAAAAGTTGAAGAAATGAATCTTGCAGAGGCAATTATCCTTAAAAATGTAGAAAAACATCCTTTAAAAGCTGCAATTGGTTTTAAAAAGAAAGAAGCAGGCTGGAAAGAGCTGAGCTGGAAAAAATTCAGTGAAATTGTTTTTAAAACAGCCAATGCACTGAAAGAAGCAGGTGTTCAGGAGAACGACAGGGTCGCTATTTATTCAGACAACTCTTCAGAATGGATGATCATAGATCTGGCTTCCATGTCAATTGGTGCTGTTACAGTTCCTATTTACTCAACTAATAATGCTGAACAGGCAGAACATATCATTAATGATTCCGGTGCTAAAGTAGTTTTAGTAGGAAATCAGATGCAGTATGATGCTTGTCTGGAGTTTTTACATAAAGAAGAAAACAACCTTGAAACTATTATTGTTTCTAAGAAATCCGTGTGGATCAAGAAAGAGTTCAACAGCTTTTATCTGGAAGATTTTATTTCAAAAACTTCCCCGAAACTGGAGATCTGTAAAAGAGAATATGACGATACAGCAACGCTGATCTATACTTCCGGAACCACGGGAATACCCAAAGGAGTAATGCTTACTCATGGAAATTTCATTAAAGCATTCGACTCTCACTTTGAATTTTTTAAATTTAAAAACTTTGAAGAAGAACTGTCACTGGCGTTTTTACCTTTAAGCCACGTTTTTGAAAGAAGCTGGAGCTTACTTTGTTTATATGGAGGAGCAAGAGTTTATTTCCTTGAAGATCCAAAAAATATTGCAAAGGCTTTAGAAGAAGTAAAGCCAACTACAATGTGTGCTGTTCCGAGATTTTTCCAAAAAGTATACGCCGGAGTATTGGAAAAAGCTGAAGAGGGCTCTTCTCTAAAGAAAAAGATCTTTGACTGGGCTTTGAAAACAGGCTGGGAAACTGCCGAATTGAGGAGAAATGAAAGACCAGTTCCTTTTGTATTGAAATTAAAAGAATCTGTGGCAGAGATGCTTGTCTTTAGCAAGATCAAAGATAAAATGGGCGGAAGACTTTGGTTTTTACCTTGTGGAGGAGCTTCTTTATCACCCGAAGTCACCCGGTTTTTTGAATCTGTGGGGATTCATGTAACCGTAGGTTATGGATTAACGGAAACCACAGCAACACTGACTCTTTTCCCATTGACACACTTTGAGCATGCTACCAGTGGAAAACCGTTGCCGGGGGTAGAACTTCGCATCGGAGAAAACGATGAGATCCAGGCAAAAGGAAACGGGATTATGAAAGGCTATTATAATAAACCCGAAGAAACACAGAAGGTCTTTACAGAAGATGGCTGGTTCAAAACCGGGGATGCCGGAAAATTTGATGATAAAGGAAACCTTATTATTACAGACCGTATCAAAGATCTCATGAAGACTTCCAATGGGAAATATATTGCCCCGCAGCAAATAGAAAACCTTCTGACGAATAATAATTTTATTCAGCAGATTATGCTGGTTGCAGAAGGAAGACAGTTTGTCTCAGCTTTGATTGTTCCAAACTTTGAGTTTCTGCATGACTATATCAAAAAGAATAACATTCCTTTTACCAACTGGGAAGATGCTGTGAAAAATGATAAAATCATCAATCTTTATAAAGAAAAACTTAAAGAATTACAAAGCCATCTTGCTGATTATGAGAAAGTGAAGAAATTTACTTTAATGCCTGCAGAATTTGACATCAATACCGGAGAAATTACGCCAACATTGAAAGTCAAAAGAAATGTGGTTATTAAAAAATATGCAGATATCATCGAAAAGATGTATTAATTGTAAAATTTTGAAAACCGCATAGGACGAAAAGGCCATATATTTAAGTTTTTTGGAAAATTACTTTCCTCCTGAGGATGGTAGTTTGTAAGATTTGAGCGGCTGATTCCATACAATACTATTTAAAATTAAACCTGTGTATTGAAAAAACAGGTTTTGTCACTTAAATTAAATTATGACAACACAAGAATTTATAGGAAAAGAAAATTTCAATACTCATACACAAACGGTTTCAGAAAGCTGTCCATCTAATATTGCCCTGATTAAATATTGGGGGAAATATAAAGACCAGATTCCGGCCAACCCAAGTATAAGCTATACTTTAAACCATTGTAAAACCAATACTTCAATGGAATTTGTAGCAGATGAATCTTTTTCTGTACAGACTTTTTTAGCAGGAAATGAAGAGGTTAAATTTGCAGAAAAAATCGAGAAATATTTCAAAAATATAGAACAGTATCTTCCCTGGATTTTAAAAGGGAAATACATTATAAGAACAGAAAATACGTTTCCACACAGTTCAGGAATTGCAAGTTCTGCTTCAGGATTTGGAGCGATTGCAAAATGCCTGATGAAACTAGATGAAACATTTACAGGTCAGGTTTCCGAAGAAGAATCTCTGAAAAAAGCTTCATTCCTGGCAAGATTAGGAAGTGGAAGTGCCTGTAGAAGCTTATACAACGGGCTTGTTGTATGGGGGACAACAGATGAAGTGGAAGGAAGTTCTGATCTGTTTGCCGTTCAGTATGCAAATACTGAAATTCATGAGACTTTCAAGAATTTCAATGATTGGGTTTTATTGATTCATGAAGGTCAGAAAAGTGTTTCTTCAACTGTTGGACATGGCTTGATGAACACAAACCCTTATGCAGAAAGAAGATTTCAGGAAGCCAGAGAAAATTTTGTTCCAATGAAAGAGATCCTGAAAAACGGAGATATGGAACGTTTTATCAAATTGGTGGAACATGAAGCGCTTACTCTTCACGCGATGATGATGATGAGTGATCCTGCTTTTATTCTTATGAAAAACGGAACTTTGGAGGTGATCAATAAGGTATGGGATTTCAGAAGAGAAACTGGGCTATCTCTGTTCTTTACACTGGATGCTGGTGCTAACGTTCATCTTTTATTCCCAAGTGATGATTCTGAAGATAAGATAAAGGCATTCATTGAAGCCGAATTGTTACAGCATACCCAGAAAAATGGAGTAGTGAAAGATGTAATGAGATTCTAGAATATGAAAAAGGAGTAGAACTGGGAACATGGGAATGAACAGAACGATTAATTGGGGTTGGAACTTTGGATTCTGATAAAAAATAAAATCAATAGGAGTGGGCTTTAGCCCACTTTTTTAGTATTAAAGATCCAATGATTTTAGTTGGAGAATTATTTTCCCTTGTTATTGTTCTGATTGAATTTCATGATAAGAGCTGTCTTATAATTGAAATACGAAACCAGCAAAGCTCTCTGCTGGTTAATATAAGTGATAAAAGCATCTTAAAATGATTACGGGAAAACTATTTTTCTATAACCACTACAAGGCACATCATTATTTAGCTGTATTTTATCGGAATTCACATTAAACCAAATTAATTCTTAAATAAATTTTCAATCAACTTATTTTGTGTTTTCATAAGTTGTGTTATTTGTTCCTGCTGTTTCGCGAGCTGTTCCTGGTTTTAAATTAAATTCTCCAGAATATTTTCAGGGATCGTATTATGTATTGTAACAGTACTTCAGCTATAAAATCCTAGCCAGATATCATACTTCTATAACTTTTGCCACTGACCTCACAAAAATCAACAACCATATCGCTAAAACATCTCATTTAGTTAATTACCAAACGGTTAACAAGAATTGAAATATTATTTTATTATTATAATTTTCTTCTTTCGGTTTATTTTATCAACCAATTTCACTCCAATCTTACGAAAAGGGCATTTAAATAAAATTAATGCAATATAATTCTACATTAAGTAGTTAGATATCTATTTTTGTCTTTAAGAATTAACAAATTGATACTGTACATTCAATTATAAAACGACATTACCTGTCATTTTACCGCAGTAAATTTGCAAAATCTTACTAACTAATTACTAACTCAAAAAATAACACGTGAATGAAAAAAATCTATCTCGGTGCACTTACCTTATGCACAATTTTTAGTATTTCTGCTCAGGAAGTTCTCTGGCAGAAAGACATCAAGTTTCCCTCACAGGCTTTTTTAAGCCAGGTCACAACAACTATTGACGGGCAGTATCTTATTTCCGGAAGCTCCATTCAAGCAGATAAGCTTGAGGCTTCAGGCGGCAAACAAAATAAGGGTTACGATTTTCATTTGGTAAAATTGAACCAGCAGGGAGAACAGGTTTTTGAAAAATATTTTTCAGGAAACAATCATGATTATCTGTCTGCAACAGTTGCTACGCAGGAAGGAGGATTCGTTGTCACAGGGACTTCGCATTCAGGAAAAGGTCTGGACAAAAAAGAAGATTCTAAAGGAAATTCAGACATTTGGTTAATCAGAATCAATGAATTTGGAGACGAGATCTGGCAGAAAACATTAGGTACTGCCGCTGACGAAGAAGCCAGAGCGGTTATTCAAACCACGGACTTAGGATTTTTTGTGGCCGGAAATGTCCAAAACTCTTCAAAAGGTTACGGTTCTAAAGATGTACTGATCATCAGGCTGGACAAAGACGGAAAAGAACTGTCCCAGTTAATCTGGGGCGGAAAAGGACTTGATGAAGTTGAAAAAATGATCCCAACGAAAGACGGCGGAGCTTTACTCGGAATTTATTCCAGAAGTTCAGCGGTACAAGGTAAGACATCTCCCATAAAAGATGCCCAAAATACACCCGACACCTGAGTATTGTACAAAAACAAAGCGACAATTTCGGTGAAGGAGATTATACGGTTCTTAAAATCGACAGGAACGGAAAAATTGAATGGGAAAAAAACTTCGGTGGCAAAGGGGATGATCATTTAAGAGCTCTTGCGCTCACCTCAAATGGTTATGTCATCGGAGGAGAATCAAGGTCGGAACTCTCCGGCAATAAAACGGTAGGAATTGAGCAGGGAACGGACCTGTGGGTACTTTTTTTAAACGAGAGGGGAGAAGAAAAGTGGCAGAAATCTTACAATTTCGGGAACCGTGATCTTCTGATGGGAATGAGTGTCATTCAGGGTCAGGATTCAAGAGCCGGTAACCAGGATCTAACTAAAGGAGTGCTTCTGGGGGGATATACTCATTCTGACGGAAGGATAGAGAAGGACGAAGAAACTTTTTTCCTGCTCTATATTGATCAGCAAGGGAATGAGCAGTGGCGAAAGTATGTAACCGGAGAATCCAGACAAAAAGAAGAACGGCTGGCAGCCGTGGCAATAGACAGGGATGGTTCTATTGTTTTAGCCGGAACCAGTGCTGAGGAACTGGGCAAAGAAAACTGGAAAATTGTAAAACTGGGAGATAAGCAGGTTGATCAGTTAATGGAGAAATTTGACATCAAGATCTATCCGAATCCGGTATCAGATTACGCCTATATAGAAATTGGTTTCGATTTCAAAGAGGCTGATATTATGCTGTATGACATGAGCGGAAGACAGCTCCAAAGCCTGAAAACGAAGAACAAAGTCACCAAGATTAATACCCAGGCACTGGTTCAGGGAGCCTATCTGGTAACTATCAAAACCGATATGAATAAAACAGCCAATGCAAAACTGATCAAAAAATAAACACTCATGAGAAAACAAATGATAACCGTTCTGCTCCTTTCCTCATTCTTTGCCCACATTAAGGCACAGGTAGAAGGGCAGTTCAATAAAAGCATGGATAATATCAATAAGATATTTCCCGCTGCACCCACAGCCAATAACCTGATGAAATTTGAAGAAGTTCCTGTAAGCTATTATACGGGGATTCCTGATGTCAGCATCCCGCTTTTCAATATTCCTACCAACGAGGATGATCTCAGTTTACAGGTAAGTCTGAAGTACCATCCTTTAAGTGCCAAACCAGATGACAAAGCTTCAGAAATCGGCCTGGGCTGGAATGTATCCGCCGGAGGAAGCATTACAAGAACAGTGCGGGGCGGAGTGGCCGATTCAAAGATGGAATCCACCTTTATGTCGGCACCGCCCAGGGCCAAATATGGGATATACTGGCACAGTAACAATAATACCTACAAGCTTGTCTATAATGATACCGCCAATTTTGATATCCTGGAATATGGATTTAATACGGCAATCGGAAAATTTGATACGGAATACGATCTGTATCAGTACAACTTTATGGGCTACACCGGTAGATTTATTATTAAGAAAGACCTCAATGGCATTTATAATGTAGAAAAGCTGGACCGTAATAATCTGAAAATAACAGTAACACAGGATTCAGCCGGGGAAGTACAGAACGTCAATATTACAGATGACAAAGGAATCCAATATCTGTTTAAAGGGATGGAGACCTTTTCTAAGGATATCTCTACCGTCAAAGTGGGGCTTTTGAATAATACAAGTGACCTGCTTACCAACAGCAGCGGCGGACAGTATTTTACCGCTTATCATCTTGAAAAAGTTCAGGACCAAAACAGCAAAACGCTGCTGACCTTTAATTATGATCTTTCTCCGGTGGTACAATATAAAGACCCGGACTCCAGAACAAACCGCCTGGTGAAGGATGTAACCTATGACTATTATCATTATGGAGCCATCATCAATCCCGATCCACAGATGCCGGGAGCCCTTGAGGTACAGACAGTCTATAATACAGCCAGCACCAAACTTCTAACGGAAATCACCATTGCCGACCGGGGTAAGATCAGGTTCAACTATGAAAAAGGAAGAGAAGACAGCAATTATATGAATTCTGCCAATCTATATAAATTGAAATCCGTGGAATCCCTTATCCTTGGCCAGGCTGCCTACCAGCCTGTAGATCAATTTACTTTTGATTACAGCTACTCAAACTCTACCCTTCAGGATACCCCCAATGCTGATCTGGTTCTCAAAAAGCTGCTCCTGAAAAAGGTTACTAATGTTAACCAGACAGGGAGTAATGAATATGCAATCAACTATAACAGCTTCAACAAGACGTTCAAAAAGGATGACTGGGGATATTATAAAGAATCGCAGCCTTCTGATATTACTCAGGATGTGATAAGTTCTATTGTGTATCCTGCCAAGGGAAAGGTCGCGTTTGATTTCGGAGAAAACAATTATAGCTATTTTGCCGGGTATACTAATCCTACAGAACCGGTAACAGGAAAGTGGATTGACGCAGAAAATGATCATAGCTTCAGTGACCTTACCTCATTCAGTCCCACAGCCAAGGGCGAGTTTTTTACAATCAATACCGCTCAGAAAGTTAATCTGCATCTGGATCTGGGAAGCCTTATCTATTCAACCTGGGAGTTTAAGCTGTACAGAAAGTATGATGACGGCACTTTTTCACCAGCTATTGTAACATTTGGGATGGACTGGCAGTCCTGTGACAGCCCTCCGGGAGGCCCTTTCTGCCCCAGTCAGAACCTTGGGGTGAATGGAGAAGCCATTACCACTTTTGATAAGGAGACCCCTGTTCTGCAGCCGGGAACTTACTTTTTGTCATTGAGCGGAAACTATGGGATTACCCATAAACCGGTATCCTATCTTCTTTCCGCTAAAACCAAAGAACATTATTTCAGCAGTTATGCCATTGAAAATGGCGGTGGGCTGAGGATTAATAAGATCAGATATTTTGATGATCCTGCCAGTACCCACCCTGCAAAGCAGTATGTGTATGATTACAGAGACCTGGATAATCCCGGGAAAAGCAGCGGTGGGCTGGTCTTTCCACGTCCGGTTTTCAAATACAGCGAAAACATCAATTATTTTTATCAGAAAAGGTATTCACTGGGGTATGCCAAGTATAGCAGTACGACAGATACCACCACCAATTTTAATATCATTCCGGCCGAAAAGACACAGGGTGCTGATGTGGGCTATAAATATGTAACGGTAAAACAGGTGGCTGAAGGACCCAATAATACAAGTATTGACAACGGCAGCACGGTCTATCAATTCCGCTCGCCGATAGACTATCCTAACCCGGAAATGATTTCTCTTGTCATGCCCATTATGCCGATTACCAATCAGGATTATCTGAGGGGACAGCTGATTTCGGAAAAGAAATACAATACCAGCGGGCAGATTCTTTCTGAAGTGAATAATGAATATACCACTCTAAGTACCCAAAAGCTGGAAGGTATCAAAATAAAAGACCTTTTCTACAATAATATTGCTCCGCGCTTTTATGAATACCAGTATTACGATGGTTTCAAAGTTGAATTTCCCAATGTTACCCTTTCAGCACCTTATAAATATTATTCTACCTACGGGATTGTACTGCCTGTGAAAAAGACGGAGACTTCCTATTATTACAAAAACGGAGCTCAAAGCGCTCTCACCAGTACAACAGAAACCAGCTACAATGCCAATGATTATCCGTCCATAGTTGCAGAGCAGCATCCGGATGGTGCATCTACACGTACTGTTTATCAATATGCTGCGGAAAAACAGGCCCAAAAACTCATCACGGCCAATATGATCAGTCTACCGCTGGAAGTGGAGACTACAGAGAAAGAATACGGTATGAGTAGTAAAACAGTCGCTAAAACAGAGGTGACCTATAATCATCCTGCCGGTCTTTTCCCTGATCTCCTAAAATCACTCAATACGATTACAGGGGCTATGGAAGCCAAAATAAAATATGACCGTTATGATGAAAAAGGAAACCTGCAGCAGTATACGATTAAAGACGGAACCCCCGTCACTGTGATCTGGGGGTACAACAGATCTCTTCCTATAGCTAAAATAGAAGGGGTGAAATTATCAGAAATCAGCCAGAACCTCATCAATACCGTGGTGGCAGCATCCGATCAGGATGCATTGGCCGGAGTATGGAATACGGAAAACGACCTTATTCAGGCCCTGGAGAATTTCAAAAATGATCCTGTTTTTGATCATGCCCAGATTACGACCTATACGTACGATCCTCTGGTAGGGGTAAGAAGTATGACTTTACCATCCGGTATACGGGAATATTATGATTATGACGATCAGAAAAGGCTTAAAGAAATAACCCAGGAGGAGAAAGACGGTACCGGAAACATTTTCATGAGGACGGTGAAGGAATTTCAATATAATCTTAAAAACTAAAAAAGATGAAAAAAATATTAAACATTTTGGGCGTTTTTTTGCTGGCAGGCAGCCTTTCTGCACAGCTTATGTCCAATGAAAACTATGTTTCCACAAAGACCTATCTGGATTATCCCTCCGCTGCTCCGGCTAAAGCTGCTCAGAAAGTAGAATATTATGACGGGCTCGGGAGAACCAAACAGGTGATAGACATAAAGGCTTCCCCACTCGGAAAAGATGTGGTGAACCATTTTGAGTATGATGTTTTTGGCAGGGAAAGCAAAACCTATCTTCCGGTGCCCCAGCAGGGAAGCCAATTGGGAGGTATATATTCTGCACCTCTTGCCAATGCGCCTTCCGTATATGGGCAGGAAAAGATCTACGGTGAAAAAGTCATTGAGAATTCCCCGCTGAACCGGGTACAGGAGCAGGTTCAGGAAGGTCTGAACTGGAGCTCACGACCTGTTTACTATGAAGAAGGAGCCAATGCTGCCGGAGAAGTGATAAGACCTGTTCTGGCCACCACGATTTTGAATGGTGCTACTTCCACCAATATTGCCAGAGGAACGGCCTATTACAGCGCCGGACAGCTGCACAAGAAGACCGTCATTGATGAAGACGGGAACAAAACCATGGAATTTACCAATGGAAAAGGACAGATGATCCTGTCCAGAAAAACAACCGGCAGCTCGGATGATGCAGATACCTATTATCTGTATAATGAATACGGCCAGCTGGCCTGTATTATCCCACCGCTTCTTTCTGTAATGAACTCCTGGAAGGCCAAAGATCTTGATCTGCTGGCTTACCAGTACCGTTATGACGGACGGGGAAGAATGGTAGAGAAAAAGCTCCCGGGTAAAGGATGGGAATATAGGGTGTATGATAAGCAGGATCGTCTGATCCTCTCTCAGGACCCCATGCTGAAGCAAAAAGGAGAGTGGCTTTTTACCAAGTATGACCGGTTCAACAGGGTTGCTTATACCGGCAAGATAGCTGACAAAAAGACAAGAGCGGATCTTCAGCTGCAGGCAGATAATGATACCGGCATTACTTATGAAAACCGGGGGTATTCTTTTACCATGCCGAATATAACCGTCTTGTACTCCAATAAAGCTTTCCCTACAGGCATCAAGGAAGTCTTTACCATCAAATATTATGATACTTTTCCGCAGACCAATGATTTCCCGGGATTTCAGACCAGTATTTTCGGGCAGGAGGTGATCCTTAGAAATTATCAGGATAAAGCCAAAGGGTTTCTGGCAGCCTCTTTTGTGAAAAATATTGAAGATGACCACTGGACCAGGACGTTCTTTGCTTATGACAGCAGGGGAAGAGAAATCTCTTCTTATTCCATCAACTATCTTGAGGGCTACACCAGAAAAGAAACCCAGTTGAATTTTGCAGGGCTTCCCAAAAAATCAGTGACCTACCATAGAAGAACAAAGTCTGATACCGAAAAACTCATTACAGAGACTTTTGAATACGACCACCAGAACAGGCTGCTCAAACATTGGCATCAGGCAGGGACAGAACCTGTGGAGCTGCTGGCAGAAAATACCTATAACGAGCTCTCCCAGCTTGCCAGCAAGAAAGTGGGCAATAATATGGAAACGGTAGACTATGCTTATAACATAAGAGGATGGCGTACCGGGATCAATGATCCTGAAAATCTTGGCGGGAAACTTTTCGGCTATAAGATGAGATATGAAAACCCTGTAACTAGCCCTTATCTGGCCAAATACAACGGAAACATTTCTGAGGTGGACTGGAAGACCGCAGATGATGGTACATTAAGGCGCTACAGCTATGAATATGACCGTTTAGAAAGGCTCACCAAAGCGTCTTATACCCAGCCCGGATCAACGGCGCCTGTTAACAATGCCTATAATGAGGCTCTTTTCTATGACCTGAACGGAAATATCCACTACCTCAAAAGGAATACCTGGGTGCAGAATCTCGGGGTACAGCCAATGGATGATCTTGCCTATAAATACACAGGGAATATCCTGATGAGCGTTACAGATAACTCAGGAGTGTATGATGGGTATCCGGAAGTCTCCGGCAATACGATGACCTATGACCTGAACCGCAATATGACCAGTCACAAGGATAAGGGAATACTGGATATTGCCTATAACTACCTGAACCAGCCCACCAAGATTATTTTCGATAAATATTACCTGGACCATGACCTCGGCAGCAGTTATAAAAATTATACCAATTATCTGTATAGTGCAGATGGTATAAAGCTGAGAAAAGAATATACATTCGGCTCCGGAGCTTCCAATTTGGAAACCCATAAGGTGACAGACTATCTGGATGGCTTCCAGTATACTGACAATGTATTGAATTTTGTGCCTACTTCAGAAGGGTATTATGATTTCGTACAAAAGAAGTATATTTACCATTACACGGATCAGGTAGGCAATATAAGGCTGTCTTTTTATAAAGGATCTGGTGGAGCGGCTGTAATAGACCGTGTAACGAATTATTATCCGTTTGGTCTTGAGTTTAATGAGAACATTGTTCCGGCCAACTCAATCTCCCAAAACTACAGGTATTCTACTCAGGGACAGGAAAAACAGGAGGATACCAAGTGGAGCTCTTTTAAATGGCGAAATTATGACCCAACAATAGGAAGGTTCTTTAATATAGATCCGCTGAGTGAAAAATATGCTTATCAGTCGCATTACAATTTTTCAGAAAACAGAGTGGTTGATGGTAGAGAGCTGGAAGGGTTAGAATGGTTTGGTGTTGTTACAAGGGTCATGCCGCTTGTTGAGAATTCTTCCGTAAAGCCCACTATTCTTGAGACAGTTACTAAGGTAGGTGAAGCAGGAACTAAGCAAAGTGAGACTGTTACCAAAGCTCAGCAGGAGCACTTTAATTTTGGTAGATATGTTGAAGAAAAACAACTGGCTGAAATCGGAAAGGAGAAAAATACTCAAACTTTTGAATTCACAGATCCAAAGACGGGTAAGACTGGACGTACAATTCCAGATGCTATGACAGATGAAGGAGGAACAATTGAAATAAAGCATGTAGTAAAACAATCCTTTACAAAGCAATTAAGAGGACAGCTCGAAGTTTCAAAGTCTAATGGTCAGAAAGCAGTATTACGTTTAAATAAATCAGCAGAAGTTACTAAGCCACTTAAAAACTCAGGAATTGATATTCAGAGATATACTCCCCCTGCAAAACCTAAAATAGATAATATTAAAGTTACTCCAGCTCCAGCTCCAAAACTTCTGCCTTCTCCGAAATCTAAAGATCCATGCGAGGGAATACAAGGTTGTGTATAGTTTAAAATTTAATATATTTAAAAATGAATAACATTGAAAAATTGCTTGAAGCAATTAAAGAGCAAGCAGAAAAATTTTTACTAGAAAATGGTGAATTTGCTCCGTATGCAACTCATATTAAGGCGGATGGCAAACTTACTTATATTTCTGCTTACTCAGAATCAACAGACTCAAAAGAAATTTATGATATTTTATTAGCTGGAGCTTATGAAGATCTACAAGATGAAGAAGTTCGGGTTTATGCTATTGCTATGGATGGAAGATATCAGGGAAAGGATGTATTAGTTATTGAATTTATCCTTTCTCCTGAGAAAATATACCAGCAAACCTATCCTTATACAATAGAAAATAAAAAAGTAATATTTGGACAGCTGATTTAAATTCGAAATTATGATGAATAATCCCTATTGGACTTTTAAAAACGATGAACTGGCAAAATCAAAAATTTTAGCCAAAGAACTAAATATTCCTGAAAGTGATTTTACTAATATCCAATTTTGGTTTGACCTATTACTGTTGAAACATGAACAAGCGACTACTAATAAGGAAGATCAATTAAAAACGGAAAAAGAATTAGAAATTAAATTTAATGAAATGATTTCATCAGAAATCGAAAGGAAAAGCTATAAATACATACTTCCAAAATTATTAAATTACAATAATGTATTCAATGACGCTTTTTTAAGGTCATTATATGTGGCAAGATTAGGAGCTTTACTTGGAGATAATCTGATACCGAGACTGGTTAGCGACAAGAAGATTGTTTATTCACCAGAGGAGTTTTTTCATGTTACCGTTTATCTTAGAGATAACTATTTTGTTTCTCCTAATAGTAATTTTTTAGAAGATACATTGAGAATAGAAAATGTTCGTGGTATTTTTAAAAAGACTTCTACTAAGTTAAAGTTCGAAATCTTGAAAAACATACTTCATATTATCCATCAAAAACCTTTTCATCATGATATCATCTGTTTTAAAAAGATTTTAAAATTAGTATCTGAAACTGATATAGCATTAATTGATTATTTGAAGAAATTTCAAGTAGAGAATGGCCAGGGTTGTTATAAGATAGTTAATGAAATCTTGAATTTGAAATTATTTGAAGACACTTGGAATGACTTCGAAATTAAAGTCCAATTGATTCTTTTTTTCGATACTGCAAAAGGCGCTCATCCAAGTACCAGTTGGAATAAGAAGTTTCAGGGCATATCTAAAATGATTGATAATGTTAAACTTTCACTTGTTGCGCATACTGTTTTGAAAAATGAAGATTGCAAAATCTATTCTTTTGATTATGGTGCGCAATGGGGTGACGATACAGCAAAACGATTTTTAAAATCTGCGCAGTGGATAAAAGATATTTTGTAATGAATAATAGTGCAAAAATAGAAGAAGATAATATTTATCAATACAATTTATATAAGGTAAAAAATACTTTATGGTATTTTAACGACCTTATTAAAATTGGGTTTTCAGGATATAATTCTGTTAAGTTTAAAAATAATGAAAATGTTTATGTATGGTTAGAAAATGTTAAAATTGAAGAGAACTATTATTCTGGTAACCTGGCTGAAAATGGAAATCCTCAAAAGATTTTAATAAATGATGTAATAGATTGGATGATTATTGAAAAAGGAAGACTAATAGGAGGTTACACCATACGACATTATAGAGATACTCTCGACGATGAATCAAAAATGAACTTTGATATTGATTTTGACGTAAAAATTGACGATGGAAATGACTTTTTTAAGCCAGATTTGGCAACACCCGAAGGAGCTATAATTAAAATTGAAAATTATTACTCAAATAACGATTTAAAAGGTGTAATTTCTTGTAAAGATTTTGAAATGGAAGCGGAAAATTTACTGAAGGAAACAGATGCAATGATTACCGCAGAAATAAAAAATAAAATAAGAGAAGTATTAAAATCATCTTTGATTGAAACTTTTCAATCAAACGAATTTCCAAATTTCCAAAATATAGAAAGGTGTTTTGCTCTTTTAGAAGAAAAACAGGATCAGCGATTAATTGAAGAAAAAGTTATCTATCAAAACGGAAATTTTACATTCAATAAATTATGGGTATGGCGATCTAAAGAAGGAGATTGGAAAGTCTTAAATCTTGTTGATGAATCTGATGAATAGGGTATTGAGGAATTTGTAATTGAGTACATTAGTGAAATTGAGCTAGTTTATGAATTCAACGAGCTGGACAAAGTAAAGGGAAAAGATTTTGTTCATTTAAAAACTGAAATATTGATGTAATAATAGCTAAAATGAGCAATAGAATGGATTGAGCAAAATAAAGCTGTGGAAACCGGTGGCGGATTTGGATGCAAGAAACCCTAAAATAAGAGTAACTGTTTGAATTTATAATTGCCAGGTGAGGTTTCTAATCCACTTGGCTTTTTATTCAATATTGTATTGTTCCTGCCAACTCAATCTCCCAAAACTACAGGTATTCCACCCAGGGACAGGAAAAACAGGAGGATACTAAATGGAGCTCTTTTAAATGGCGAAATTATGATCCAACAATAGGAAGGTTCTTTAATATAGATCCGGTTAGTGAAAAATATGCTTATCAGTCACATTACAATTTCTCAGAAAATAGGGTTGTTGATGGTAGAGAGCTGGAAGGGTTGGAATGGGTGTCAACGAAAATATTTCGTGTTGCTCCGCCTACTGCTGCTGCTGCTGGATCAACTGTATATGGTGCAGGTGTTGCTGAAGAAGCGAAAACCAATGCCATTAATAATTATAATGGCATATCCAAGATTGTTAATAGCAATATAAACAATACGATTATTGCTCTAAAGGCAATTTCTACGATTGGGATAACAGTTGCTAACAGGGTTTTGAAGAGCGAGGGAGACAGTAAAGCCGAAAATAAAGGAAGCGACACAAAATCTGAAGAAGAAGGTATTGTTTATAAAAGAAAGGAAAAAACGGGAAAAGAAAAAGACTATGTAGGACAAGCCAAAGATTCAATAAGATATAAGAAACGACAAAAAGAACATCAAAGAGCTAATAAGGATGCTGACTATGAATTTGAAGAAATTGATAGAGGCAAGCCGGGAAAAGATCTTGACAGAAGGGAGCAAAAACATATAGATGAAGGAGGAGGACCAACTAATAAATCCAATCCTAACGGAGGATTACAGAACAAAAGAAATCAAATTAAGAAACCAAAAGAACCAAAAGAACCAAAAGAACCAACAGACAATGGCTAAAAGATTTAAATTAAACGAAGGCGATGTTTTTGCAATTCCTTTAGGAAATAGCGAATTTGGATTAGGGCAAATAATCAATTTTCCTAAAACATCTGACGCATTTATTGTTGTAATTTTTAATGAGAAAATCGCTGAATTAAATGAATTTGACAAGATCAATATTGATGATTTAAAAATAATTTTTCTAGGATACACCTTTGATGCAAAATTGTATTATAAAGATTGGCAGATCATTGGAAATTATAAAGATAATATTCAATCAATACCTTTACCATTTTTTAAATTAGGTACAAGTGATGATGCTCGTTTGGTTGACTATAAAAGTAAAGTTTTAAAGCATTTAGATGAATCTCAATTTGATGAATTAGTATATAAATCTGAAATAGCACCTATACGGTATGAAAATGCATTGAAAGCTCATTTTGGTTTACAGGAATGGATTCCTGAGGATTATGATAAAATTTTGTATGAGAAAACCCTAGAATCAGTGAAAATTGCAGAGGAAATATTAGAGTCATAATATACTGAATGATAATCTTTAAAGAAACTATACTTTTCCTTATTGAATAATTTAGGGGATTGTTTTCAATCCCCTAAATTTTACCTCTTTAATTGAGGGTTTAGAAAACATTATCCTTTCAGGCTTGAGTTTAATGAAAATATCGTTCCTGCGGGTTCAATCTCCCAAAACTACAGGTATTCTACCCAGGGACAGGAAAAACAGGAGGATACCAAGTGGAGCTCTTTTAAATGGCGAAATTATGATCCAACAATAGGAAGGTTCTTTAATATAGATCCGCTTAGTGAAAAATATGCTTATCAGTCACATTACAATTTCTCAGAAAATAGGGTTGTTGATGGTAGAGAGTTAGAAGGGTTAGAATGGGTGTCAACAAAAATATTTCGTGTTGCTCCGCCTGCTGCTGCTGCTGGATCAACTGTATATGGTGCAGGTGTTGCTGAAGAAGCGAAAACCAATGCCATTAATAATTATAATGGTATATCCAAGATTGTTAATAGCAATATAAACATTACGATTATTGCTCTAAAGGCAATTTCTACGATTGGGATAACAGTTGCTAACCGTGTCTTGCACAGCGAGGGTGAAAATAAAAAGAGTAGTAAACCCGATTCTGGAAAAACTGAGGGTAATGAAGCAGGTGATAAAGAAGGGCTAGGAAAAATTCAAAAACCTGGAACCGGAAAAGGGACTGTTGCGAAAGAAGATAGAGATGCTAAAAGGACACTATCCAAAAAAGAAAAAACAGAATTAATTGAAGAAAAAGATAATAAATGTGAAGGGTGTAATAAAGAAGTAACCCCAGAAACTTCAAATGCTCACCATACAATTAGGCACGCGGACGGAGGAGAAACAACGAAAGAGAACACGAACATTTTATGCAAAGATTGCCATAAAGAAATACATAAACCATGAACAAAGCAGAATTTTTAAGTAACATAAAATCTCATATAAAAGATTTTGGTTATCATGTAACAATTGTAACAGGTAATTCTCCATTACCCAAATATTATTATACTATTGGGCTTAATCAAAAATTTAAATTTGAACTTGCATTTGCTGGAGGAGCAATATATAAAAACGAGGAAATAAAGAAAATTATCAATTTTATTGTTGAAAAATTAAATATCAATACTTTCGATAATAATTTTAATATTCAATTAGATAATCTCGGAAGTTTCACTATTTCATTAATTCATGAGTCATGGAGCCATCTCATGTTTGATGGTATTTTTGATTATTATGGAAGTAGTGATATTAAGGTGTTTCAAATAATTCCTGACACAGAGCACAAAACTCTTGAAATACCCGATATGTCAATTAAATTTGATGAAAAAAATCAACCTGTTTGGCAATGGTTAGTAAAAGATTGGATTTATCCAATAGATCAGAATTCAATAGTTTTCACTGATATTGATGCTTTATTTGGAAAAAAAATCTTAGAGCTTATGAGATGGGAAGAATCGGAATGGGAAATGTTTACTGATGATGGAACCCAAATTCCTAAGCATATGAAAAGAGCCGTTTCATTTGGTACTATCTTAGGAATTGATGATGGTTTGAATCCAGCTATGTATTTGCCAATTGAAAAAGGATTACGGAGAGAAAATGGAAATTCAGAGTGGAATAATTGGGGATAATGTGAATTATAATCAATTTACTTCTAATCAAGGAGGGATAAATTTTAATTATCCATCCTTAAGATTGGCCAAGTTTCAAGTATATTAGTTTTCTTTAGATAGTACCTGAAATTGGAAAGCTTTAGTAAATAATTCAAAAAACAGGCAATCTAAATGGTTGTCTGTTTTATTCTTAGAAGGAAAAACCAATATTTGCAACTATAATGATCAGGTAGGAAACGTCAGACTAGCGTATTATAAAGATGCTTCTGGGAACCCTAAAATAGACAGATCTAAAAGATAAACAATATGAAAATAATTGATAAATGTAACCAAATACTAAATGAGTTATATAAATTTTCATCTGAAGTTTTGTACTTAGGTGATAATATTTTAGACTCTCGATTGGAGAATTTGGAACAAAAAATAGGATTAAAACTTCCTCAAGATTTTAAATATATTTTGAAGAAACACAATGGAATCACACTGGCAGGAACTGAAATTTATGGATTGTCAGAAAATTTTAGAGGCAATTCCCTTGATGAAATTTATAACTTCGAGCATAGGGAAGTAGAAAATCCAATGCCTATTTTTTTCTTCCCTTTTTCACCAGATGGCCAAGGAAATCATTATTGTTTAGACTTGTCAAAATTAAATGAAAATATTTGCCCAATAGTATTTTGGCAATGGGACTTTGAATATGAAAATATTGAAGAGGTGGAGGTCTGCAATACAAATTTTGCAGAGTGGATTGGTGAAGTCATGATAGACTGGACTCTCCAAAATTACAATTATGATGGTACAGAAAAATTATAATGTAATACGTTAAGGCTTCATATATGTCGATCACTTTTATTAGTGAAGTTTTACCAACTAAAAACTAAATAATTAAAATGAAATCATTTAAAGAAGACCTAAATACGGCGGTTATAACTACAAAATTTGTTTTAGAAAAAAAATCACCCATTTTGTATGTATTCCACTATGAAGAGGACGAAAGTTGGCAATTTTCTGGTGATGAGACTAACTTAATGGATGAGGATTTTCGGGTAGTTTCTCTTGAAGAAATTATTTCCCTGGACTCTACAGTTTTGGAGATAGCTGATTTACCTTTAGGAGGAGAAGCATATAGAGTGAATATAAATGCTTCATGGGAAATTCAATAGAATGATAATTATTAAAGTATTATATATACAATATTCAAAAAATGTATAAAGAAATAAATGCTCTTATATATAAGTTCGAAAATCTAGGATTGGGAAGTTCAAGCGATGGCGCAATTTTGATTGGTAAAGCACCTCATGTAGCGCCTGAAGCATGGTTAAATGAGTTGTTTCCCACTTTAAATGAGTCAGAAATATGTAGTTTAGAAGAACAGTTAAAGACAACCATACCTAAAGGATATAAAGACTTTTTAATGAATTTTAGTAATGGACTTATTTTTTTATCATCCACACTTAGCTTTTATGGACTAAGAAGACAGTTAAATCGCAGTAATTTAGTGAGCTCACGTCAGCCATATTCTATCATTACTCCAAATTTTTCAGAAAGACCGGAGAATGCAATGGAAAGTTTTTTCTTCATTGGAAGCTATAATTGGGATGGTTCACATTTATTTATAGATAAAGAAACAAATATCGTTCATTGTTGTGAAAGATGGGACGCGACTTCAAAAGTTCAATGGAGTTCTTTTGAAGAAATGTTATTATCTGAATTAAAACGTTTGTATAGATTATTTGATGATAAAGGAAAAGAAATTGATGAGGATGCTTCAACACTTCCATACTAAGTAGAGTATAAAAATTATGGTAAATTTAAGGGCACAGTAATAACAACCAGATTTGTGTTAGAAAATAATTCAGTAATTGTTTCTGTTTTTAAGGATAATGATGGAGAATTGCAATTTTTTGGGAATGAAGGAAATATCTCGGAAGAAGATGCTAGGGTTATTAGTGTAGGTGAGATTTTACAGATCAATCCAACCTTAAAAGAATTATTAGAAATTAATGCTGGAAGTCATACTTATAGATAAACTAAACATGATGACTGGGAAGTTGTAAAGTATGAAGAATAGAGGTTATATTTCAAAAATATTGGTTTCCTTTAAATAGAGAGCCTAGTATAGAAATATTTCAATAAATAAATTTAAAAGACAGGTAATTTAAATGTTTACCTGTCTTATTTTTACTGGTAAAAAAGTACTTAGACTATGACATTAAGATATATATCAATAGGATTAGATTATGATTACTATATACAAGAAAATAACAAGCTTCGATATGAGTTTCAAACTCATACCCGTTTTATAAGTAATTATTTTTCAAGAGCAATCAGGAAAGTGAAATTTGATACAGGCAATGAATTTAATATGATTTCTATTTCATTATTACCTGAAACTATCTTAAAACAACCTGATATTAAATCAAACGATGTTTTGAAAGCATATCTTCCGTTTAATCAGGAGCGGTATGAGAAAATCAAAGGAACAGAAGATTGTAAATATTATTTGGAAGTGTTAGAAGAAGGGCTTAAAAAAGCTTCAGAATTTAAACCGATTCCGCTTGAAGAACTCTTGAATTTAATTGATGAGTTTAAAAAAGGAGGATGTAAAAATGAATGGGTACACAAAAAGAAACGTTTTAAGGAAATCGATATAGAAGTTATTTTAACTTGTGAATTTACTACAAATTATTTTCAGTTAATAGCTACAATCAATCAAATTTCTACTAAGAAAGAATTAACTAAAGGAATTGTAATAAAAACCATACCCGATGAAATACACTTTCAAAAGATGTTTAAAGACATTCTAGTACATAAAAATTTTATTATTATTACCGATACAAGTGATAGTGCAAGAGTATTAATTTATATTGATGACGCTAAGAAAGGGATATTTGAAAAAGTATTTGCACCTTATATTTACAGTGATGATTATACGAAAGAAGAAAACGAAGAATATGAGAAAACTCATAATGAAGTCATAGAGATATTATCTTATGATGGTAGTGGTTTTTAGTTATAAGAAGGGTATTGACTTTTAATAGTTAGGTACTGTTATAAAGTATTTATTTGAATATTAAATTGCCAAGTGGGGTTTCTAATCCTCTTGGCTTTTATTCAGTATTGTATTGTTCATGCCAACTCAATCTCCCAGAACTACAGGTATTCCACCCAGGGACAGGAAAAACAGGAGGATACCAAGTGGAGCTCTTTTAAATGGCGAAATTATGATCCAACAATAGGAAGGTTCTTTAATATAGATCCGCTTAGTGAAAAATATGCTTATCAGTCACATTACAATTTCTCAGAAAATAGGGTTGTTGATGGTAGAGAGCTGGAAGGGTTGGAATGGGTGTCAACGAAAATATTTCGTGTTGCTCCGCCTGCTACTGCTTCTGGATCAACTACATATGGTGCAGGTGTTGCTGAAGAAGCGAAAACCAATGCCATTAATAATTATAATGGCATATCCAAGATTGTTAATAGCAATATAAACAATACGATTATTGCTCTAAAGGCAATTTCTACGATTGGGATAACAGTTGCTAACCGTGTCTTGCACAGTGAGGATAATGGTCAGAAGGTAGACAACAAAGACAATAAAGACAACAAAGAGAACAAAGAGAAGGAATCTGGATCATACACAAATCATCATAGAAGTGGTAAAAAATATCATGGCAAAGGAGATAAAAGTAGGGCAGAAAAATCAGGAACTGAAAAGGCAAAGGAATATGATGATCTTCTAGAGAAGACTGATTGGACTCCGTCTAAAAATACTAGAGAAGGGTATAAAGATGAATCAAAAAGAATGGACACAGATGCAGAAGGGGATAAGAAAGGATATAAAAGTGATAAAAATTATAATAAGCGAGATTCGCCAGGTACAAAGTACAGAAAGCAAGATGAACAAAATACACTAACAAATAATTAAAATGGCTGAAATAATTAAAGATGGTTTCAAGTTTTATAATAGATTTCATAAGGAGGATATTTTCAGTTTTTTGACTGCTAATATTCAAGAGATAAACAGGTCTATTGAATATATAAAGAAAAACAAATTGAAATATGTTTCGTTAGATGAATCATTATTGGAGAAATTAGAAAACCTAGATTTTCTGGAGGAATTAGATTTTATTGAAGAGATATATATTAGTTGTTTTGATATGGATTACAGTGGTATCTATCAACTTAAAAATCTGAAATCTTTATCAGTTATTTATCAAAAAGTAAAACCTAACATAGATTATTCAAAATTCAAAAAATTAGAAGATCTTTCAATAGACTGGTATAATAAAGAACTAGACCTATCTGAAAATAAAAATTTGAAAAAGTTAGTAATTTGGAAGTTTAAACCTAAGACTAAATCATTTTCTTTTGTTAAACTACCTACATCACTTGAAATTCTAGAAATAACAGAAAGTAATATTCAAAGTTTGGAGGGGCTTGAAATTAAAAACTTAAAAAGCTTTGAAGGCCACTATTGCAGTAAGCTAACTTCATTAGATGGCTTAAGAGGAATATCAGATCATCTACAATCTTTTATTTTAGGTTCTTGCGGTAATCTTACAAATTATGATGATTTAACATATTGCAAAAATTTGGAAAAGATTATTTTAACTAGATGCGGAGATATGGAGTCTTTAGACTGGCTAAAATCTTTAAAAAAAGTAAAACATTTTACATTTATGAATACAAAGGTTTTAGATGGAGATGTTAGTTTGTGTTCTGGAATTAAATATGTAGCATTTACAAATAGTAGAAACTACAATCATAAAATGGAAGATTTTAATTTTTAAAATCTTCCTAAGTTATAGGTTACATTACAAAGTTAGTGATTCAGTTATCCCAATATTTTCTTTAATTAGAATCAAACAGGTGTGAAAATATATACAACAAGGGTCTGATTCAATTGATAGAGGCAAGCCGGGAAAAGATCTTGACAGGAAGGAGCAAAAACATATAGATGAAGGAGGAGGACCAACTAATAAATCCAATCCTAACGGAGGATTACAGAACAAAAGAAATCAAATTAAGAAACCAAAAGAACCAAAAGAACCAAAAGAACCAACAGACAATGGCTAAAAGATTCAAAATTACGAAAGGTGATATTTTTACAATACCAATTACAAGTGACGAAACAGGTTTTGGACAGCTTGTTGAACTACCGGATAAATACACTCTTATAATTATAGTCTTTAATTATAAAGCTTTAACAACGGATATTTTTGATGTAGGGAATATTATTAAAAAAGATATTCTGTTTTTAGGATATACAAATGATGCTAAACTATATCATAAAGATTGGGAGATAATTGGAAATAGAACTGACAACTTAATGAATGTTTCAATGCCCTGTTTTAAATTAGGTTTACCAAATGACGACTATCCCGATGGAGCACGGTTAGTTAATTATAAAGGAGATGTGATTGCCAATATTAATAAAAGTCAATTTGATAAATTAAGTTTTGAAACAGAGGTTGGACCTATTCGATTTGAGAAAGCGCTAAGAGCACACTTTGGTTTAGAGGAATGGATTCCTGACAATTATGATAAAATTTTGTATGAGAAAACCCTAGAATCAGTGAAAATTGCAGAGGAAATATTAGAGTCATAATATACTGAATGATAATCTTTAAAGGAACTATACTTTTCCTTATTGAATAATTTAGGGGATTGCTTTCAATCCCCTAAATTTTACCTCTTAAATTGAGGGTTTAGAAAACATTATCCTTTCAGGCTTGAGTTTAATGAGAATGTCATTCCTGTAAATTCAATATTAAAATACTACAGGTATTCTACTCAGGGACAGGAAAAACAGGAAGATACCAAATGGAGCTCTTTTAAATGGCGAAATTACGATCCTACTTTTGGAAGATTCTTTAGTATAGATCCACTGAGTGAAAAGTATGCTTATCAATCGCATTATAACTTCTCGGAAAACAGAGTTGTTGATGGTAGAGAACTAGAAGGGTTGGAATGGTTTGGTGTTGTTACAAGGGTCATACCGCTTATTGAGAATTCTTCCGTAAAACCCACTATTATTGAGACAGTTACTAAGGTAGGTGAAGTAGGAACTAAGCAGAGTGAGACTATTACTAAAGCGCAACAAGAGCACTTTAATAGAGGAAGAAGAATTGAAACAGAGCAAATTAGTAAAATGAATGAGGAAGGGAAAGAAGTAACAAAAAATACTAAGAATTTTGAGGCTATAGATTCAAAAACTGGAAAAACTGGTGGAACAAGACCTGATGGTTTTACCAAGGAAGGGAATCCTGTTGAAGTAAAAAATGTAGGAAAACAAAGCTTTACAAAACAATTAAGATTACAGGATAATTTGGTAGAAGGTAAGAGGTTGATTTTAAGGATTAATGAAAAAGCAACTTTAACAGAACCGTTAAAAAAATCTGGCATAGATATTCAAACTTATAATATTGCACCTATTAAAGTTGATAATCTTAAAGTAAATCTACCACCACCACCACAAATGAACCCTATACCTGTAAATAAATGTGCTAAAGACCCTAATTGTGTATAACAACTTAAATAATATTTTTATGTCAGAAATATATGTAACAGGAATAAATAAAGTTATTAATACTGCAAAAGAATTTTTAAATGAATTAAAAGAATTTGCTCCCTTTGGATTAATATTTAAAGATGGTGAATGGATTGATCTGGCTACCTATGATGAGACGTTCGATTCTATCAAAATGAGAAATTTTTTAGTAGCTACTATCATAAAGGATTTTGAAAAAAATTATACTGAATTTGGGGCAGTTTGCGTCGATGCTAAAATAAATGATATAGGTAATGTCATAATGATTTTAAATACATCAGATGGTAAAGATTGGTATGAATTGGTTTACAGATATGAATTTATTGATGGTAAAGTTAATATTGTTAAAGAGAATATTGAATACTAGTTTTCAATTCGTAAGGTATAATGAAATTGAAAAATTGAAAAAAGAAGTAAATTCAAACAATGTAAACCAATTAAAAAATGAAGAAAGGCAAAATCTTTTGCATGAATCTATTTCTAGCGGATCTTATGATGTGTTAAAATATCTTTTGAGTATAAACATTAATGTAAATGCTCAAGATAACGAGGGAATGACCCCATTGCATTATTGTGGCCTTTATCGTAGTCAAACCGCAACTAGACAGCTGCTTGAAAACAGGAGTATTGAAATAAACAAGAAAGATGATTATGGGAATAATCCATTGTGGACAGCGGTATTCAATGCAAGAGGGAATTATGATGTTGTGAAGCTACTGAAAGAGCATGGTGCAGATCAAAACTCAAAGAATAACAAAAATATGTCTCCTCTGGATTTTTGTAAAGAAATTGAAGATAAAAACATGGAGACAATTCTTTTATTGTAGTTCACTGATAAAAAATAGTATTTTATTACAGATATATTTTGAATTGCTATGAAAGTATTGACGATTTATATCAGTATTATTTATTTTGAAAAGTAACACCTTGTTAATTCAGGGTGTTGCCTTTTTAGTAGTGTTATATTTAAAACTTTTATAGTCTTCTTCTGGATTTTACAAGATCTTATTTTATAGATTGAATTAATGAGCGTGTTTGGTTGAAAATTTTGTATTTCAATAATAAATACTAGCAGTATCATCACGATATCAAAAATTAATAGAGGCAAGAAAGTTGTATAATCATATATCGACCATAATAGTTATTAGATGGCTGATTTCCTATTAATATCAAATATGTCAATGTCTTTTTCTAGAAATACATCTTCCAGTGCTGAAGCCCCATTTTCCATTCTGTATTCGAGTTCTTTTTCAGAAATTGGAATACATAGAAGCCAATTCACAGTCTTTGTTTCAAGGTTCAACGGCTCCAATTTATCTGCCCACAGAAAGGGAGTTGTAAACAAGATATGTTTCATTTCTGAAGTTTCATAATACATTTCCACGATTCGCATAAATACAGAGCCGGGCTGACATTCCCAACCATTTTTGGTAATATAAAATCCTGCTGTGGAAAGAATATTAGATAACATATCAAATTCTTTATATCCACTAATAAGCAGTTCAATTGGTATATTCTTAAAGCTACCATCTTCCATTTCTATTTTATTTGGATAATCTGAAATACCTATTGTACCACAAAATTTTATTCTTGTATATATTGGGTCATCACATGAGAAGATATCTATAAAATTTTTTTTGCCTTTGTCCCAATGGCGATCAACAATTTTATTAATACCAACAATACTTGTTATATAGTTTACCAGTTCTTTGTTTTCTGTAGAAGCTTGCTCAGACATATATTTAATTTTATTAAATATAATATATTTTGATTAATCTACAATATAGTTAGTAACTATCTTGAATTTATCAGCAATAAAATAGAAGGTTAATATGATTTCATACAAAACAAGTATATTTACCATTATACCGACCAGTTAGGAAACATAAGGCTGTCTTTTTATAAAGGAGCGGGCGGTAATGCTGTAATAGACAGGGTAACGAATTATTATCCTTTTGGATTGGAGTTTAATGAGAACATTGTTCCTGCGGGTTCAATCTCTCAAAACTACAGGTATTCTGCTCAGGGACAGGAAAAACAGGAAGATACCAAGTGGAGTTCTTTTAAATGGCGAAATTATGATCCTACTTTTGGAAGATTCTTTAGTGTAGATCCTCTTGCAGAGCAGTATCATACATGGTCAACCTATGCCTTTAGCGGAAACAGGGTTGTTGACTCCAGAGAACTGGAAGGATTAGAGCCTAAAAAAGTGAATGAAGTCAGCCTTCCATCCGATCCTATAGAATTTGGGGAGCTTATTTACGGGGGAATCAATAGTGTAAGAGCTGCGGTAGCTAATTCAGTAGGAAGAACTGTTAACGTTTTTACCAACGATGCAATAAGCAATCAATATAAAGTTGAGGGCGGAACTCTTACTTTGGAAACGGGCGTTCCGAAAGAATCTTTTGGTGAGAAAGTAGTCAATGGATCTTATGATCTGGCAACTATAGCAATGGCTGCAGCCGGGGGACCTAAAGGTGCCCTGATGGGAAAAGGAGGAAAGGCTCCTGCGATAAAAGCTGTTGAAGAGATTAAGGATGCTGCCAAAGCAGTTCACGGAAATTCAAAGCTTAGTACGAAGCCTCAGCATAACTATGATGTTGTGGATACGAAAGCAAATAATGATGTCGTAAAAACAGGTATCAGTGGAAGTAAACTTAACCAAAATGGAACTTCTCGAAAAGGGAATGTACAGGCTAACAAATGGAATAGAGATGAAAATTCTCCAGGTAGATATAAAGCGGTTGTAACTAGCCAAACACCCACAGGAGAAGGCGCAAGAATAAAAGCATTAAGAAAAGAAAAGGAAAATGCTGATTTCAACAGAGAAACGTTAGATAAAGAAAAACATCAAAGACCATAAATTATGACATTAAGATATATCGCAATAGGATTAGATTATGATTATTACAAACAGGAAAATAACAAGCTTCGATATGAGTTTCAAACTCATACCCGTTTTATAAGTAATTATTTTTCAAGAGCAATCAGGAAAGTGAAATTTGATACAGGCAATGAATTTAATATGATTTCTATTTCATTATTACCTGAAACTATCTTAAAACAGACTGATATTAAATCAAACGATGTTTTGAAAGCATATCTACCTTTTGACCAGAAACGTTATGAGAAAATCAAGGGGACAGAAGATTGTGGATACTATTTGGAAATATTAGAAAAAGGGGTTAAAAAAGCTTCCGAATTTAAACCAATACCCCTGGATGAGCTATTAAATTTAATTGACGAATTTAAAAAAGGAGGCTGTAAAAATGAATGGATACATAAAAAGAAACGCTTTAAAGAAATTGATATAGAAGTTATTTTAACTTGTGAATTTACCACAAATTATTTCCAGCTAATAGCAACTATCAATCAAATTTCCACTAAGAAAGAATTAACGAGAGGAATAGTGATAAAAACCATACCTGACGAAATTCATTTTGACAAAATGTTTAATGATATTTTAATCTATAAAAACTTTATTGTTATTACAGATAATGCTGATGGTGCAATGGCTTTAATTAATATTAAAGACGCTAAGAAAGGCAAGTTTGAGAAAACATTTGCTCCCTATATTTATAGTGATGATTATACCAAAGAAGAAAACGAAGAATATGAAAAAACTCACAATAGAGTCATCGAAATACTGTCTTATGATGGTAGCGGGTTTTGATTATAAAATCAGTATTAATTTTTAATATTTAAGTGATGTTATAGAATGTTTATTTGAATATAAAATTGCCAAGTGATTTATAGTTCACTTGGCTTTTTGTTAAATGTTGTATTGTACTTGCCAACTCAATCTCCCAAAACTACAGGTATTCTACTCAGGGACAGGAAAAACAGGAGGATACCAAGTGGAGCTCTTTTAAATGGCGAAATTATGATCCTGCAATAGGACGGTTTTTCAATATAGATCTGCTTAGTGAAAAATATGCTTATCAGTCGCATTACAATTTCTCAGAAAATAGGGTTGTTGATGGTAGAGAGCTGGAAGGGTTGGAATGGGTGTCAACGAAAATATTTCGTGTTGCTCCGCCTACTGCTGCTGCTGCTGGATCAACTGTATATGGTGCAGGTGTTGCTGAAGAAGCGAAAACCAATGCCATTAATAATTATAATGGCATATCCAAGATTGTTAATAGCAATATAAACAATACGATTATTGCTCTAAAGGCAATTTCTACGATTGGGATAACAGTTGCTAATCGTGTCTTGCACAGCGAGGGTGAAAGTTCTGCAAAAGAGGAAAAGAAAGAACAAGATAAAGCAAAATCGAAAGCGAAAGGTGATAAACCAGAGAAGAAAGGAGTTATTTATGAAGTTCCTGAAGATGGAACTGAATCGGGAATACCATATGTAGGTAGAACTAAAAAAGGTGATCCTGCTAAAAGAGGAGGACAAGATGATGGTAGGGATAGAAAAAAAGCAAAGGTTATTGATAAATATGATCCCAAAAATTCAGAGGAAGGTGCATATAAAGAACAAAAAGCCATTGATGAACGAGGCGGTATAGATAAATTGGATAATAAAAGAAATGAAATGAATCCAGAACGTTTTAAAAATGCAAAAGAAAAATATGAAAAAAGAGATAATCAATAGTTTTTGGAGCTGGATTAAAAATAATATAGAATATCTGGCTCCAAAAAAAATTACAACTGAATATATAAATCTTTTAGATGAAGAAATTGGAAAGCTTGCTGATTTCTCTTGGGAAATTGGTTTTGATAATATTGTAAATAAGAATTTTTTAACAATTTCTCCAGAGGGTGATACTGAGTTATTAGAGCTTTCAAGAACTATCATAAATGAAGCGCCTACAATTGAAGGCTGGATTTTTTATTCTGCTAAGCCTCCTAAACAATGGAAACTAATCTTTAATCTATTAATAAATGGTGAAAAGATTCAATTTAATGCAACCGAATGGAAATATATTCTTTATAAATATCCTGATAATGTCTATGATATTGTTATAAAAGTTCCCCAATTTTATATGCCTTATAAAGAGTATTTTCATCAAATAGGAGACATTGCCGTTACTGGTGAGTTAGGAGAGGAATTTGTAATTGAGTACATTAGTGAAATTGAGCTAGTTTATGAATTCAACGAGCTGGACAAAGTAAAGGGAAAAGATTTTGTTCATTTAAAAACTGAAATATTGATGTAATAATAGCTAAAATGAGCTATCAAGAGTGGAAAAATAATAAGGGTAAATAGTAAATCAGTATTCTTTTAATAACAGGATGAAAGTAAATGAAATAGCACAGCAAATTAGTGATGGTGTTTTAGAAAGTTTTCAGAAAAGTGGTTTTCAATATCGAAAAGCACAAAAAGAGTTTGTACGAAAAAAAGATAATGTAGAACAAATCTTTAAATTATTTTTTTACAAAAAAGAAGATAATATAACTATTGATCCTGAAATTAAAATACATGTAAAAGAAATAGAATCCATTTATAAGTCAATTGCTCAAATAAAATCCAGGCCTTACTTGACTTTAGGGAATCATTTTTTGACAATCAGAGATTATGATGGAGATGCCGCCAATTATAAAAGCAAACCAGCAAAGGAATGGTTAATAGAAAATGATGAAGATGTAAAACATTTAATTAAAATCATACCAGAATATCTTGAAGAAGACATTTTACCATATTTTGATAATAATTCTAGTGTAATCCGTGTTGATGAATTACTTAATGAATACCCTGAAAAGATGTGTGTACATAATGATATGTATCCTTTAAGAGCAAATATTGCCATAATTGCTGCAAAACTCAATACTAATCTTTATTATGATGAACTTATAAAAATATATGAAAGAGAATTAGAAGATGCAGAAGAAAATTACAAGGTTGAATTTTATAAGCTTAAAGAGCTATTAGGTTCTGACAGATATAAACAGGTTTGAAAATAATTTAGATAGCTTCCAAAGTAGAAGTGCTTTGGAGGCTATTTTATAGTAGTTGTTTTATAGTTGATTAGCCTTAAATACTATGGGTGAAGTAAAGGATCCTAAAATATAGTAATCATGTATAATAAAGAAATTAATGAATTTATTTATAAGTTTTCAAACTTAGGATTAGATAGTTCAAGTGATGGAGCCATAATGATTGGTAAAGCACCATTTAAAGGACCAGAAGCTTGGCTGAATATAATTTATCCAAAGGTTAAAGAAGAGGAAATAGTTATTCTTGAAAGAGAATTAAACACTACAATTCCTGAAAATTATAAGCATTTTTTAATGGACTATAGTAATGGAGGCAATTTTCTCTCTTCTACTCTTAGTTTAGATGGATTTAGAAGGCACTTGACCCGTGATCCCAAAGCAAATTCAAGGCAACCTTTTTCTCTTGTAACACCAAATCTGTATGAAAGACCAGAAAACTCTCTAGATAATTATTTCTTTATTGGCGGTTATCAATGGGACGGTTCTCTTTTATACATCGATAAGGACACTAATATTGTTCATTGCTGTGCGGTTGATGATGCAACCTCTAAAGTTCAATGGAGTTCTTTTGAAGAAATGTTACTATCTGAATTAAAACGTTTGTATAGATTATTTGATGATAAAGGAAAAGAAATTGATGAGGATGCTTCAACACTTCCATACTAAGTAGAGTATAAAAATTATGGTAAATTTAAGGGGCACAGTAATAACAACCAGATTTGTGTTAGAAAATAATTCAGCAATTGTTTCTGTTTTTAAGGATGCTGATGGAGAATGGCAATTTTTTGGGAATGAAGAAAATATTTCTGAAGAAGATGCTAGGGTTATTAGTTTAGATGAGATTTTACAGATTGATCCAACCTTAAAAGAATTATTAGGAATTGATAATGGAAGTCATGCCTATAGAGAAGATGATAGAGATAATTGGAAGGTCAAAAAGTATGATGAGTAGTATCAAATAACCAGAAGTAAATTTTAAAGGAAGCTATTTAAACAATACTATTTGTTTTATTAACCAATTTGCCAGGTGAGGTTTCTAATCCACTTGGCTTTTTATTCAATATTGTCTTGTTCATGTCAACTCAATCTCCCAGAACTACAGGTATTCTGCCCAGGGGCAGGAAAAGCAGGAGGATACCAAGTGGAGCTCTTTTAAATGGCGAAATTATGATCCTGCAATAGGACGGTTTTTCAATATAGATCTGCTTAGTGAAAAATATGCTTATCAGTCGCATTACAATTTCTCAGAAAATAGGGTTGTTGATGGTAGAGAGCTGGAAGGGTTGGAATGGGTGTCAACG